>NZ_JBFAVD010000004.1:0-385936 GCF_040679615.1 Streptomyces sp. NPDC052225 | reverse complement strand
CGGTGGGGGCTGGTCGCGCAGTTCCCCGCGCCCCTGAAGCATGCGCTGCGCGCAGCTTCCCAGGGGCGCGGGGAACTGCGCGACCAGCCACGACGAAAGCCGCACCCGGCAACGGACACCGCTCACCAGGGGCTGAGCCCCTCCGTCCGCCGCTGCGCGAACCCCGGCGTCGGATCCAGATACACCCGCCGCACCGCAGGGAACCGCTCACGCAACCGCGCGGCCGCCTCCTCACAGGCCCACTCGATCTGCGCCGCGGTGGACGCGTCCCGGAAGTCCACCTTCGCCGCGACGAGCGCCTCGCGGGGCCCCTGCACCAGCGTCGTCAGCTCAAGGACACCCTCGACGTGCTCCCCCTCAAGGAGCAGCACCCGGATCTCGTCCCGCACCGGCTTCGGCAACGGCCGCCCGACCAGCAGCTCCGCGTTGGAGCGGCCGAGGACCCAGGCCACCCAGAGCAGCAGCAGGCCGATGAGGAGCGAGGCGATGCCGTCCCAGACGCCGGACCCGGTGAGCTGCCCGCCGAGCAGCCCGCCCGCGGCGAACACCAGACCGGCGAGGGCCGCGCTGTCCTCCATGACGACGGCCTTCACGGCGGTGTCGGACGTGTGCTTCAGATACGTACCCATGGAGGCCCGGTACCGCGCGGCCTCGCCCCGCGCCTGCTTGACGGCGGTCCGCAGCGAGAAGCCCTCCAGCAGGAACGCCACGGCCAGCACGATGTAGGAGACCAGCGGGTCGCCGAGCTCCTCGCCGGCGACCAGCGTGTGGATCCCGTCGTAGAGGGAGAAGACGGCGCCGCCGACGAACGTGGCGACCGCCGCGAGCATCGCCCACACGTACCGCTCGCCCCCGTACCCGAGCGGATGGTCCTCGTCGGCGGGCTTCTCGCTGCGCTTCAGGGCGGTGAGCAGCAGCAGTTCGGTGACGGTGTCGGCGAACGAGTGCGCGGCCTCGGAGAGCATCGCGCTGGAGCCGCTGATGACACCGGCGACCGCCTTGGCCAGTGCGATCCCCAGATTGGCCGCCGCGGCGACGACGACCGTGAAGACGCTCTCACCGCCCGCCTCGCCGTCGCCGTTCTCCTCCGTCGTCTCGCCCGCACCGCCAGCCCGTACATCCATGTACGGGACGGTATGTCCGATCGGCGCGAAACGCGAACGCCGCCCGGCCGCAGGGCGAGGGCTCAGCGCGGTACGCGGACCACGCCCTCCTGGATGACGGTGATCGCGAGCTGCCCGTCCCGCGTGTAGATCCGGGCCTGCCCGAGCCCGCGGCCACCGGCGGCGGACGGCGACTCCTGGTCGTAGAGGAGCCATTCGTCGGCGCGGAAGGGCCGGTGGAACCACATGGCGTGGTCGAGCGAGGCGCCGACGACGTCGCCGACGGCCCAGCCGCCGCGCCCGTGGGCGAGCAGCACGGAGTCGAGCAGCGTCATGTCGGAGACGTATGTGGCGAGGCAGACGTGCAGCAGGTGCTCGGCGCCGCCGGTGGATCCGTCGAGCTTGCCGTTCGTACGGAACCAGACCTGGGAGCGCGGCGGCTGCGGCTCGCCCACGGAGGCGAACGGCGGCGCGTCCACGTACCGCAGGTCGACGGCCTCGCGGGCTTCGAGGAGCCGGTCGACGACCGTGGGGTCGACGAAGGCGTCCGCGTACCGCGGCAGCATCTCGGCCGCGGTCGGCAGCGTCTCGGGGTCGGGCGCCTGCGGCATGTCGGCCTGGTGGTCGAGCCCTTCCTCGTACGTCTGGAAGGACGCCGAGAGATGGAAGATCGGCCGGCCGTGCTGGACGGCGACGACGCGGCGCGTGGTGAAGGAGCGCCCGTCACGGATCCGGTCGACGGTGTAGACGATGGGCGCGCCCGGGTCCCCGGCCACGAGGAAGTACGCGTGGAGGGAGTGGGCGAACCGGTCGGCCGGGACGGTGCGCCCGGCGGCGACCAGAGCCTGGGCCGCCACCTGTCCCCCGAAGACGCGGGGGACGACGGCGGACCGGGACTGGCCGCGGAAGATGTCCTGCTCGATCTGTTCGAGGTCGAGCAGATCGAGCAGGGACTCAAGTGCCTGTTGCATAAGGACAGTTGTATCCGGCAGCTGTTCGGCGTGGAATGCGCTGGGGTGTGCGCCGGGTTACAGACCCATGTTCTTGGCGATGATCGACTTCATGATCTCGCTGGTGCCGCCGTAGATGCGGTTGACGCGGTTGTCCGCGTACAGGCGGGCGATCGGGTACTCGTTCATGAAGCCGTAGCCGCCGTGCAGCTGGAGGCAGCGGTCGATGACGCGGTGCGCGACCTCGGTGTTGAACAGCTTCGCGGACGCGGCCTCGGCGGCCGTCAGCTCACCGGCGTCGAGGGCCTCGAGAGCGCGGTCGGCGACGGCCTCGGCGGCGTCCACCTCGGCCTGGCAGGCGGCAAGCTCGAACTTGGTGTTCTGGAAGGACGCGACCGGCTTGCCGAAGACCGTACGGTCCTGGACGTACTGCTTGGCGAACTGGACGGCGGCCTTGGCCTGCGCGTACGCGCCGTAGGCGATGCCCCAGCGCTCGGACGGCAGGTTGCTGCCGAGGTAGTAGAAGCCCTTGTTCTCCTCGCCGAGGAGGTCCTCGACGGGCACCTTGACGTCGACGAACGCCAGCTCGGCGGTGTCGGAGGTGCGCAGGCCCAGCTTGTCGAGCTTGCGGCCGATGGAGTAGCCCTCGGACTTGGTGTCGACGGCGAAGAGCGAGATGCCGAAGCGGCGGTCCTCGGCGGTCGGCGCGGCGGTGCGGGCGCAGACGATGACGCGGTCGGCGTGGACACCGCCGGTGATGAACGTCTTGGAGCCGTTGAGGACGTAGTGCGTGCCGTCCTCGGAGAGCTTCGCGGTGGTCTTCATGCCCGCGAGGTCGGAGCCGGTGCCCGGCTCGGTCATCGCGAGGGCCCACATCTCCTCACCGGAGACGAAGTTCGGCAGGTAGCGCTTCTTCTGCTCGTCGGTGGCGAGCATCTTGATGTACGGGAGCGCGAGCAGGACGTGGACGCCCGAGCCGCCGAAGGAGACGCCCGCGCGGGCGGTCTCCTCGTACTGGATGGCCTCGAACTTGTGGGTGTCCAGGCCGGCGCCGCCGAACTCCTCCGGCACGTTGATGCCGAAGAGGCCCAGCTCGGCCATCTTGGCGTACAGCTCGCGCGGCACGATGCCCTGCTGGAACCACTCGTCGTAGTGGGGGACGACCTCGGCCTCGATGAAGGCGCGCAGGGTCTCCCGGAACGCCTCGTGGTCCTCATCAAAAACGGTACGGCGCACGGAGACTCTCCCTCTACCTACGACGACTGCTGCTCTACGACTGACGCAATACGCCCACTACTAAGCGCTTGCTCAGAGGAACGTTACCGGCCAGTCACCGGAGCGTCCAGAGATACAGATCACTCTGCGGCAGCGGCGAACGCTCCGCGCGCCAACTTGTGCAGCATCTGCGCCGTCGCCGTCCGGCCGGGCAGCGAGGCGGGGCGGCTCAGGTGCGGCGTCGAGTTGAGCAGCCCGAAGACCGCGTGCACCGCCACGCGCGCGTGCGGCTCGGCGAGGTCCGGATAGACCTTCCGGACGGCCTGCACCCACAGCTCGACGTACTGGCGCTGCAACTGCCGCACCAGCTTGCGGTCGCTGTCGCGCAGCCGGTCCAGCTCGCGGTCGTGCAGCGTGATCAGGTCGCGGTCGTCGAGCGCGAAGTCGATGTGTCCCTCGATGAGCGAGTCGAGCAGCGCCTCGGGCCCGTGCTCGGCCTCGGCCACCCGGCGCTTGCCGCCGGTCAGGAGCTGGCCGCTGATGCCGACGAGCAGCTCGGCGAGCATCGCGTCCTTGCCGGCGAAGTGGCGGTAGAGCCCGGGGCCGCTGATGCCGACCGCGGCCCCTATCTCGTCGACCCCCACGCCGTGGAAACCGCGCTCGGCGAAGAGCCGGGCGGCCTCTCTGAGGATCTGCTCGCGGCGGGTGGGGGCGTCGGTTCTGGTGGCTCCTGAAGACATGGAGCAATTCTAGACAGCGAGGTTAGCGAGCGTTAACCTGGAGGAAATCTGTTAACGCTCATTAACTGATCGTGGACCGGGTGAGGGGCGGCGGGATGCAGGACGCACCGGAGCTGACGAGCGCGGCGGACCCCGCGTCGGAGGCCTGGCGGGCCAACGAGGCGGCGCACCGCGCGCTGGGCGAGGAGCTGCGCGCCAAGCTCGCGGCGGCGCGGCTCGGCGGCGGCGAGAGGGCCAGGGCGCGGCACACCGCGCGCGGCAAGCTGCTGCCCCGGGACCGGGTGGACCAACTCCTCGACCCGGGCTCCCCGTTCCTGGAGCTGGCGCCGCTGGCGGCGGACGGCCTGTACGACGGGCAGGCGCCGGCGGCCGGGGTCATCGCCGGGATCGGCCGGGTCAGCGGCCGTACGTGCGTGATCGTGGCCAATGACGCGACGGTCAAGGGCGGCACGTACTACCCCATGACCGTGAAGAAGCACCTGCGCGCCCAGGAGGTCGCGCTGGAGAACCGGCTGCCGTGCGTCTACCTGGTGGACTCCGGCGGCGCGTTCCTGCCGATGCAGGACGACGTGTTCCCGGACCGCGAGCACTTCGGGCGGATCTTCTACAACCAGGCGCGGATGTCCGGCGCGGGCATCCCGCAGATCGCGGCGGTGCTCGGCTCGTGCACGGCGGGCGGAGCGTACGTCCCGGCGATGAGCGACGAGGCCGTGATCGTCCGCAATCAGGGCACGATCTTCCTGGGCGGCCCGCCCCTGGTGAAGGCGGCCACCGGCGAGGTGGTGACGGCGGAGGAGCTGGGCGGCGGCGAGGTCCACTCGCGCGTCTCCGGCGTCACGGACCACCTGGCGGAGGACGACGCGCACGCGCTGCGCATCGTCCGCACCATCGTCTCCACGCTCCCGGAGCGCGGTCCGCTGCCGTGGGCGGTGAAGGCGGCGATCGAGCCGAAGGTGGACCCGGCGGGCCTGTACGGCGCGGTGCCGGTCGACTCGCGTACTCCGTACGACGTCCGTGAGGTCATCGCCCGCGTCGTCGACGGCTCCCGGTTCTCGGAGTTCAAGGCCGAGTTCGGGCAGACGCTCGTCACGGGCTTCGCACGGATCCACGGCCACCCGGTGGGCATCGTCGCGAACAACGGCATCCTGTTCTCCGAATCCGCCCAGAAGGGCGCCCACTTCATCGAGCTGTGCGACCAGCGCGGCATCCCGCTCCTGTTCCTCCAGAACATCTCGGGCTTCATGGTGGGCCGGGACTACGAGGCGGGCGGGATCGCCAAGCACGGCGCCAAGATGGTCACGGCGGTGGCCTGCACGCGCGTGCCCAAGCTGACCGTCGTGATCGGCGGCTCGTACGGCGCGGGCAACTACTCGATGTGCGGCCGTGCCTACAGCCCCCGCTTCCTGTGGATGTGGCCCGGAGCCAAGATCTCGGTCATGGGCGGCGAGCAGGCCGCGTCCGTCCTCGCGACCGTCAAGCGCGACCAGCTGGAGGCGCGCGGCGAGCAGTGGACCGCCGAGGACGAGGACGCCTTCAAGGCGCCGATCCGCGCCCAGTACGAGACCCAGGGCAGCGCCTACTACGCCACTGCCCGGCTCTGGGACGACGGCGTGATCGACCCGATGGAGACCCGCCAGGTCGTCGGCCTGGCCCTGACCGCCTGCGCCCACGCGCCGCTCCCGGAGAAGTCCGGCGGCTTCGGCGTCTTCCGGATGTGACGGCCATGACTGGAGTAACTGCTGTGTTCGACACGGTCCTTGTGGCCAACCGCGGTGAGATCGCCGTCCGCGTCATCCGCACGCTGCGGGCGCTCGGCATCCGCTCGGTGGCCGTCTACAGCGACGCCGACGCGGACGCGCGGCATGTGCGCGAGGCCGACGAGGCCGTACGGATCGGGCCCCCGCCGGCCGCCGAGAGCTATCTGTCCGTGGAGCGCATCCTGGAGGCCGCGGCAGCGACGGGCGCCCAGGCGGTGCACCCGGGCTACGGCTTCCTCGCGGAGAACGCGGGCTTCGCGCGGGCCTGCGAGGAGGCCGGCCTGACCTTCATCGGCCCGTCCGCCGACGCCATCGCGCTCATGGGCGACAAGATCCGCGCCAAGGAGACGGTCGGGGCGGCCGGCGTGCCGGTGGTGCCGGGCGGCCGTGACCCCGAACTGGCGGAGGCGGCGCGCGAGTTGGGCGCCCCGGTCCTCCTCAAGCCGTCCGCGGGCGGTGGCGGCAAGGGCATGCGTCTGGTGCGCGACCTGACGACGCTGGAGGAGGAGATCGCGGCCGCGCGGCGCGAGGCCCGTGCCTCCTTCGGGGACGACACGCTCCTCGTGGAGCGGTGGATCGACCGGCCCCGGCACATCGAGATCCAGGTCCTCGCGGACGCGCACGGCAACGTCGTGCACCTCGGCGAGCGCGAGTGCTCCCTCCAGCGCCGCCACCAGAAGATCATCGAGGAGGCCCCGAGCGTCCTGCTCGACGAGGCCACGCGCGCGGCGATGGGCGCGGCGGCCGTGGAGGCGGCCCGCTCGTGCGGGTACCGGGGCGCGGGCACGGTGGAGTTCATCGTGCCGGGCGAGGACCCGTCCGCGTACTGCTTCATGGAGATGAACACACGCCTCCAGGTCGAGCACCCGGTCACCGAACTCATCACCGGCATCGACCTGGTGGAGTGGCAGGTCCGGGTCGCGGCCGGCGAGCAACTCCCCTTCTCCCAGGACGACATCACGCTCACCGGACACGCGGTGGAGGCCCGGCTCTGCGCCGAGGACCCCGCGCGCGGGTTCCTCCCGTCCGGCGGCACGATCCTCGCGCTGGGCGAGCCCGACGGCGAGGGCGTGCGGGTCGACTCGGGCCTGAGCGAGGGCACCGAGGTCTCCTCCCTCTACGACCCGATGCTGGCGAAGGTCATCGCGTACGGCCCCGACCGGGCCACGGCGCTGCGCAGGCTGCGGGGCGCGCTGGCCCGGACGGTGACGCTGGGGGTGCCGACGAACGCCGGGTTCCTGCGCCGCCTCCTCGCCCATCCGGACGTCGTGGCGGGCGAGTTGGACACCGGGCTCGTGGAGCGCGTGGCGGACGACCTGGCCGACCCCGGCGTCCCGGCCGAGGTGTACGCGGCGGCGGGCCGACTGCGCCAGGAGTCCCTGGCGCCCGGGCAGGGCGGCTGGACGGACCCGTTCGCGCAGCCGACCGGCTGGCGGCTCGGCGGCGAACCGGCATGGACCGTGCACCACATGAAGGTCCCCGGCCACGACCCCGTCGAGGTCCGGGTCCGCGGCGCCGAGATCCTCGTCGACGGCGAGCCCGCCGCCCCGGCCCGCCTCACCGCGTCCGCCGCCGACTGGCTGGCCCGCGACGGCGACGCCTGGCACGTCCAGGACCACGACCCGGTGGCGGCGAGCCTGACGGGCGCGGGCGCCGGCGGCGCGGGCTCCCTGACGGCGCCGATGCCCGGCACCGTGACGGTGGTGAAGGTGTCGGTCGGCGACGAAGTCACCGAGGGCCAGAGCCTGTTGGTGGTGGAGGCGATGAAGATGGAGCACGTGATCGCGGCCCCGCACGCGGGGGTGGTGACGGAGCTGGACGTGACTCCCGGCACGACGGTGGCGATGGACCAGGTCCTGGCAGTTGTCGACCCCGCCGAAGGGAGCGCCCCGCCAGGAGCGCGGGGAACCGCGCGGCCGGCCACGACGGCGCAGCAGTCGCCCGACAACCCAGTCCCCCACGGCGAGGAGGCGCAAAAGTGACCCCGGCCCTCCCCATGACCGTCCCGGCCCAAGGCCTCCCCCCAAAGATCCGCATCCACGAGGTGGGCCCCCGCGACGGCCTCCAGAACGAGAAGACCCTCGTCCCCACGGAGGCCAAGGCCGAGTTCGTCCACCGCCTCGCCGCGGCCGGCCTCACCACCATCGAGGCCACAAGCTTCGTGCACCCCAAGTGGGTCCCCCAACTGGCGGACGCGGAGACCCTGTTCCCCCTGGTCCAGGACATCGGGGCGGGCGTCCGCCTCCCGGTCCTCGTCCCGAACGAACGCGGCCTGGACCGAGCCCTGACCCTCGGCGCGCACCGCATCGCCGTGTTCGCCAGCGCCACCGAGTCCTTCGCCAAGGCCAATCTGAACCGGACGGTGGCGGAGTCCCTCGCCATGTTCGAACCCGTCGTGTCCCGCGCCAAGGAGCACGGGGCGCACGTGCGCGGCTACCTCTCCATGTGCTTCGGCGACCCGTGGGAGGGCGCCGTCCCCGTGCACCAGGTCGTCTCGGTCGCCACGTCCCTGCTGGACATGGGCTGCGACGAGCTGAGCCTCGGCGACACGATCGGGGTCGCCACCCCCGGCCACGTACAGACCCTGCTGTCGGAGCTGAACGAGGCGGGCGTGCCGACGGACGTGATCGGCGTGCACTTCCACGACACGTACGGCCAGGCCCTCGCCAACACCCTCGCCGCGCTCCAGCACGGCGTCACCACCGTCGACGCGTCCGCCGGAGGCCTCGGCGGATGCCCGTACGCGAAGAGCGCCACCGGCAATCTCGCCACCGAAGACCTCGTCTGGATGCTCGAAGGGCTCGGCATCGAGACCGGGGTCGACCTGGGCCGTCTCACCGCCACCAGCGTGTGGATGGCCGGCATCTTGGGCCGACCCAGCCCGTCCCGCACCGTCCGCGCCCTCGCACCCGAGGCACAGCCCGACCAGGAGCAGTGACAACGATGGATCACCACCTCTCCCCCGAGCACGAGGAACTGCGGCGCACCGTCGAGGAGTTCGCGCACGAGGTCGTCGCGCCGAAGATCGGTGACTTCTACGAGCGGCACGAGTTCCCGTACGAGATCGTGCGCGAGATGGGCCGCATGGGCCTGTTCGGGCTGCCGTTCCCCGAGGAGTACGGCGGCATGGGCGGCGACTACCTGGCGCTCGGCATCGTGCTTGAGGAGCTGGCCCGGGTCGACTCGTCCGTGGCGATCACCCTGGAGGCGGGCGTCTCGCTGGGCGCCATGCCGATCCATCTGTTCGGCACCGAGGAACAGAAGCGCCAGTGGCTGCCGAAGCTGTGCAGCGGCGAGGTGCTGGGCGCGTTCGGCCTCACGGAACCGGAGGCGGGTTCGGACGCGGGCGGCACCCGCACCACGGCGGTCCGCGACGAGGCGAGCGGCGACTGGATCATCAACGGCACGAAGTGCTTCATCACCAACTCCGGTACGGACATCACGGGCCTGGTCACGGTCACGGCCGTGACGGGGCGGACCGCGGACGGCAAGCCGCTGATCTCGTCGATCATCGTGCCGTCGGGCACGCCCGGGTTCACGGTCGCGGCCCCGTACTCGAAGGTCGGGTGGAACGCGTCGGACACGCGTGAGCTCCACTTCGACGACGTACGGGTCCCCGGGGCGAACCTGCTGGGCACGGAGGGCCGCGGTTTCGCCCAGTTCCTGCGGATCCTCGACGAGGGCCGGGTCGCGATCTCGGCGCTCGCGACGGGGCTCGCGCAGGGCTGCGTCGACGAGTCGGTGAAGTACGCCAAGGAGCGGCGGACGTTCGGGCAGAGCATCGGCGGCTACCAGGCGATCCAGTTCAAGATCGCCGACATGGAGATGAAGGCGCACACCGCGCGCCTGGCGTGGCGGGACGCGGCGTCGCGGCTGGTCTCCGGTGAGCCGTTCAAGAAGGAGGCGGCGCTCGCGAAGCTGTACTCGTCGACGATCGCGGTGGACAACGCGCGGGATGCCACGCAGATCCACGGCGGCTACGGGTTCATGAACGAGTACCCCGTGGCCCGTATGTGGCGGGATTCCAAGATCCTGGAGATCGGGGAGGGCACGAGCGAGGTGCAGCGCATGCTGATCGCGAGGGAGCTGGGCCTGACGTCGTAGCCGGATCCAGCCGCTCCGGCGGCGGATCCAGCCCCTCCGGCGTTTGAGGAGCGGGGTCCGGGGCAGCGCCCCGTGCCCCGCACCAGGACTGCCCCCACCCTCTGGACAGGCCAGGAACTTAGGTTAACCTACCCTCAGTTCCAACGTCCCGGTCCGGCCGCCGCAGGCGCCTGGCATGTCCGAAAGCAGCCCTTGATGCCCAACGCCCGACTGTCCCGCCCCTCCCGCCGCGGCATCCTCGCCGCCGGCGGCGCCCTCGGCCTCGGTGTCGCACTCGCCGCGTGCGGCAGCGACGACGGTTCGAAAGACAGCGGCTCGGGCTCCACGGCGAAGGCCGACAAGTCCGGCCCCTGGTCGTTCAAGGACGACCGCGGCACGACCGTGAAGCTGGACAAGGTCCCGGCGAACATCGTCGCCTTCACCGGCGTCGGCGCCGCCCTCCACGACTACGGCGTGCAGGTCAAGGGCGTCTTCGGCCCGACCACGGTCAAGGGCGGCAAGCCCGACGTGCAGGCCGGCGACATGGACGTCTCCAAGGTCACGGTCATCGGCAACGAGTGGGGCCAGTTCAACATCGAGAAGTACGCGGGCCTCGCCCCCGACGTACTGATCACCACGATGTTCGACAACGCCGGCACCCTCTGGTACGTCCCCGAGGAGTCCGCGAAGAAGATCGCGAAGCTCGCCCCGAGCGTCGGGATCTCCGTGTACGACCGCCAGTTGACCCAGCCGCTGGAGCGCATGTACGCGCTGGCCGAGTCGCTCGGCGCCGACATGAAGGCCGACAAGGTCGTCGCGGCGAAGAAGCGCTTCGAGACCGCCGCCGCCCGGCTGCGCAAGGCCGCCAAGGCCAACCCGGACATCAAGGTCATGGCCGGTTCCGCGAGCGCCGACATCTTCTACGTGTCCGGCACGGACCTCTCCATCGACCTGGAGTACTTCAAGGCGCTCGGCGTGAACTTCGTGGAGCCGACGGCGGCCGCGAAGAAGGCGTCCGGCGGCTGGTTCGAGAACCTGAGCTGGGAGAACGTCGACAAGCACAAGGCCGACATCATCATGATGGACGACCGTGCGCAGGCCCTCCAGCCGGACGCCCTCAAGGGCGAGAAGCCGACCTGGGACAAGCTGCCCGCCGTCAAGGCCGGCCAGGTCATCCCCCGCTCCCCCGAGCCGATCCTGTCCTACGACAAGTGCGCCCCGCTCCTGGAGAACCTCGCCAAGGCGATCGAGACCGCGAAGAAGGTGTCGTAACCCCATGACCGTGACGGCCGAAGCCCCCGCTGTAGCCCCTTTCCGATTCTTCGATCTGCAAGTGGACCGCAAGCGGCGGCTCGGCCCGTCGCTGCTCCGGGTCACCTTCACCGGCCCCGAACTCGCCGACTTCCACAGCGGCGGCCGGGACCAGTCCCTCTCCCTCTTCCTGCCGCACCCCGGCCAGGACGCCCCCGTGCTCCCGGTCCCCGAGCCCGGCGACGACGGCCGTGCCTGGCACGCGGCGTACCGGGCGATCCCGGACGACGAGCGCGCCATCATGCGCTCGTACACCCTCAGCGGCCAGCGCAGGCATCCCGCGCAGGAGGTCGACATCGACTTCGTGCTGCACAACGACGATCCGGCCGCGGCCGGTCCCGCCTGCCGCTGGGCGGAGGCCGCGCGGCCCGGCGACAAGGTCGTCGTGCTCGGCCCGGCGGTCAGCGACAACACCGCCGTGCGCTGCCGCCCGCAGGACGACTTCGACCACATCCTGATGTGGGGCGACGAGACGGCGCTGCCCGCCGCCCTCGGCGTTCTCGCCTGGCTGCCCGCGCACGTGTCCGCGCACGTGTGGCTGGAGGTCCCGCACCGCGCGGACATCCAGCCGATCCTCACCGCCGCCCGGCTCACCGTGCACTGGCTGGTCCGCGACGAGAACGCGCCGAGCGCGCTCGACGCCGTCCGCGCGGCCCGACTCCCCGACACAGCAAGCCCGTACGCCTGGCTCGCGGGCGAGTCCGGGACGATGAGGGAGCTGCGCCGCCATCTCGTGCGCGAGCGCGGGTACGACAAGCGGGCGGTGACGTTCGTCGGGTACTGGAAGCGCGGGCTGAGCGAGGACGCGCTGCGCGAGCAGCCGGCCGACGCGTAACTCCCGCGCCAACTCCCTTACCACTCCGGCACTTTTACGCCACATCCGCGCAATCCGGTCACAGAACAGGGGCGGGGTCGCAAGCTCAACTTAGGTTAGGCTAACCTAAGTCAAGAGGTTGCGACCCCGCCCCTTTTCGCGGCCTCGGACCCTTTCCTGCCCCACCCGGGAACACCCGCATCCCCACCCGGAGGAACCGTTCATGCGCCCGCCCGTCTCCCACCACCACCCTCAGCCGAGGCCCTGCGGGCCGCACCTCCGATCCCACCTGCTCAATGACACGACCGCGGAGCTCTACCGCAGTTCCGTGACCGAGGGCGTCGAGCGGGTGGCGGCCAAACTCGCCACCACGACACGGCCGTTCACGGGCGTCACCCCGGACGCCCTCGCCCCCACCATCGACGCCGTCGACCTCGACAAGCCGCTGCACGACACGATCGCCGTGCTCGACGAGCTGGAGGACGTCTACCTCCGGGACGCCGTCTACTTCCACCACCCCCGCTACCTCGCCCACCTCAACTGCCCGGTCGTCATCCCGGCCGTCCTCGGCGAGGCGATCCTCTCCGCGGTCAACTCCTCGCTCGACACCTGGGACCAGTCGGCGGGCGGCACCCTCATCGAGCGCAAGCTCATCGACTGGACCGCGGGCCGGATCGGCCTCGGCCCGGCCGCCGACGGCGTGTTCACCTCCGGCGGCTCGCAGTCCAACCTCCAGGCACTGCTCCTCGCCCGTCAGGAGGCCAAGACCGAGGACCTCGCGAAACTGCGCATCTTCGCCTCCGAGGCCAGCCACTTCAGCGTGAAGAAGTCCGCGACGCTGCTCGGCCTCGACGCGCGGGCCGTCGTCTCCGTCCCGGTCGACAAGGACAAGCGCATGCAGACCCTGGCCCTGGCCACGGAGTTGGAGCGCTGCCGACGCGACGGCCTCGTCCCCATGGCCGTCGTCGCCACCGCGGGCACCACCGACTTCGGCTCCATCGACCCGCTGCCGGAGATCGCCGAGCTGTGCGGCCAGTACGGGACGTGGATGCACGTCGACGCGGCGTACGGCTGCGGACTGCTCGTCTCGCCCAGGCACCGCGACCGGATCGACGGCATCGAGCGTGCCGACTCCGTCACCGTCGACTACCACAAGTCCTTCTTCCAGCCGGTGAGTTCGAGCGCCGTCCTGGTCAGGGACGGGGCGACGCTGCGGCACGCCACGTACCACGCGGAGTACCTCAACCCCCGCCGTACGGTCGCCGAGCGCATCCCCAACCAGGTCGACAAGTCCCTCCAGACCACGCGCCGCTTCGACGCCCTCAAGCTGTGGATGACGCTGCGCGTGATGGGCGCCGACGGCATCGGCGGCCTCTTCGACGAGGTCTGCGAACTGGCCCGCCAGGGCTGGGAGCTGCTCGCCGCCGACCCGCGCTTCGACGTGGTCGTCGAGCCGCGCCTGTCCACCCTCGTCTACCGCTACATCCCGGCCGAGATCACCGACCCGGCCGAGATCGACCGCGCCAACCTCCATGCCCGCAAGGCCCTGTTCGCCTCCGGTGACGCGGTCGTCGCGGGCACCAAGGTGGGCGACCGCCAGTACCTGAAGTTCACCCTGCTCAACCCCGAGACGACCCTCGCCGACATCTCGGCCGTCCTCGACCTCATCGCCGGCCACGCCGAGCAGTACCTGGGAGACACCCTTGACCGCGCCAGTTGATTTCATCGGTATCGGGCTCGGCCCCTTCAACCTCGGCCTCGCCTGCCTCACCGAACCGATTGCCGAACTGAACGGCGTCTTCCTGGAGTCGAAGCCCGACTTCGAATGGCACTCCGGCATGTTCCTGGAGGGAGCACACCTCCAGACCCCGTTCATGTCGGACCTCGTCACCCTCGCCGACCCCACCTCCCCCTACTCCTTCCTCAACTACCTGAAGGAATCGGGGCGGTTGTACGCGTTCTACATCCGCGAGAACTTCTATCCGCTGCGCGTCGAGTACAACGACTACTGCCGCTGGGCCGCCGCGAAACTCTCCTCGATCCGGTTCAGCACGACGGTCACGCAGGTGACGTACGAGGACGAGCTGTACGTCGTCACCACCGAGAGCGGCGAGACGTACCGGGCCCGCCATCTCGTCCTCGGCACCGGCACCCCGCCGCACATCCCCGAGGCCGTCCAGGGCCTCGGCGGCGACGCGATCCACAACTCCCGTTACGTGCAGCACAAGCAGGAACTCCAGCAGAAGGAGTCGATCACGCTGGTCGGCAGCGGGCAGTCCGCCGCCGAGATCTACTACGACCTGCTCAGCGAGATCGACGTCCACGGCTACCGGCTGAACTGGGTCACGCGCTCACCGCGCTTCTTCCCCCTCGAATACACCAAGCTGACCCTGGAGATGACGTCCCCGGACTACATCGACTACTTCCACGCGCTGCCCGAGGCCACCCGCTACTCCCTGGAGGAGAAGCAGAAGGGCCTGTTCAAGGGGATCGACGGCGAGCTGATCGACGCGATCTTCGACCTGCTCTACCAGAAGGGTCTCGCCGGGCCCGTCCCCACCCGCCTGCTCACCAACTCGGCCCTGCGCGGTGCCAGTTACGAGAACGGCACGTACACCCTCGGCCTCCACCAGGAGGAGCAGGACAAGGCGTACGAGATCCAGACCGAGGGCCTGATCCTGGCCACGGGCTACAAGTACGCGACGCCCGCCTTCCTGGAGCCCGTCAAGGACCGCATCCGGCTCGACGCCCGGGGCCGCTTCGACGTCGCCCGCAACTACGCGATCGACACGACCGGGCGGGGCATCTTCCTGCAGAACGCGGGCGTGCACACCCACTCGATCACCAGCCCCGACCTGGGCATGGGCGCCTACCGCAACAGTTACATCATCGGCGAGCTGCTCGGCACCGAGTACTACCCCGTCGAGAAGACCATCGCGTTTCAGGAGTTCGCCGTATGAGCACCAGCACCGCCTTCGACATACGCACCCTCGACCCGCTCAAGGACGCCGAGCTCGTGCACGGCTGGGTCACGCACCCCAAGGCGTCGTTCTGGCTCATGGGCGACGCCGCGCTCCAGGACGTGGAGCGGGAGTACATGGCGATCGCCGCGGCCGAGCACCACGACGCCTTCATCGGCGAGCGCGACGGCGTGCCCGTCTTCCTGATGGAGCGCTACGACCCGGCCCACGTCGAACTCGTCGGCCTGTACGACCCCGAGCCGGGCGACATCGGCATGCACTTCCTCGTCGCCCCGACCGACACCCCCGAGCACGGCTTCACCCGCGCCGTGATCACCGCCGTCATGGCACACCTCTTCGCCGACCCGGCGGTGGAGCGGGTCGTCGTCGAGCCCGACGTGCGCAACACGGCGGTGCACGCCCTGAACGCGGCCGTCGGCTTCGTGCCCGACCGGGAGATCGCCAAGCCCGAGAAGACGGCACTGCTGAGCTTCTGCACGCGCAAGCAGTTCGAGGCGGCCACAGGATCCGAGACGGCCACGGGAAGGGACGCCTGAGCATGACCATCGCATCCCCTCTCGCCGACACCGTCTCCCACCTGTCCCCCGAGCGCTGGGCCGAGGCCAACCGGCTCCTGATCCGCAAGGCGCTCGCCGAGTTCAGCCACGAGCGTCTCCTCACCCCCGAGCCGACCGAAGGAACGGACCGCTACGTCGTCCGCAGCGACGACGGTCTGACCCGCTACCGCTTCACGGCGCGCCGGCTGCGCCTGGACCACTGGCAGGTGGACCCGGGCACCCTCACCCGGCACCGCGACGGCGCCGAACTCCCCCTGAACGCGCAGCAGTTCTTCATCGAGATGAAGGAGTCGCTCGGCCTGTCCGACGCGATCCTGCCCGTCTACCTGGAGGAGATCTCCTCCACGCTGTCCGGCACCTGCTTCAAGCTGACGAAGCCCGACGTCCCCGCGCGCGAACTGGCCGCCTCCGGGTCCTTCCAGGACATCGAGACCGGCATGACCGAGGGCCACCCCTGCTTCGTCGCGAACAACGGCCGGCTCGGCTTCGGCATCCACGAGTACCTGTCGTACGCGCCGGAGACCGCGAGCCCCGTACGCCTGGTCTGGCTGGCGGCGACCCGCGAGCGGGCGGCGTTCACCTGCGGCGTCGGCCTGGACTACGAGTCGTTCCTCCGCGAGGAACTGGGCGACGCGACGATCGCCCGCTTCCGCGCGACGCTGCGCGACCAGGGCCTCGACCCGGCCGACTACCTGTTCATCCCGGTCCACCCGTGGCAGTGGTGGAACAAGCTCTCCGTCACGTTCGCCGCCGAGGTCGCCCAGCAACACCTCGTCTGCCTGGGCGAGGGCGACGACGAGTACCTGGCGCAGCAGTCGATCCGTACGTTCTTCAACACGACGTCCCCGTCGAAGCACTACGTGAAGACGGCGCTGTCGGTCGTCAACATGGGCTTCATGCGCGGCCTCTCGGCGGCGTACATGGAGGCGACCCCGGCCATCAACGACTGGCTCGCCGGGCTCATCGAGAACGACGAGGTGCTGAAGGGGACCGGCCTCACGATCATCCGCGAGTGCGCGGCCGTCGGCTATCGCCACCTGGAGTACGAGGCCGCCACCGACCGCTACTCGCCGTACCGCAAGATGCTCGCGGCGCTGTGGCGCGAGTCGCCGGTGCCGTCCCTCGCGCCGGGCGAGCGCCTGGCGACGATGGCGTCGCTGCTGCACGTCGACCGCGAGGGCCGGTCCTTCGCGGGCGCGCTGATCGAACGCTCGGGGCTGACCCCGGCCGCGTGGCTGAAGCCGTACCTCAAGGCCTACCTGACGCCGCTCCTGCACAGCTTCTACGCCTACGACCTGGTGTTCATGCCGCACGGCGAGAACGTCATCCTGGTCCTGGACGAACGCGGTGTCGTCACCCGGGCGATCTTCAAGGACATCGCCGAGGAGATCGCGGTGATGGACACGGACGCGGTCCTGCCGCCGAAGGTCGACCGGATCCGCGCGGACGTCCCGGACGACATGAAGCTCCTGTCGATCTTCACGGACGTCTTCGACTGCTTCTTCCGCTTCCTCGCGGCGAACCTGGTCGAGGACGGTGTCCTGGACGAGGCCACGTTCTGGGACGCGGTCGCCCAGTGCGTGCGCGACTACCAGAACTCGGCGCCCCAACTGGCCGACAAGTTCGCCCAGTTCGACATGTTCGCGCCGAGCTTCGCGCTGTCGGCCCTGAACCGGCTCCAGCTGCGCAACAACCAGCAGATGGTCGACCTGTCGGACCCGTCGGGCGCGCTCCAGCTGGTCGGCGATCTGGAGAACCCGATCGCCTGGCGTTCACCCTGAGCCGGAGAGGGCTCGCCCGGGAGACGGTCCTCCCGGGCGGGCCTTCTTCACCTAGCGGCTGCCCCAAGGGACTTGCGGCGACCGGTAGTACTGCATCCCGAGCGCGTCCCAGCGCGGCGCCTGAGCAGCGAGCCGCACCTTATAGGTGCCCCAGTCGTGCGTGGCCGCGGGCGACCACCCCAGCTCGGCGACCCCGGGAAGCCGCGGGAACGCCATGTACTCGATCTGCGGCGAGGTCGACAGGGTCTCCGACCACAGCGGCGCCTCGACCCCACGGATCGCCGAACCCGGGGCACCCGGCAGGTAGTTGCCGGGGTCCCAGTCGTAGGACCGCTGGACCTCGACGTACCCGGCCCAGGCAAGCCCGAGCGGCGTGTCCTTGGTGTACTTCATGTCCAGGTACGTACGGTCGGCCGGTGACAGGACGATCCCGGTCCCGTTCCGCGCGGCCGCGGCGACCCGCGCCTTCTCCGCGGCGCTGGTCCCGTCGAGCCCCCAGTACTGCGCGAGGGCACCCTTCGCCGGCGTCGCCTCGGTCAGCTGATGCCAACCCACCACGGTCTTGCCGTACTTGGCGACGATCGGCTGCACCTTGTTCATGAAGGTCACGTAGTCCTCGTGGCTGGTGGAGTGCGCCTCGTCACCGCCGATGTGCAGATACTTGCCCGGCGTGATCGCGGCGATCTCGCGCACCACGTCGTCCACGAAGTCGTACGTGACGGGCTTGTTCACGCACAGCGAGCTGAAGCCGACGTCGGTGCCGGTGTAGAGCGGGGGCGCGACGCCGTCGCAGTTCAGCTCCGCGTACGAGGCGAGCGCCGCGTTCGTGTGGCTCGGCATGTCGATCTCGGGCACGACCTCCAGATAGCGCGAGGCGGCGTACCGGACGAGGTCCTTGTACTGGTCCTTCGTGTAGTAGCCGCCCGCACCGCCGCCGACCTGTGTGGAGCCGCCGTACGTGGCCAGGCGCGGCCAGGAGTCGATCGCGATCCGCCAGCCCTGGTCGTCGCTCAGGTGCAGATGCAGTTTGTTGATCTTGTAGAGCGCCAACTGGTCGATGTAGCGCTTGACTTGGTCGACGGTGAAGAAGTGCCGGGACACGTCGAGCATGGCGCTGCGGTAGCCGTAGCGCGGGCTGTCCTCGACGGTGCCGCCCGCGACGAGCCACGGCCCCGGCTGCCTGCTGTCGCTCTCGACGGCGGCCGGAAGCTGCTGGCGCAGCGTCTGCACACCGTGGAAGAGGCCGGCGGGCGCGTGCGCGACGATGGTGACGGACCGCCCGGTGCTGGTCAGCCGGTAGCCCTCACCCCCGAGTGCCGTGTCCTTCTTGCTGAGTTCGAGGCGGATCCCGTCGCCGGCGTCGTCGTCCGTGACGGGCAGCCGATAGCCGGTGGACGGCCGCAGCACCCCGGCGAGATATCCGCCGATGCGCCGCGCCTCGCGCGATCCGTCGTCGACCCGGATCCGGGTCTTCGCCGTGATCTCGTACGAGGATCCGCCCGCGGTCACCTCGGCGGGCGCGGGCACGATCTGCCCGAGCGGTGTGGCGGTGGCGGCGGCCGGGGCGGGCGCGGCCCCGAGAGCGCCCGCGCCGGCGGCGGCGACGAGCAGCAGGCTGCCGAGCAGCCGGGTCGGTCTCTGGCGCTTCCTCACAGAACGGTCCCTTCGACGGCGGTCGTTGGCGGGTTCCTTGTGCGGTTGAGCAACCGATCGGTCACCATGCGTACCGCTCACCTCTCGACCGGTCAAGGTGTAGACCACTTCCCGCGGGGCCTGATGCCAGAATTGCCGCATGGCGGAAATCATCCAGCGCGACGGCACGTGGACGTTCGACGGCGAGACCCTGCGGCTGGTCCCGGGCCGCGACAAGGGCGTCAGCCTGCTGCGCAGGGAACTGGGTGAACTGGTCGTGCCGCTGGGCGCGTTGGCGGGCATCTCGTTCGAGCAGGGCAAGAAGTCGGGCCGGCTGCGGCTGCGGCTGCGCGAGGGCGCGGACCCGCTGCTCCAGGCGACCGGCGGCAAGCTGGCCGAGGGCACGGACCCGTACCAGCTCACCGTCGAGTCGGACCGCTACGGCGTCGCGGAGTACTTCGTCGACGAGGTCCGCAACGCCCACCTGCTGGAGCGGATACCGGCGACGCCCTGCACCTCCTACGCCCTGCCGGGCCCGCCCGTCCCGCTGTCGGTCTCCGCCGGGGACGGCACGGCGAGCTTCGACGGGGAGCAGGTCCGCCTGGAGTGGAACTGGAAGACGGAGGACGCCAAGGCCTCGTCGGGCACCCGCCTGATCGCCCTCGCCGACATCACGGCGGTGGAGTGGCAGCCGGCCCTGGGCCTGGAGAACGGCTGCCTGCGCTTCGTCGTGCGCTCCTCCCCCACCAAGGCCCCGCCGAAGTACGACCCGAACTCGGTCGAGCTGTGGGGCTTCAAGAAGGACCCGCTGATGGCGCTGGTCGCGGCGGCGGTCCAGGCCCGCCTGCCGCACCCCGCGGCCCAGTCGGCCCAGTCGGCCCCGAAGGAGCTCACCCCGCCCGCAGCTCCCCCGCAGGCCGCCCCGGCGGCGCCGGCCGCCGAGGACGACCACGACGCGCTCCTGCGCCGCCTGCGCGAACTGGGCGAGCTGCACCGCTCGGGGGTTTTGACGGACGAGGAGTTCACGGCCGCCAAACAGTCTGTCCTGAAACGGATGTGACGTTGCGTCATACTCGCCGGTGGCTCAGCGCCTGACCTTCCGCGCCACCACGAACCGGTCGATCTCCTCCCCGGTCTCCGCGAGCCCGCGCACCGTCAGCGTCGCCGTGCGCCCCACCGGCGCCGGCTCGACGTCCACCCGCAGGAACGAGTAGTCGGTGTACCGCACCCGCGACCAGTCGACGGTCACCGCCCGGTGGCTGCCGTCGGCCTGGACGACGTACGACGGGAACGGGTCGATCTCCTTCTCGTGCCCCTCGTACGTGTCCGCGACGGGGAACGCGTACAGGCTCTTGCCCGCCGCGCCCGCGGTGACGTAGACGACGCCGTCGGTCTCCGGGTAGGCGGTGCCGCCGATCGGCAGCTCCTTGGCGACCTTGTCGCCCTTGAGGACGTCGGAGCGCTC
Source organism: Streptomyces sp. NPDC052225 (assembly GCF_040679615.1). Classification (NCBI taxonomy): domain Bacteria; kingdom Bacillati; phylum Actinomycetota; class Actinomycetes; order Kitasatosporales; family Streptomycetaceae; genus Streptomyces; species Streptomyces sp. NPDC052225. The sequence goes on along the minus strand of NZ_JBFAVD010000004.1, from coordinate 365,547 downwards.
GTAGACGTGGTTGTGCCCGTTGATGACGAGGTCGACGGTGTACTTCTCGAACAGCGGCACCCACTCCCCCCGCACCCCGCCCTCGGAGGCGTGCGCGGTCGCGGTGCAGTACGCGCAGTGGTGGAAGAAGACGACGACGAAGTCGATCCCGGACCCGGCGGCCCGGAACTTCTTCAACTGCCCCTCGAACCAGGTGGTCTGGGTGCCGCCGGAGATCCCCAGGTTGGCCGGGATCTCGTACGAGACGTCGTTGGCGTCGAGCGAGATGACCGCGGTGTTGCCGTGCACGAAGGAGTAGACGCCCGGCAGGTTCTTCGGGTCGGGCCCGTTGGCGGGCGGCGCGAAGCGGGCCTCCTGGCTGCCGTAGCCGTTCGGCGAGTACCAGGCCTCCATGTCGTGGTTGCCGTAACTGACCATCCACGGAACGGACTTGGCGACTGACTCGGTCTGCGCGAGGAACTGGTCCCAGATGCGCGAGTCGAAGGTGTCCGTGGTCTTCCCCTGCCCGGACGGGTCCGCGTACGCGATGTCACCGGCGTGCAGGTGGAAGGCGGGGCCCTGGGCGAGGATCAGGCTGTCGTTGGCGAGCGCGTGGTAGCTGACGCCCTGGTCGCCGAAGGCGGTGAAGGTGAAGCGCTGCGCGCGGGACGGCGCGGTGGTGAAGGTGCCGATGGTGCCCGCGAACCTCGGCGACGCCGGGTCGAAGCCCTGGTGGCCGACGCCGTAGTAGTACGTCCTGCCGGGCTTGAGGTGGGTCAGCTTGGCGTGCACGTAGTACTGGGTGTGGTCGGCGCTCGTTCCGACGCCGGCCGGGGTGTACAGGGCGCGGATCTCCGCCGGGATCTTCCGCGACAGGTCGCCGGCGTGCGCGCCGATCCGGATGAACGGGTTCTTCACGGCGACCGGCACCTGCCAGGACACGGTCATCCCGGTGCGCGCGTCGTCGCCGTACGAGAGGTGCCGGCCGAAGGGTGCGACCAGCGCGCCGTCGACGTGCTCGGCGGCCGCGTTGCTCACCGTCGGCGAGGCGGCGGGCGCGGCGGCCTGCGCGGCGCCGGGCACGAAGACGCCGCCCGCGACCGCGCCGAGGGTGACGGCGCCGCCGCGCACCAGGGTGCGGCGGGAGAACGTGCTGCGCAGGTACTCGTGCTGCTCGGCCAGGCTTCGGCCGGCCAGGGCGTCGGGTACGCCCATGCGTGGGATGTCCATGGCCGGAAAGGTGCTTGGGGCATCCATCCGGCCCGGATACACCGGGTGAACAGGGCTCGAACAAGCGGCATGGCCCGTTCCAAGCCCGGTCCACCTCCGCCCCGACGGCCCCGGACTCTGTCACGACCCTGTGACCCTTGCCCGATATCGGGCAGGATTCTTGCGAAAGGCTCCGCCGTCCCCCAGGATCTACCGGGTGCACGAGGAACTTGTCGATCACCTGACACGCAGCACTGCCCTGAACCGGGGCGAGGCGCTGCGGGTGATCCAGGACGTGCTCGCCTACTTCGACGAGTCGGCGGAGGACTACGTCCGCCGCCGCCATCGCGAGCTCCAGGGTCAGGGCCTGGTGAACGCGAAGATCTTCGAACAGATCACGACGGAACTGCGGTACCGGGCGGTGGCGCCGCCGGAGCTCTCGCTCCGGCAACTGCGCCGCATCGTCTACGGCTGATCCGTCCACGGTTGAACAGAGGGGACTCTCAACACTTATGTGCGGAATTGTCGGCTACATCGGCAGGCGTGACGTCGCGCCGCTCCTCCTGGAGGGGCTCCAGCGCCTGGAGTACCGCGGTTACGACTCGGCGGGCGTGGTCATCACCAGCCCCAAGTCGACCGGTCTGAAGATGGTCAAGGCGAAGGGCCGCGTCCGCGACCTGGAGGCCAAGGTCCCGGCCCGCTTCAAGGGCACGACCGGCATCGCCCACACCCGCTGGGCCACCCACGGCGCCCCCTCCGACGAGAACGCGCACCCGCACATGTCGGGCGACAACAAGGTCGCCGTCGTCCACAACGGCATCATCGACAACGCCTCCGACCTGCGCGCCAAGCTCACCGCCGAGGGCGTCGAGTTCCTCTCCGAGACGGACACCGAGGTCCTCACCCACCTCATCGCCCGCTCGCAGCAGACCGACCTCGAGGACAAGGTCCGCGAGGTGCTGCGCCTCATCGAGGGCACGTACGGCATCGCCGTCCTGCACGCCGACTTCCCGGACCGCATCGTCGTGGCCCGCAACGGCTCGCCGGTCGTCCTCGGCATCGGCGACAAGGAGATGTTCGTCGCCTCCGACATCGCGGCCCTCGTCTCCCACACCCGCCAGATCGTCACCCTCGACGACGGCGAGATGGCGACCCTGAAGGCCGACGACTTCCGTACGTACACCACGGAGGGCACCCGCACGACGGCGTCCCCGACGACCGTGGAGTGGGAGGCCGCCTCGTACGACATGGGCGGCCACGACACGTACATGCACAAGGAGATCTTCGAGCAGGCCGACGCCGTGGACCGCGTGCTGCGCGGCCGCATCGACGACCGCTTCTCCACCGTGCACCTCGGTGGCCTGAACCTGGACGCCCGCGAGGCCCGCTCCGTGCGCCGCGTGAAGATCCTCGGCTGCGGCACCTCGTACCACGCCGGCCTGATCGGCGCCCAGATGATCGAGGAGCTGGCCCGCATCCCCGCGGACGCCGAGCCGGCCTCCGAGTTCCGCTACCGCAACCCGGTGGTCGACCCCGACACGCTGTACATCGCGGTCTCCCAGTCCGGTGAGACGTACGACGTGCTGGCCGCCGTCCAGGAGCTCAAGCGCAAGGGCGCCCGCGTCTTCGGCGTCGTGAACGTCGTCGGCTCGGCGATCGCCCGCGAGTCCGACGCGGGTGTCTACGTCCACGCGGGCCCCGAGGTCTGCGTCGTCTCCACCAAGTGCTTCACGAACACGACGGTCGCCTTCGCGCTGCTCGCCCTGCACCTGGGCCGCATCCGCGACCTGTCCGTCGCGGACGGCAAGCGCATCATCGAGGGCCTGCGCAAGCTCCCCGCCCAGATCACCGCGATCCTGGACCAGGAAGCGGAGATCAAGAAGATCGCCGAGGAGTACGCGGACGCCCGCTCGATGATGTTCATCGGCCGCGTCCGGGGCTACCCGGTGGCCCGCGAGGCGTCCCTGAAGCTGAAGGAGGTCTCGTACATCCACGCCGAGGCCTACCCGGCCTCCGAGCTGAAGCACGGCCCGCTGGCCCTCATCGAGCCCGCGCTCCCCACGGTCGCGATCGTCCCCGACGACGACCTGCTGGAGAAGAACCGCGCCGCGATGGAGGAGATCAAGGCCCGCTCCGGCCGCATCCTGGCCGTCGCCCACCAGGAGCAGGAGAAGGCCGACCGCACGATCGTCGTCCCGAAGAACGAGGACGAGCTGGACCCGATCCTCATGGGCATCCCGCTCCAACTCCTCGCCTACCACACGGCGTTGGCCCTCGGCCGCGACATCGACAAGCCGCGCAACCTGGCGAAGTCGGTCACGGTCGAGTAGGGGCGCGGGGCTGTATCGGCCGGCGGCTCCGCCGCGGGGCGCGCCCAGCCACGACGAACGGGTCCCTCCGTGTGCCACCGAGCACAGAGGGACCCGTTCCCGAAGGGCCGGGGTCGCCCATTACCCCGGCCCGCTTGGCTGTCAGCCGGTGGCCGTCACCCCCCGGCCGGCAGCGCGTCCGGGCAGTGCCGTCGGCAGCCCCGCCATCGAGGCCGTGGCCCCGTACCAGGCGAGGAGACCGCCCACCGCGGCGAACCAGCCGCCGGCCTTGGCGAGGGAGTCGGTGTCACCGAACGCGGCGACCGCGAGCAGCACCAGCGCCACGAACAGCGCCGCGTACGTGCCGCGCGTGAAGACGTCCGACCCGGCGGAGCCGAGTGTCAGGCTGAGCGCGAGCAGTGCGAAGAGGAGCAGGAAGAGCCCCGCCGCGTTCGCGGAGACGGGGTCGTCCGAGGCGACGCCCCAGGTGAACCAGAAGGCACCGAGCCCGGCGAAGGCCGTACCGGTGAAGCCGTCACCCTCGCTGGAGCGCAGGGCGAGCAGACCGGCGACGAAGAGGGCGATGCCGCCCACGTAGGTCGCGATGGAGACGGCGTTGGCGGCCGTCACGCCGTCGATCACCTGGGTGTGCCCGAGGCCGAAGGCCAACAGCGTGAGTCCCAGGGCGAGTTGGCCGAGAGTCGAGACGGTAGAGGCGCTTCCCGCGGAGACGTCGTTGTCCACAGCGGGCTCCCTTCGTGCAAAGTGCGGGTGCTGTGCTGGTGCCGTGCCGCTGTCGTGCCGTTGTCGTGCGGGCCCGGCGACCGGTATGTACCCTTCACAAGGGCACAAACCACCTCTACGCACGAGTAGATTTATCCATCGGGCGTGAATTCACCGGAGCGGGAACGGCCGTACCCCGCCCGCAAGTTGAAGAACCGTCAGGCGCGTCTCACCTGGGGCGAGGACCCGTTACGGAATGACAACGACGGGCCGCTGCGCCCGCCGCGCGAGCCGGCCCGCCACCGAGCCGAAGATCCGCCCCACGAGCCCGTGCGTCGACCCGACCACGATGGCGTCGGCGGAGTACTCGCGGCCGACCTCCTCCAGCTCGTGGCAGATGTCACCGCCGCGCTCGACGAGGATCCAGGGCACCTCGGACAGGTACTCCGCGCAGGCCAGTTCGAGCCCGAGCACCTCGGTCCTGTGGTCGGGGACGTCGACGAAGACCGGCGGCTCGCACCCCGCCCACACCGTCGTCGGCAGCCTGTTGGCCACGTGCACGATGATCAGGCCCGAGCCCGAGCGATGGGCCATGCCGATCGCGTAGGCCAGCGCGCGCTCGCTCGACATGGAGCCGTCGAAACCGACGACGACGCCGTGCTTGAACGCGGGGTCGCAGGCGTGACGTGGTTCTTCCGCCGCCTGGGGGGTCACCGTGGGGTCGGCGACCTGCCGCTTGCGGCCTTCGGGTTCGGTGAATTCGTGACCGGCCATGAGTGTCTCGGCGTGTACCTCGTGGGCCTCGTATGAGGGGACGACTAATGATCGGCGGAGCTGTGTCCGGGAATCATCTTCCCAACCCCATACCCCCAAGGGTACGGCGACACTCCTCCTCTGCCCAGACTCCGGCCCACGCTCAGGCCTGTACGTACGTGCGCTCCGCAGCGTTCAGGGGAGCATGCACGAGGCCGTGCCCGTATGGCAATGGTTGCTGCCCCGTACAGGCGGTTTGCGCACCCTTGTGGGCCCGTCCGGGGCGGATCGGGTGACCGGGGCGCATGCCGCGCGTTGAACTCCCGACCGCCACGACCCAGGGAGAACCAGGGAGCATTCCGTGCCCGGACCGACCACAGCGCACCATCCGACCACCGCACGCCGGAGCATTCCGGCGCCCGCCCGCGCGCCCGAGTCGCACACGCGGGCGACCGCTCACGCCGAACACGCGCCACCCGTGGGTTCCGAAGGGGCGAGCGATGTGGTGCGCTGGGCGGCGTTCAGCTGCGTCCTGGTGCCGCTCGTGCTCGTCGGGTACGGCAGCTCGGCCGCGGGCGCCGCCGGCTCGGCCCTGGGGCTCGCCGCCGTGACCGCGGTCTGCCGGGTCCTGCTCCGCCAGTCCGAACGCGGCGCCGCACGGTTGCACAGTGAACAGTGCTGCCCCCATCGTGGCCGGCACGGCAGGACCGGTTCGGGGGCGCACAGGGGCGGACACCGGGCCGGTCGTGGTGCGCCGGTCGACTGACCGGTTTCCGCGCACTACCCCGTAGATTTTCAGCCAACTTCGGCCAGGGCCGCCTCCCTTGTGGTTCACCGCCCCCAACCCCCGTTCCACCAGGGCCGAAAGGACCACAAAAGGCCGGCGCACCCTACGGGGACCGGCCACTGAGTCAAGGCGTACTTCCCAGCAACGCCCGTGAGTGCAACGCTTCGTGATCGAATGCTTCACGCCAAGTTGCCATGTCGACAATGTGCCAGGTCTTTAACTGGTCACGACGGCACCACGGGACACAGTAGATTCGATCATGACTGTCTGATCAGTAGGCGGCGGGGGACTTCGTGCAGGACCGAGGGGAAACGTGCAGGAGCGAACAGCCCGTCAAAGTATTGAGGGAGCCGCGATCACCGAGGGGGGCTTAGCAGGATGAGCCACGACTCCACCACTGCGCCGGAGGCGGCGGCTCGCAAGCTGGCAGGCAGGCGGCGACGAGAGATCGTCGCGGTGCTGCTGTTCAGCGGCGGACCCATCTTCGAAAGTTCCATTCCGCTCTCCGTGTTCGGAATCGACCGCCAGGACGCGGGAGTTCCTCGTTACCGGCTGCTGGTGTGCGCCGGCGAAGAGGGACCGCTGCGGACCACCGGAGGGCTTGAACTCACCGCGCCGCACGGCCTGGAGGCGATCGCGCGGGCAGGCACGGTCGTCGTTCCCGCCTGGCGGTCGATCACCTCACCACCGCCGGAAGAGGCCCTCGACGCGCTGCGCCGCGCGCACGAGGAGGGCGCCCGCATCGTGGGCCTGTGCACCGGCGCGTTCGTGCTCGCCGCCGCCGGTCTCCTCGACGGCCGCCCGGCGACCACGCACTGGATGTACGCGCCGACGCTCGCCAAGCGCTACCCGTCGGTCCATGTGGACCCGCGCGAGCTCTTCGTCGACGACGGCGACGTGCTCACCAGCGCCGGCACCGCGGCCGGTATCGACCTGTGCCTGCACATCGTGCGCACGGACCACGGCAACGAGGCGGCCGGAGCGCTCGCCCGCCGCCTGGTGGTCCCGCCGCGCCGCAGCGGCGGCCAGGAGCGCTACCTCGACCGGTCTTTACCGGAGGAGATCGGCGCGGACCCGCTGGCCGAGGTCGTCGCCTGGGCCCTGGAGCACCTCCACGAGCAGTTCGACGTGGAGACGCTGGCCGCCCGCGCCTATATGAGCCGCCGCACCTTCGACCGCCGCTTCCGGTCGCTGACGGGGTCCGCCCCGCTCCAGTGGCTGATCACGCAGCGGGTGCTGCAGGCCCAGCGGCTCCTGGAGACCTCCGACTACTCGGTCGACGAGGTGGCCGGGCGCTGCGGGTTCCGCTCCCCCGTCGCGCTGCGCGGACACTTCCGGCGCCAGCTCGGCTCGTCCCCGGCCGCGTACCGGGCGGCGTACCGGGCGCGCAGGCCGCAGCCGGGCGACAACCCGGGGGCCAACGGGAAGTCCGACAAGCCCGTCGAGATCGCACAGGTGCAGGGCCCCGAGACCCCGGCCCCCGGGCCGGTACCGGCCCAGTCCCGGCGCACCGCCGCCGCCTCGGCGCTGGGCGCCCCCGCGGCCTCGATGCCGACCGGGCCGACCGGACCGACCGGGCACGCGGAGGGTGCCGGGCAGCACTCGGAGGCGTTCGCACCCGGCCGGGCGAGCCTGCCGGGGCCGCGCACGGCACCGTAGGAGCGTCGCAGGAGCGTTCAACCGAAGCACGGAGCTGACGCCGTCGTCTGCCAGCGGAGAGGTCCGACCCGTAGGGTTGGCCGCATGAACGATCGCATGGTGTGGATCGACTGCGAGATGACCGGACTCTCGCTGGCGAACGACGCGCTCATCGAGGTGGCCGCACTGGTCACCGACTCGGAGCTGAACGTACTCGGCGACGGTGTGGACATCGTGATCCGCCCGCCGGACGAGGCCCTGGAGCAGATGCCCGAGGTGGTGCGCACCATGCACACCGCCTCGGGTCTCCTCGACGAGCTGGCGGGCGGCACGACGCTCGCGGACGCCGAGGAGCAGGTCCTGGCTTACGTACGTGAACACGTCAAGGACGCGGGCAAAGCCCCGCTGTGCGGGAACTCGGTCGGCACCGACCGCGGATTCCTGCTGCGTGACATGCCGACGCTGGAGGAGTACCTCCACTACCGGATCGTCGATGTGTCCTCGGTCAAGGAACTGGCCCGGCGCTGGTACCCGAGGGCGTACTTCAACAGTCCGGAGAAGAACGGCAACCACCGGGCCCTCGCCGACATCCGCGAGTCCATCGCGGAGCTGCGCTACTACCGCGAGGCGGTCTTCGTCCCGCAGCCGGGCCCGGACTCGGACACCGCGAAGGCGATCGCGAAGAAGTACGTCCTGCCCGCGGAAGCCTCGGAGTAGTCCCCGCACGGTCCCTGCAAAGTCCCTGCTCAAGCCCGTGTGTACGGGGTCCGGGGAGCCCACGGAAAAGGTGGGCGCGAGCACCCCTTCGGACCCTGTACACTTTTTCTCGGCCGGTCGGAAGAACGACAAAAGACCGGACATGGTGGGTGTAGCTCAGTTGGTAGAGCACCTGGTTGTGGTCCAGGTGGCCGCGGGTTCAAGTCCCGTCACTCACCCTGAATGATCGAAGGCCCCGGTTCGGGAGAACCGGGGCCTTCGGCGTTTCCGTCCGCGGGACATGAACCCGTCACTCACGAGGACGCGCGGATCACCAGCTCCGTGGGGAGCACCAGATGCCGCTCGGCGCCGCGGCGGACCGAGGAGCGCTTGCCCTCGGCGGCCAGCGCGATCTCGTCCAGGAGCAGCCCCGTCATGGCGCGGCCCATGTCCCGGGTGGGCTGGCGCACGCTGGTCAGGCCCGGCTCCATGTGGCGGGCGATCATCGAGTCGTCGAAGCCGACCAGGGCAACGTCGTCCGGGATCCGCCGGCCCGCCTTGCGCAGCGCCTGGCGGGCGCCCGAGGCCATCAGGTCGGAGCAGACGAAGACGGCGTCGAGGCCGGGGCTGCGTTCAAGAAGATCACTCATGCACCGCCGGCCGCCCTCCTCGGTGAAGTCCCCGTAGGCGACCAATTTCTCGTCGTACGCGAATCCGCCCGCGCCCAGTTCGTCCTCGTATCCGGCGAGTCGCCGCTGGGCGCCGTACACGTCGAGCGGGCCCGTGATGATGGCGACGGAGCGGCGGCCGCGGGAGATCAGATGCTCGACGGCGGAGCGGGCGCCCGCGTAGTTGTCGGTGTCGACCGAGGGCAGCGGCTCGTCGGCCGAGCGCGGGCCGCTGATGACGGTCGGGATGTCCATCTGGAGGAGACGGTCGGCGAGCGGGTCGTCGGCGTGCACGGAGACCAGCAGGACGCCGTCGACGCGGTGGGCGGCGAGGTAGGCGGCGAGGCGGTCCTGTTCGCGCTCGCCGCGGGCGAAGGTGAGCAGAAGTTGCAGGTTGGTCTCGGCGAGGGCCATGCCGACGCCGCCGACCATGCCGGAGAAGTACGGCTCGGAGAAGAACCGGGACTCGGCCTCGGGGACGACCACCGCTATGGAGTCCGTGCGGTTGGCGGCGAGGGCCCGGGCCGCGGTGTTGGGCACGTAGCCGAGCTCGGCCACGGCCTCCTCGACCGCCGCGCGCGTACGGTCGCTGACCCGCGGCGATCCGTTGATCACCCGGGAGACCGTGCCCCGGCCGACGCCCGCCCGGGCCGCGACCTCCTCAAGGGTCGGACGCCTGCCGTGAGTGCCGCGAGCCGCCATGACTCCTACCTCCCCAAGTCTCACGCGGAATCTAACAGCCCGATAACCGCAGCAACTTGTCGCTGCCCGGTCTCTTGACACCCATGAGCCGAGCGACGACTCTTCAACACATCACGGATGGGAGCGCTCCCACCCTAGTGGACGCATACAGAAGCCGCACGTTCCCCGCCCGAGCCGCACGAAGAACGAACGGGCCCAGTAAGGCAGTTGGCCGGGGTTTGGCACTTCAGAGCAATTGAGCACTTTGGAGGACGCAATGCGCACGACTGCCCGAACGTCCCGACGCGCGATGACCTTCGCGGTCGTCGCCGCCCTGGCCACGGGGCTGCTCGCCGGCTGCGCGAGCGATGACTCGGACGGCGACGAGGGAGGCACGAGCGGAGGCGCCGGCGGCGGTGGCAAGACCACCCTCACCATCGGCACCTTCGGCACCTTCGGGTACAAGCAGTCCGGTCTGTACGACGAGTACATGAAGCTCCACCCGGACATCACCATCAAGGAGAACGTCACCACCCGTACCGACGTCTACTGGCCCAAGACGGTCACCCGTCTCCAGGCCGGGTCCGGCACCGACGACGTGCAGGCGATCGAGATCGGCAACATCACCGACGCGGTCCAGACGCAGGCCTCCAAGTTCGTCGACCTGGGCAAGGAGGTCGACAAGTCCCAGTGGCTGGACTGGAAGCTGAAGCAGGCCACCACCAAGGACGGCAAGACCATCGGGCTCGGCACGGACATCGGCCCGATGGCGATCTGCTACCGCAAGGACCTGTTCAAGAAGGCCGGTCTGGAGACCGACCGCGCCAAGCTCGCCGCGCAGTGGAAGGGCGACTGGAGCAAGTACGTCGACCTGGGCAAGCAGTACATGAAGAAGGCGCCCAAGGGCACCAAGTTCGTGGACTCGGCGTCCTCGGTCTACAACGCGGCCCTGGGCGGCGAGGCCGAGCGCTACTACAAGGACGAGACCACGGTCGACTGGGACAAGTCCGAGGGTGTGAAGAAGTCCTGGGACGTCGCCATGGAGGTGGCGACCAGTGACATGTCGGCGAAGCTGAAGCAGTTCGACAAGTCGTGGGACCAGGGTTACGCGAACGGCTCGTTCGCCAGCGTCGCCTGCCCCGCGTGGATGATCGGCTACATCCAGACGAAGTCCGGCACCGCCGGCGCCGGCAAGTGGGACGTGGCGGCGGCGCCGACCGCGGCCAACTGGGGCGGTTCGTTCCTCGGTGTGCCGACGGCGAGCAAGCACCAGAAGGAGGCCATCGCCTTCGCGAAGTGGCTGACCGCTCCCGAGCAGCAGGCGAAGGTCTTCGCGAAGCAGGCGAGCTTCCCGTCGACGCCGTCCGCGTACGGTTCGCTGAAGCCGAAGGCCGAGACGGCCGCGTACTTCTCGGGCGCTCCGCTGACGCAGATCTTCTCCGAGTCGGCGAAGACCATCCCGTCGCAGTACTTCGGCATCAAGGACCAGCCGATCAACACCGCGATCACTGACATCGGCATCCTCCAGGTCGAGCAGAAGGGCAAGTCGCCCAAGCAGGGCTGGGACGCCGCGTCCAAGGAGATCGAGGACGTGCTCGGCCAGTGACCGTGTCCAAAGAGGCTCTCGCGCAGACCGCGTCGAGTGCCGAAGCCGCGCCCTCCGACAAGGAGGGCGCGGCCCGCGGTACTCACGGTCGCGGTCCGGCCAAGGCTCCTGACTCGTGGCGCCGCCGGCTGTACCGCTGGGACATGAAGGCGTCGCCGTACGCGTTCATCTCCCCGTTCTTCATCGTCTTCGGCGCCTTCTCGCTGGTGCCGCTGCTCTACACCGCCTGGTACTCGCTGCACAACGTGCAGCTGTCGTCGCTCGACACCCAGACCTGGGCCGGGCTCGACAACTACACGAACCTGTTCTCGTCGGACTTCTTCTGGAACGCCCTCAAGAACACGTTCAGCATCGGCCTGATCTCGACGGTGCCGCAGCTGGCGGTGGCGATCTGGCTCGCGCACATGCTCAACTACCGGCTGCGCGGCTCGACTCTGTGGCGCGTCGTGATGCTGACCCCGTACGCGACCTCGGTGGCGGCGGCGACGCTGGTCTTCGCCCTGATGTACGCGCCCGAGAACGGCATGATCAACTGGGCCTTCGACCTGATCGGGCTCGACCCGGTCAACTGGAAGGAATCCGACTGGGGTTCACAGTTCGCGATCTCCTCGATCGTGATCTGGCGGTGGACCGGATACAACGCGCTGATCTACCTCGCCGCGATGCAGGCCATCCCGGCGGACCTCTACGAGTCGGCGGCGCTCGACGGCGCCAACCGCTGGCAGCAGTTCCGGCACGTGACCATTCCGATGCTGCGTCCGACGATCCTGTTCACGGTGGTCGTCTCGACCATCGGAGCGACCCAACTGTTCGGCGAACCACTGCTGTTCGGCGGCGTCAGCGGCTCCAAGGGCGGGTCCGAGCACCAGTACCAGACGCTCGGTCTCTACATGTACGACCAGGGCTGGATGATCGGCAACCTGGGCAAGGCCTCCGCCATCGCCTGGTCGATGTTCCTGATCCTGCTGGTCATCGCCGCGATCAACATGCTGATCTCCCGACGGCTGAGGAAGTCCCAATGACCACCACTGATGTGACGGTGACCCAGGTGGCCGCGCCGGTCGCGCCGGGCGGCCGGCGCCGTGTGATGGGCGCGGGCAAGCACCTGCACGCCGGTCCCCTCACGTACGTCTTCCTGTCCTTGTTCGCCCTGGTGTCGCTGGCGCCGCTGCTGTGGACGGTGGTCGCGGCCTCGCGCACCAACGCGCGGCTCGCGCAGACCCCGCCGCCGTTCTGGATCGGCGGCAACCTGTTCAAGAACCTCGAACGGGCGTGGAACGAGGCGGGGATGGGGACCGCGATGGTCAACACGATCCTCGTCGCGTCGGCCATCACCGTCGGCACCGTCCTCTTCTCCACGCTGGCCGGATTCGCCTTCGCCAAGCTGAAGTTCAAGTTCTCCAACCTGCTGCTCCTGCTCACCATCGGCACGATGATGGTGCCGCCGCAGCTCGCGGTCGTGCCGCTGTACCTGTGGATGTCGAACCTGGGCTGGGCCAACCAGCTCCAGACGGTCATCCTGCCGACCCTGGTCAGCGCCTTCGGTACGTTCTTCATGCGGCAGTACCTGGTAGGTGCGCTGCCGACCGAGCTCATCGAGGCCGCGCGCGTGGACGGGGCGAGCAGTCTGCGGGTCGTGTGGCACGTCGTCTTCCCGGCGGCGCGGCCGGCGATGGCCGTGCTCGGTCTGCTGACGTTCGTCATGGCCTGGAACGACTTCCTGTGGCCGATCATCGCGCTCAACGCCGAGAACCCGACGGTGCAGGTCGCCCTGAACCAGCTGGGCACGGGGTACATCCCGGACGACTCGGTGATCATGGCCGGTGCGCTGCTCGGGACGCTGCCGCTGCTCATCGCGTTCCTGCTGTTCGGCAAGCAGATCGTGGGCGGCATCATGCAGGGCGCCGTCAAGGGGTAGCCCCTCGGGCCCGTCGCCGTCGGTCCGGCGGTTCCGCAGCGCCGGAGGGGGGTGCTGCGGGCTCCGCCGGGCGGGTGTGCGCCAACGCGTCGTAGGCCTGGGGTTCTTGGGCGGCTGACCGTCCGGTGGGGGCTGGTCGCGCCCCGCGGCGGAGCCGCTCATGACACAGCCCCGCGCCCCTGGAGATGCTCCGCATCTCTCGGGGAAATGCGACGCGAAGCGTCTGCATTTCAGGGGCGCGGGGAACTGCGCGACCAGCCACGACGCAACCCGTACCCGCCGACGCGCCCCCACCCGGCAGACGCGCCCGCGCCCACCCCGGCCCACCCCACCCCGCTCAACCCACATCGTCCTCTCCGCACAACCATGGGAGCGCTCCTATGACCACCACCAACAACACGGGCACCGCCACCACCACCGCCCCCGCCCCACTCACCCGCTTCCCCGCAGGGTTCCTGTGGGGGTCGGCCACCGCCGCGTACCAGATCGAAGGTGCCGTCGCGGAGGACGGGCGGACGCCGTCGATCTGGGACACGTTCAGCCACACCCCGGGCAAGGTGCACAACGGCGACACCGGAGACGTCGCCGTCGACCACTACCACCGCTGGCGCGACGACGTACGGCTCATGGCGGACCTGGGCCTGACCGCGTACCGCTTCTCCGTGGCCTGGCCGCGCGTGCAGCCGACCGGGCGCGGGCCCGCCGTGCAGCGCGGGCTCGACTTCTACCGCGGGCTCGTCGACGAGCTGCTCGGGCACGGGATCAAGCCCGTGGTGACCCTGTACCACTGGGACCTGCCGCAGGAGCTGGAGAGCGCGGGCGGCTGGCCCGAGCGGGACACCGCGTACCGGTTCGCGGAGTACGCGGGGCTCGTCGGCGAGGCGCTCGGCGACCGGGTCGAGCAGTGGGTGACGCTCAACGAGCCCTGGTGCAGCGCTTTTCTGGGCTACAGCTCCGGCGTGCACGCCCCGGGCCGCACCGACCCGGCCGCCGCCCTGCGCGCCGCGCACCACCTCAACCTCGGGCACGGCCTCGCCGTGCAGGCGCTGCGCGACGTGCTGCCGGCCCGCGCGGACATCGGGATCAGCCTCAACCCGAGCGTGGTGCGGGCGCTCACCGACGCCCCGGCCGACCTGGACGCGAAGCGCCGTATCGACGCGCTCGCCAACCGCGTCTTCACCGGGCCGCTGCTCAAGGGCGCCTACCCGCAGGACCTGATCGACGACACGGCGCGGCTCACGGACTGGTCGTTCGTGCGCGACGGGGACACCGCCGTCGCGCACCAGCCGCTCGACTTCATCGGCCTGAACTACTACACGCCCGCCGTCGTCTCGGCCGCCCGCCCGGAGGAGGACGGGCCACGCCTCGACGGGCACGGCGCGAGCGAGCACTCGCCGTGGCCGGCTTCCGAGGACATCGCCTTCCACCACGCGAACGACGAGGTCACCGCCATGAACTGGCCGGTGGACGCGACCGGTCTGACCGACCTGCTGCTGGACTACACGGCGCAGGCGCCGGGCGTGCCGCTGTATGTGACGGAGAACGGCGCCGCGTACGAGGACGTCGTCGTCGACGGGCAGGTGCACGACCCGGAGCGGGTGCGCTATCTGCATCTGCACCTCGCCGCGATCCGCGAGGCCATCGACCGGGGCGCCGATGTGCGCGGGTACTTCCTGTGGTCGCTGCTCGACAACTTCGAGTGGGCGTACGGGTACGGCAAGCGGTTCGGAGCGGTCTACGTCGACTACGAGACGCAGGCCCGCATCCCCAAGTCGAGCGCCGCCTGGTACTCCCAGGTCGCGCGCAGCGGGGGGCTGCCCGCCGCCGAATAGCCCACGGGGGGAGGGCCGGTACGTCGCGTGGCGATGCGGCGTACCGGCCCTTATTTTTCCGCTATGTCCACTATCGCCACACTTGAGCGGTTCTGAGGGCCCATGGGCGTACTCAAGGACCATCCCGAGCTCGTCCTGTTCGCGAGCCTCGCACTCGGCTATCTCGTCGGGAAGCTGCGTGTGGGGCCACTCACGCTGGGCGGCATCTGCGGCACCCTGATCGTCTCGCTGCTCCTCGGCGCCTGGACCAAGGCCGAGGTCTCCGGCGACGTGAAGACGGTGTTCTTCGCGCTGTTCATCTTCGCGCTCGGCTACATGGCCGGGCCCCAGTTCTTCCGCAACCTCAACAAGAAGTCCCTGCGCTTCTTCGTGCTCTGCGGGATCGAGCTGGTCTGCGTCCTCGGCATCGCCTTCGGGCTCGCCAAGTGGTTCGACCTCGACGTCGGCACGGCCTCCGGCATCCTGGCCGGCGCGGCCACCGAGTCGGCGGTGGTGGGTACGGCGACCGAGTCCATCGGCAAGCTGACGAACCTGACCGCCGCACAGATCTCCGAGTACCAGGGCAACGTGGCCACCGCGTACACGGTCTGCTATCTCTTCGGCCTGATCACGATCGTGCTCTACACGAGCCAGATCATGCCGATGATGATGCGCATCAACCTGCGCGACGCCGCCCGTGAGCTGTGGGAGCGCACGCGCAGCCGGGGCAGCCTGGAGTCGGACGAGCGGCCCGCCCTGCCCGGCATGGTGGGCCGTACGTATCTGGTGACCACCGCCGACGGCCGGACCGTCGGGGACCTCCAGGCGGGTGTCCATGACCGCATCACGGTCGAGTCCGTCAAGCGCGGCAGCAAGGTCCTCGACGTCACACCGGAGCTCGAACTCACGCTGTCGGACCTGGTGCTGCTCGTCGGCCGCCGGGCCAACGTCATCGAGGTGGGACGGCTCATCGGCCCCGAGACGCCGGGCGTGCCCGGCCTCGACTCGCCGCTGGCCAGCCGGGAGGTCTCGCTCACCGACAAGTCGGTCGACGGCATGACGGTGGACGCGCTGCAGAAGGCGAACCCCGAGTTCTACCGGGACGGCGTCTACGTCACCGACATCACGCGCGGCGACAACGACCTGCCCGCCACCGGCGACACGGTCCTGCACCGCGGCGACGTCCTCACCCTGGTGGGCGCACGGTCCGGCCTGAACAAGCTCGTCGCGAAGATCGGCTCGGTCGTCAAGAACGACGCCACCGACTTCATCTACCTCGGGCTGGGCATCGCGGCCGGTTCGCTGCTCGGCCAGATCGTCGTGACCTTCGGCGACGTGCCGCTGTCGCTCGGCACGGGCGGCGGCTGTCTGATCTCGGGCCTGCTCTTCGGCTGGTTCCGCTCGCGCTCGCAGACCTTCGGCGCGTTCCCGCCGCAGGCCGCCTCGACCATCAAGGACATGGGCCTCGCGGTCTTCATCGCCTGCACGGGTCTGGTGTCGGGGCCGCAGGCATGGCCGCTGCTCAAGGAGTACGGGGCACTGCTGCCGTTCGCCGGGATCGCGATGGTGCTGATCCCCGCGACGATCTCACTGATCGTCGGACGCAAGCTCCTGAAGATCGAGAAGCCGCTCCTGATCGGAGCCATCGCGGGACAGCAGTGCTCGACCCCCGCGATCACCGCGGTCACCCAGGTGGCGCAGTCATCGGTGCCGATGCTCGGCTACACGATCACCTACGCCCTCTCCAACTTCCTGCTCCCCCTGACGGGCCCCGTGCTCGTCGGCGTACTCGGACACTGAGAGGGCGGTCCACGGCATGATCGACTTCCTCAACCGGAACATCTTCCAGCCCTATCCGGAGCTCCTGGTCTTCATCACGGTCGCCTTCGGGTTCCTGTTGGGGAAGATCCGCTACAAGGCCATCGCGCTCGGCGCCGTCACCGGCTGTCTCGTCGCGGGCCTGCTGCTCGGCTCCTGGTCCAAGGTCCAGATCGACGGCACGGTGAAGAGCCTGTTCTTCATCATGTTTCTGTTCGCCCTGGGCTACAAGGTCGGCCCGCAGTTCTTCCGCGGCCTGAAGAAGGACGGCCTGCCGCAGGTCCTGAACGCCATCGTCGTGTGCGTCTCCGGCCTGCTGATCTGCTGGGTCTTCGCCTCGATGCTCGGTTACGGGCCCGGTCTGTCGGCCGGACTCCTCGGCGGGGCCCTCACCCAGTCCGCCGTGATCGGTGTCGCGCAGGACGCCATCGGCACCCTGCCGGGGCTCTCCGCGGACGCGGCCAAGAGCGAGGAGAACCTCGTCGCCATCGGCTACGCGGTGACGTACCCGCTGGGCACGATCCTGTGCGCGATGCTCCTCGCGAACATCCTGCCGAAGCTCTACAAGAAGGACCTCGCCGCCGAATCGGCCATCATGGCCAAGGAGTTGGACGCCCCCGACTCCGACCCCGACCTCCACGAGGGCTACTACGAGGTCGTGCTGCGGGCCTACACGATCCAGCGTCCCGACATCGTCGGCCGCACGATCGAGGACTTCGAGCAGCAACAGCAGCAGCTCGGCCACCGCATCTACCTCACGCGCGTGCGCCGCGACGGGCAGATCCTCGACCACACCCAGCAGACGGTGCTGCGCGAGGGCGACGTCGTCGCGCTGAGCGCGCTGCGCGGTTCGCTCGTCGACTACGACGCCCGTACGCACATCGGCATGGAGACCGACGACGTCGAACTGCTCGGCTACCAGACCGAGTCACTGCACGTCGTCGCCTCCGAGAAGGCCCAACTGGGCAAGAGCGTCTCGGAGTTGCGGCGCGAGCCGTTCATGGTCGGCGTCTACATCGACAAGATCTACCGCTCCGGCGCCGAGTTCCCGTACCGGCTCTCCACGAAGATCGAGCGCGGTGACACGCTCGTCCTGACCGGGCCCAAGCGCCTGGTGGACCCGGCGGGCAAGGAGATCGGCAAGCCGGTCCCCACCTCGTTCGCGACCGACATGATCTGGGTCGGTCTCGGCATCTTCCTCGGCGGCTGCCTCGGCATCCCCGCCCTGACCGTCTCCGGCGTCCCGATCTCGCTGTCCACCTCGGGCGGCGCGCTCATCATGGGCCTGGTCTTCGGCTGGATCCGCGGCAAGTACCCGACGTACGGCAACGTCCCGCCCGGCGCCCAGTGGTTCATGGACACCCTCGGCCTGTGCATGTTCGTCGCGATCGTCGGCATCAACGCGGGCCCGAGCTTCACCTCGGGTCTGTCGCAGGCCGGCTGGGGCCTGCTGGTGTTCGGCGCGGTCGCCACCGTGATCCCGCTGATCATCGGCTTCCTCTTCGGCCATTACGTGCAGAAGATCCGCTTCCCCATCCTGATGGGCGTCCTGGCCGGCGGCCAGACCACCACCGCGGCCATCGGCGCGATCAACGAAGCCTCCCGGTCGCAGGTCCCGACGCTCGGCTACACGATCCCGTACGCCGTCGGCAACGTCCTGCTGACCATCTGGGGCGCCGTGATCGTCCTCCTCCAGCACTGACCTCCCCCGCCCTAAGGAAGAGCCATGCCCAAGACGTCCCTGACCCGCGAGCAGATCCAGCAGTACGCCCAGCTCTCCCCCTTCGAGCTGAAGAACATCTTCATCGACCTGGCCAAGGAGGCGCAGGCCGACAAGCCCGGGCAGAAGGGCACCTCCAGCGTCCAGATGCTCAACGCGGGCCGCGGCAACCCGAACTGGGTGGCCACCGGACCCCGTGAGGCGTTCTACGCGCTCGGCCACTTCTCCCTGGAGGAGTCGCGCCGTGTCTGGACGGCCGACAACCTCGGCGGCATGCCCGAGCTGAAGGGCTCGTACGAACGCTTCGACGCCTTCGTGCGCCGCCACCCCGACATGCCCGGCATCGAACTTCTCGCCCAGTGCGTGCAGTTGGGCATCCAGCGCTTCGGGTTCGACAAGGACGCCTTCGTGCACGAGCTGACCGACAGCTCGATCGGCGACAACTACCCGGTCCCGGACCGCATCCTGACGCATGTGCAGGAGATCGTGCGCGGCTACGTCGCGGACGAGATGTTCGACAAGAAGCCGCCGGCCGGCGACTTCTCGTACTTCGCGACCGAGGGCGGCACCGCCGCCATGTGCTACATCTTCGACTCGCTCATGAAGAACGGGCTGCTGAAGAAGGGCGACAGGATCGCCCTCATGGTGCCGGTCTTCACCCCGTACATCGAGATCCCGGAGCTCGACACGTACGAGTTCGACGTGACGTACGTCGAGGCGAGCATGTTCGCCGAGACGGGCGTGCGCGAGTGGCGCTACCCGGAGGAGGAGGTCGCCAAGCTCGAGGACCCCGAGATCAAGCTGGTCTGCCTGGTCAACCCCTCCAACCCGCCGTCGCTCGCCCTGTCCCAGCGGGTCGCCGACCAGCTGAAGAACATCGTGGCGACGAAGAACCCGAACCTGCTCATCGTCACGGACGACGTGTACGGCACGTTCGTGGAGGGCTTCCGCTCGGTCGCCGCGGACCTCCCCCGCAACACGCTGCTCGTGTACTCGTACTCGAAGCACTACGGCTGCACCGGCTGGCGCCTCGGCGTCATCGGCCTGCACGACGACAACATCCTCGACGAGCAGATCGCGCGGCTCCCGCAGGACGAGAAGGACCGTCTCGACAAGCGGTACGGCTCGCTCACCCTGGAGCCCGAGAAGATCAAGTTCATCGACCGGCTGGTCGCGGACTCCCGGCAGGTGGCCCTCAACCACACCGCGGGCCTCTCGCTCCCCCAGCAGGTCATGCTGGCCGTCTTCTCGCTCTTCGACATGCTGGAGGAGGGCCAGGAGTACAAGCGCCGGATCCGCGCCATCGTGCAGCAGCGCCTCCAACTCCTCCTGGAGGGCTCACAGATGAAGATCGCCGAGGACGCGCACCGGGCCGGCTACTACATCGAGCTCGACCTGCTGGCGCAGGCGCAGCTGGAGCACGGCGAGGAGTTCGCGGCGTACCTCCAGAAGACGTACGAGCCCATCGACCCGCTGTTCCGCCTCGCCCAGCAGACGGGTGTGGTGCTCCTCAACGGCGGCGGCTTCGAGGGCCCCGAGTGGTCGGTGCGTGTCTCGCTCGCCAACCTCGACGACCTGGACTACCTGAAGATCGGCCACCATCTGCGGGCGATCTTCAACGACTACGCGGAGGAGTGGCGGTCGTCGAAGGCCTAGAAGCAGACGGGTGACAGCCCCGGCCGGGTGGGGGGGCTCCATGGAGCGCCGGCCGGGGCTGTGTCCCCCGTATTCCTGCGGAACAGTGGCTAGTTGAAGGCCGCGAACGCCTTCTGGAAGGCGTTCGCGCCCTGCTCGATCGAGGAGCAGGTCGGGTCCGCGTAGTTCTTCGCGCCGCCGTCGCACTGCTTGTCGCGGGTCGCGGACCACATCGACAGACCGCCCAGGCCCTTCGCCTTGGCGAAGGAGACGAGCTGCGTGGCGTCGTCGACCTTGAAGATCTCGGACGTGACGTCGTTGACGCCGATCATCGGGGTGACCGCGACGGCCTTCCACGCGGCCGCGTCCGACAGGCCGAGGGCCGACTTGATCTGCGCCTGCGTGGCGGTGGCGGCCTGCTCGGCGTAGGTGCCCATGTCGCCGCTGTACGAGCCGCCGTAGTCCATCGCCATGATGTTGACGAGGTCGGTGGAGACGCCGTTCTCCTTGGCGTTCTTCAGGAAGTTCACGCCGTCCGAGGTCAGGCCCTCGGGCATCACGGGGAGCGTGAAGGAGACGTTCAGGTCCGCGTTGTTCTTCTGGAGCGTGGCGATGGCCTGGGCCCGCTTGGTGTTCGCGGCCGTGTCCGGCAGCGCGCCGCCCTCGACGTCGAAGTCGACCTTGGTGAGCTTGAAGGCGTCGATGACCTTCTGGTACGCCGCCGCCAGGTCGGACGCGGAGGAGCAGGCCTGCGCCAGCTCGGTGCCGGAGGCGCCGCCGAAGGAGACCCGGACGTCGCCGCCCGCGGACCTCAACGCGCCGATCTGCGCGGCGACTTCGTCGCTGCCGAGGTCGGTGACGCCGCCCCACTTCGGGGTGCAGGAGCCGCCGGAGGTGATGAAGGCGAGGTTGTACTCCTTGACGCCGGTGGCCTTGGACGAGGCGACCAGGTCGAACTTCGGGTACAGCGACGTGTCGACGTACGGGGCGAAGCCGGCGGACGCCGTCGAGCCCGAGCCCGTGCCCGTACCGGACGTGGCGGTCCCGGACGGGCTCGCCGTCGCCGTCTCGGTGGGCTTCGCGGTGGCGGAGGCCGAAGCGGTCGGCGACGGGGTCGCCGACTCCGTGGGGCGGCCGGACGGCTCCGGGGTCGCCGCGCCGTCGACCGAGCACTTGGTGTCGTTGATGAGACAGCCGGTCGGGTCGGCGTCGCCGGAGACCACGAAGCCCACGGTCACGGACTTGCCGGCGGCGATGCCCTCCTTGTCCCAGGAGGCGGGCTTCACGGTGACGTGCTGCCCGTCGGTCGTCGACTCGGCGTTCCACAGCGAGCTGAGCTTGGTGCCCGACGGCAGGTCGAACTCCAGGGTCCAGTCGGCCTGCGCCTTGTCCGTGTCGTTCGTGACGACGTACTGCCCGGTGTAGCCGCCGGACCAGGTGC
This sequence comes from Streptomyces sp. NPDC052225, assembly GCF_040679615.1. Classification (NCBI taxonomy): domain Bacteria; kingdom Bacillati; phylum Actinomycetota; class Actinomycetes; order Kitasatosporales; family Streptomycetaceae; genus Streptomyces; species Streptomyces sp. NPDC052225. Next base: position 344,155 of record NZ_JBFAVD010000004.1, on the reverse strand, counting down.
TGGTCTTGGTGTACGCGGCGCCGACCGAGGCCGCCGACGCGCTGGAGGCGAACAGGAAGGCGCCGCCGCCCACGACGGCCGCGGCGACGACACCGCCTATCGCCTTGTTCCTGCCGCTGACCCTGCGCCGGTGCGTGCTGCTCATCGCGTGCCTGCCTTAGCTATACGGGGGTGGGGGTGTGCCCTGATTGCAGGGCGCGGCAGCACGCTAGCGATCCGGAATCCGTCAATTCGGGCAACCGGGAAGGGGGTTGAGGATCTTAGGGTTGGCTTAAGGAAGGGATCGGGAGCGATTAAAGGTAGAGACCAATCCTTTACGTTCCCGGCCCCGATGTCCGCGCCCCCGGCGCCGCTCGACGGGCCCCCGGCCGTCGCGCCCGGCACGCTCGTCGAGCTGCACCCAGATCCGCACCTCGGTCCCGCCGAGCACGGACGAGCCGATCCGTACGTCGCCGCCGGTCGACTCGGCGAGGCGGCGCACGATGTCCAGGCCGAGCCCGGTCGAGCCGACCTTGCCGTCGCCGCCCGAGCCCCGGCCGCGCGCCATCGCGGCCTCCGGGTCGACGATGCCGGGACCGGCGTCCGAGACGAGCACGATCACCGCGTCCTCGCCGCTGTGCACGTCGACCGCGAAGGCCGTGCCCTCGGGGGTGTGCCGGAACACGTTGCCGAGCAGCGCGTCGAGGGCGGCCACAAGATCGCCCCGGGCGACGGGGATGCGCACGGGCCGGTCGATCCCGGCGACCCGCACCTTGCGGCCCTCGTCCTCGGCGAGCGCCGACCAGAAGTCCATCCGCTCACGGATGACCTCGGCGGCGTCGCAGCCGGCGCCCGGTCCCGCCGCGGCGGTCTGCGGCTTGGCGTCCCTGGCCGTACGGATGATGGTGTCGACCTCGCGCTCCAGCTGCTCGACGGCGGCGCGGGTCTGCTCGGCGGCGGGCCCGTCGCCGAGCGAGGCGGCGTTGAGCCGGAGCACGGTCAGCGGGGTGCGCAGCCGGTGCGACAGATCGGCCGCCAACTCCCGCTCGTTGGCGAGCAGTTGCACGACCTGGTCGGCCATGGAGTTGAACGCGACGGCGGCCAGGCGCAGTTCGGTCGGACCGTCCTCGGGCACCCGCGCGCCGAGCCTGCCCTCCCCCAGCTCGTGCGCTGCGCCCACGAGCCGCTGCGCGGGCTGCACCATCCGCACCCCGAGCCGGTCCGCGACCGCCACGGAGCCGATGATCAGCGCGATCCCGACGCCCGCGAGGACGACCCACGCCGTCGTCACGCCGTTGGTGACCTCGGCCTCGGGGACGTACACCTCGACGACGGCGATCTTCACGGTGCTCACGGCGATCGGCTGGAGCCACACGGAGCCGCCCGGCACGTCCACGACGGTCGCCCGCGTGATGTGCAGTTCGCCCGCGTCGACCCGCTGCTCGCCGAGCCGGATCGCCGGGTTGCCGCCGTCGGCCGGGACGTACACGGAGATCCGGTCGTCGTCGCCGGTCTGCGCGGTCGCGAGGGCGCGGGCGAGCTGGTCGCGGTCGGTGGTGATGGACAGGGTCGGGCCGAGGGCGACCGCGGTCCGCTCCGCGTTCGAGAAGGCCCGGTCGCGCGCCATCTCCTTGATGACGAGCCCGAGCGGGATCGCGAACGCCACGACCACCATGGTCGTCACGGCCAGACAGACCCGGACGAGCGCCCACCTCACGGGGCGGACTCCAGCCGCGGCGGTTCGAGCTTCACGCCGACGCCGCGCAGGGTGTGCAGGTAGCGCGGCCGCGCGGCGGTCTCGCCCAACTTCCGTCGCAGCCACGACAGATGGACGTCGATGGTCTGGTCGTCCCCGTAGCTCTGCTGCCACACCTCGGCGAGCAGCTCCTTGCGCGGCACGACGACACCGGGCCGCCCGGCGAGGAAGGCGAGCAGGTCGAACTCGCGGCGGGTCAGATCGAGCCGGACGCCGTCCAGCTCGGCCTGTCGGCGCAGCGGGTCGACGGACAGGCCGCCGACGCGGATCACCCGGGACGGCGGCTCGACGGCCGCGCTCCCGCGCGAGCGGCGCAGCACGGCGGCCATCCGGGCCGACAGGTGCTCGGGCGAGAAGGGCTTGGTCAGGTAGTCGTCGGCGCCGTCGTTGAGCAGCCGCACGATCTCCGCCTCGTCGTCCCGCGCCGTGGCGATGATCACGGGTACGTCGGTGATCCCGCGCAGCATCTTCAGCGCCTCGGCCCCGTCCAGATCGGGCAGACCGAGGTCGAGAATCACGACGTCGAACCGGAGATGGGCGACCTCGCGCAGCGCCTCCAGGGCCGTGCCGACGCTGCGCACGGTGTGCGCCGCGTCGGTCAGGTGCCGGATGAGGGCTGAGCGTACGAACTGGTCGTCCTCGACCACGAGCACACTTGCCATGGGCGGCACCGTACGCCATCCGGACGTTTGCGGGCCTCTCCCGGGTGACTGTGGCCCGTACGGGACAGCGGGGGCGGGTGTGGTGCAGTATGGCCCGCGATGCAACCGACGCCACCACCGCCGCAGCAGACCCCGGACGTGCCGCGGGCCCCGCACCCGTTGCGCCGCGGCCTCGTGCACGCGACGGCCTGGCTCCTTGCGACCGGGGCCTCGGTGACGCTGTCGTGGTGGGGCGTGCACACCGTGATGTCGGGCACGGCGTACGACCCGCCGCAGGCGCTTCCGGTCGTGGCCACGGACGACGGCTCGGACGCCGCGTCGCCGCTCTCGTCCTCCACGCACCGCCCGGAGCCTTCGGCGTCGCCGTCCTCCTCCGCGAAGCCGTCCCGCTCGGCGTCGCGGTCCACGTCCCCGAGCGCGAAGCCGTCGGCGACACCGCGGCCCGGCACGTCGTCGCCGTCCACCGCCTCCCCCGCCTCCTCCGGCACGGTGAAGAGCTACCCGACGACCGGCGGGCGGGCCGTGTTCGATCTCGGCGAGACGTCGGCGACGCTGGTCTCGGCGACGCCGAGCGCCGGCTGGTCCGTACAGGTGTGGAAGCAACCCACCTGGATCCGGGTCGAGTTCACGTCCGGCTCGCAGAAGGTGTCGGTGTTCTGCACGTGGCACGACCACAAGCCGACGGTGGAGATCGCGCAGTACTGAGCGCGGCTGAGCGCGGCTAGCGGAACACCGAGGGCGGGGGCGCGGGTGACGCCTTCGCCGTGGCGTCCGCCACCGGCAGCGCGCCGCCGGTGAAGTCCATCAGGCCACGGCCGTGCTCGACCCGCCCGGGGTGCGGGTCGCCCGCCGCGCGCCGGGTCAGCTCGGCGACGGGCAGCGGCAGCGCCGACGCCACGAGCACCGCGTTCCCGAACCGCTTGCCGCGCAGCACCGTGGGGTCGGCGATCAGCGCCAGCTCGGGGAAGACGGCGGCGGCGGTGGCGATCTGGGCGCGCAGATGGGCCAGCGGCGGCCCGTCGGCGAGGTTGGCTGCGTAAGTGCCCGCGGGCCGCAGCACGCGCCGCACCTCGGTGAGGAACTCGGTGCTCGTCAGGTGCGCCGGGGTGCGGGCCCCGCTGAACACGTCCGCGACCAGGACGTCCGCCCAGTCGTCCGGCATCTTGGCGAGCGCCTCGCGGGCGTCCGCCGTACGGACCCGGATGCGGGCGCCGGAGTCCAACGGCAGAGCGGTGCGCACCAGTTGGACGAGCGCTCCGTCCCGCTCGACGACCTGTTGCGTGGAGCGCGGCCGGGTCGCGGCGACGTAGCGGGCGAGGGTGAAGGCGCCGCCGCCGAGGTGCACGGCCTGGACCGGGCGGCCCGGGTCCGCGGCGAGGTCCAGGACGTGGCCGATGCGGCGCTGGTACTCGAAGGAGAGGTGGGCCGGGTCGTCGAGGTCGACGTGCGACTGCGGGGCGCCGTCCACGAGCAGCGTCCAGCCGGCCGGACGGTCCCGGTCGGGTATGAGCTCGGCGAGCCCCCCGTCGACGCTCTCCACGACGGACTCCCGCGCCTCGCGCCCTTGCTTCCCTCGTGACCTCGCCATTCGCCCATTATCGCCCTGACCTGGACTCTGTGACGGCCGTCACCCCGTCTGGCATGATCATGCCGCATGAAGAGACTACTCACCGCCGCGGCGGTGGCCCTCGTCGCCACCGCAGGATCCCTCGTCGTGACCACCCCCGCGCAGGCCGTCGACTGCGACCACGTCTGGTACACCGACGAGTCGGACTCCATAGGCTCGGTCGACCAGGGCGGACGCCTGTGCTTCGCCGAGCACGGCGACTACGTCTTCCTGGCCGACTACGACGCCGACGGCTACAGCGTCCTGCTCGGCGTCTTCATGGACGGCACCGGGCAGCTCCTGTACACGCTGAAGGCGTCGGGCGCCGGCGACGTGCAGACGGCCAACGCGAGCGACGGCATCGCCTTCCACAACCTGCCCGAGGTGGACATCAGGTTCCGGATGTACCTGACCAAGTCCGGCTCCGGCCCGGTCGGCGACGTCACGCACGTCGTCAGCAACGACCACTGATCGGCAACGGCGCCCGGCTCAGCGGCAGTTGTCCGCGGCCTCGATCAGCCGGGCCGCCTCGTCGAGGGCGGCCCGGAGCACGGCCGGGTCGGTGACCAGGTCGGCGGCCTCCGTGCCGTTCGGGTCGGGGGGCAGCAGCCAGCCGGTGCCCTCGACCGGCGGGGCGAGCCGGGCGCCGCGCCCGTCGGTGTGCGTGCAGTCGCTGCCCGGGACGTCCCAGGCGTCGGCGGTGCCGGGCGGGACGAGGAAGCCGAGGGTGTCGCCGTCTCCGGCGTGCAGGACCGGGCCGACCGTACGGGCGCACCCGCGGCGCAGGATGTCGACCGCCTCCAGACCCTGCCGGGACGGAACCGTCACCAGGTCACAGGCGCCGGGCGGCTGCACACTGCGCTCCTCGGTCGGGTGGTGCTGCGCTGTCGACGTCATGGTCTGTGCCGCGTCCAACACGTCGGCCCCTCCTAGCTCGTGGTGATTCAGCTCGTGGGGAATCGCTGCATGGTTCAACGCGGCACGGCGTCAACGGCTACGGCGGCACGCCGCCGCAAAGGATGGCAGTTCATGGCGGATCGCGGGTGAGATATCCGGTTTGTAGCCAAACCCTGCGTGTCGGAGCCGTGACAGCCGGTACCTTCGAGCCTCGCCGGAACAAGGGAGTTCGGGCCGCGAGGCGATCAACTCCCCTGGCGTCCGGCACGGTTCGCTCGGGAGGACCCGACCATGACGACGTCTCCGTACCCCTCGGCGGCGCAGTCCCCGCGGCCGAACCTCGCCTTCCGTGCGCTGCGTGGGCAGCGCTCCCCGGGCGAGTTCGCGGCCGCGGTCCGGCGTGCGGCGCGGCAGATCGGTGAGCGGGTCAGCTGCGACGCGCGCTACATCGGGCGCGTAGAGGCCGGCGAGATCCGCTGCCCCAACTACGCGTACGAGCGGGTGTTCCTGCACATGTTCCCGGGCCGGACCCTCGCGGACCTCGGGTTCGCACCCCGGTCGGCGGTCCGTGGGCGCAGCGCGCGCCCCGCCCCGGTCACCGGCGGGCCCCCGCACCACGATCACCCGCACCACCACGAGGAGAGCGACGTGCGGCGTCGCGCATTCATGACCGGCATGACCGGCTCGACGGCCACCGTGGCCGTCGCGACTCTGACGCCCTTCAGCGTCCCCACCCTGGCCCCCGGGCTCGACCGGCACCCCGCGCGGGCGGGGATCGGCGCCGTGGAGGAGGCGATCCGGCGGATCCGGGTGCTCGACGACCGGCACGGCGCCGACGGGCTGTACCGGCGGGCCGCCGAACCCCTGCGGACCGCCTTCGAACTGCTCGACTCGGGCACGGCCCAGCGCGACGTCGCCGAGCGGCTCCAGGCCGGAGCGGGTGAACTGGCCATCTCCGTCGGCTGGTTGGCGCACGACTCGGGCCGGTTCGACGACGCGCGCTCGCACTACGCGGAGGCGCTCGCCACGGCGCGGATGGCCGGGGACGAGGCGCTGGAGGCGCACGCCTTCTGCAACACGGCGTTCCTCGCGCGGGACGCGGGGCGCCCGCGCGAGGCGGTGCGCGCGGCGCAGGCCGCCACCCGGATCGCGGCCCACCTCGGCTCGCCGCGGCTGCTCTCGCTGCTCGCGCTGCGGGAGGCGGGCGGCTGGGCCGGGCTCGGCGACCGTCCGGCGTGCGAGCGGTCCCTGGCGCGGGCGCAGGCGCTGTTCGCGCGGGGCGCTTCGGAGGCCGACCCGGAGTGGATGTCGTTCTACGGCGAGGCCGAGCTGGAGGGCCTGGAGGCGCAGTGCTGGTCGGCGCTCGGCGACTGGGCCCGTGCGGCCCGGCACGCGCGGCGGGCGGCGGCGCTCCAGGACCCGCACTTCACCCGGAACATCGCGCTGTACACCGCCCAGTACGCGGACGACCTGGCCCGCGCGGGCCAGCCCGACGAGGCCGCTGCCGCGGGGCTGCGGACGCTGGCGTTCCTCCGCGAGGTGCGGTCGTCGCGGATCGAGGCGATGCTCGCGACGACGGCCCGCGTTCTGCTGCCGCACCGGCGGGCGTCGGGCGTCTCGGCGTTCCTCGACGCCCACGCGGCGTCTCGCCGACCGGCGTCCGTGTGACCGTCGTTCGCCTGCGGCCCGGTGGGGGTCGCTCGCGCAGTTCCCCGCGCCCCTGGGGAAGCTGCGCGCAGCGCATGTTTCAAGGACGCGGGGAACTGCGCGACCAGCCCCGACGAAAGCCGCAGCCGCGATACGAGCGCACCCCCGACGGCGAAGGCGTATCCGCTCAGCCCACCGCCAGGTGCCCCGTCTCGTTCCAGGACTCCACCGCCGGCTCCCCATAAGCCCACCCGAGCACCGACAACGACGTCGGGTTCAACCGGATCCGCGACGCGAAGTCCAGCGGAAGCCCCAGCCAGCGCGCCCCGATCGACCGGAGGATGTGCCCGTGCGCGAACACCAGCACATCGCGGTCAGCGCCCCGCGCCCACGCCACGACCTCGTCGGCCCGCGCCGTCACCTCGGCCAGCGTCTCGCCCTCCGGGACGCCGTCCCGCCAGATGAACCAGCCGGGCCGCAGCTCCTGGATCTGCGCCGGGGTGAGGCCCTCGTACGCGCCGTAGTCCCACTCCATCAGCGCGTCCCACGCGGTGGCCCGCTCGCCGAACCCGGCCAGCTCGCACGTCTCGCTCGCCCGCACCAGCGGTGACGTGCGCACCTCGACGCCGTCGAGCCCGTCGTACGGGGCCCGGTGCAGCCGCTCGCCGAGAAGCTTCGCGCCGCGCCGGCCCTCTTCCAGGAGCGGGATGTCCGTCCTGCCGGTGTGGCGGCCGGACAGCGACCATTCCGTCTGTCCGTGCCGGGCCAACAGGATGCGCGGTGCCATGAGCGGGGCCTTTCCCAGTCGGAGAGCGTCGGGGGCGTACGAGATGACGTACGGGGTACAGCAGGCGAACGGCATGTTTCGCCCGACCATCATCGCCCACCGCGATCAGGGGCCGCCCGTCGGGCAACCCGGCGTCCGATCTCCGCGTCTACGAGGGTCAGGGGTCACCCGCGCGGGCCCCCGTCCACACCGTAGGGTGGGCGCTGGGGCCGGAGGCCGCACGACGAGGAACAGGGGGAGCGGCCCGCATGTCGCAGACCACCGACGACGCACCACGTACCGGGGCGATACCTGGGATCCGGCTCCGCTGGTGGACCGAGTTGCCGCTGATCGTCCTCGTGTACGGCGCGTACACCGCCGGCCGGCTGCTCGCCCGGGGCGACGTGTCCACGGCCGTCGACCACGGCCTCGCGATACTCCGGGCCGAGAAGGCGGTCCACCTCAACTTCGAGCACCCGCTGAACCGTCTCTTCACGCGCGAGGCGTGGATCGGCGTCCCCGCCGACTTCTGGTACGCCTCCCTGCACTACCTGATCACGCCGGTCATCCTCATCTGGCTCTTCCGCCGCCGCGCCGAGATCTACCGCGCGGCCCGCACCTGGCTGATGACGTCCACGATGATCGGCCTCATCGGTTTCACGCTGCTGCCGACCTGCCCGCCCCGACTGCTCTCGGCGGGCCACGGCTTCGTCGACACCATGGCGCAGTACAGCTCGTACGGCTGGTGGGGCGGGGCTGCGAGCGCGCCCAAGGGCATGGGCGGGATGACGAACCAGTACGCGGCGATGCCCAGCCTGCACGTCGGGTGGGCGCTGTGGTGCGGGATCATGCTGTGGCGCCACGGCCGCACCCCGTACGCGAAGGCCGCGGGCGTCGCCTACCCGCTGATCACGACGATCGTCGTGATGGGCACGGCCAACCACTACTTCTTCGACGCGCTCGCCGGTGCCGCCGTGATGGGCGTCGGACTGCTGCTCACGAAGCCCGTGATGGGGATCGCCGCACGGATCAGGGACCGGGCGGCGACGGTGTTCGCGGCGGCCTCGGGCGCGGCACCTTCCGCCACACGTTCCTCGATTGTCAGTGGAGAGTGCCAGACTTCCCCGGGTGAGCGAATTCCCCGACAGCGCAAGGCCGCAGCAGCAGCCCCCGCCCCCTCCGCAGAGGCGGGGGACGGCGCTGCGGCACCAGCTCGCTGAGCTGCGCGGCCCCGACACCCAGCCCCGCCCGCTCGACGCCAGGGCGCTGGCCGCGCTCGCGGCGAACCCCGGGTGCAGCCGGCGTGCGCTCCTGGACGGGGCGGGCGTCGACAAGGCGCGGCTCGCGGACGCGCTGGGTGCGCCCTCGGGCTTCGGCCAGTCGCAGTTCGCGCTCGCCCGCGGCAATGTCTTCGAGGCGCGGGTCAAGGCCGACGGGGGCGCGGAGCTGCTGCGTCTGGTGCACGCGCGCGTGGGCGGAGCCGCCGATCCGGAGCCCGTCCCCGACCTCGTACGCACGCCGGACCTGTCGGCGATCGGGCCCGAGGGGCGTACGGCGCGGACGGCGCTGGCGCTGCGCGAGGCCGTCGAGTCGCCCGGGACGTGGACGTTCCTCGACCATCCGATGCTGGCGCTCGACGTGGCGGGCACCCCGGCGTTCCTGGAGCCGGACGCGGTGGTCGTGCATCCGGACGGCGGCTGGACGGTCGTCGAGATCAAGTCCTTCCCGATGATCGACGGGGCGGCGGACCCGGCGAAGGTCGGCGCGGCGGCCCGCCAGGCGGCGGTGTACGTGCTGGCCCTGGAGGACGTCGCGGCGCGCATGCCGCAGGCCGCGCCGCGAGTGCGGGAGCGGATCGTGCTGGTCTGCCCCAAGGACTTCAGCAACCTGCCGGCGGCGTCGGCGGTGGACGTGCGCAAGCAACTGTCGGTGACGCGGCGCCAGTTGCGGCGCCTCACCCGGATCGAGGACATCGCGGCGCAGCTGCCGCCCGGCACCGTCTTCGACCCGGAGCTGCCGGCCGCCGAGCTGGCGGCGGCGGTCGCGGCGGTTCCCGCGACGTACGCGCCGGAGTGCCTGGCCGCGTGCGAGCTGGCGTTCCACTGCCGTGACCGCTCGCGCGCGTCGGGCGCGGTGACGACGCTCGGCCGCGCCCTGCGGGCCGAGCTCGGCGGCCTGACCACGGTGGACGCGGTCCTGGCCGCGGCGCACGGCGAGGCGGGCGACCCGTCGGACCCGACGGTGGCGGCGCTGCGCCGCGCGGCGCGGCTGCGGGCGGAGGCACTCGGGGGTGCGCGGTGCTGAGCGCCCTGTCCTCCCACCCGACCACCCCCCGCGTCCTCGGCGAGGAGCCCTCCCCGTGAGCCTGATCAACCACCTCGCCCGGCTCGAAGCGGTCGACACCGGCCGCGCGCAGCCCATCGCCACCACCCGGCACCGGCATCTGTCGCAGCGCCCGCTGGTCCTCGTACCGCTGACCACCGCGGGTGAGACCGGCGCCCCGCTCGGCGCGCTGGTCGGCACGGAGCGGACCTCGCCGCGCCTCCTCGTCGTGCCGCAGCCGCGCGACCGCGATCTGCGCTTCGCGTTCCTGACCCGGCTCGCCGAGACGGTCCTGCCGTACATCGACACGTACGCCGCCGACGTCGAGGCCGCCGAGCGCAGCGAGACCGACCCGGAGACCGGCAAGAAGGTCAAGGTCGAGGTCGAACTGTGCGCGGACGCACCGCAGTTGATCGTGCCGAGCCGCGCGGGCATCGAGTTCGTCCGCCTCCTCGGCCGTTCGATGCGCTTTCGCCGCACCGCCGAGCAGGACCCCGAGACCCCGTACCCCGCTCCCCCGCACGTCCCGCTGCTCGGCCGCTGGCTGACGCACTACGGCGAGCGGGCCCGCGTCCCCGGCTCGTCGCTCCTGCTCGCGATGACGGACCTGCTGTCCCGGCACTGGGCCACCGGCCAGTCGAGCCTGGAGGACCAGCACCTGGGCGCGCTGCTCGCCTGGATCGACGCGCCGGAGGGCACGTCGGGGGCGGAGGCGGCGCTCCGTGCGGAGCTGGACCGCGACGCGCAGGGGCAGTTGCGGTGCCCGCCGGCAGGCCCGGCCACCGACCCGGCGTTCGACAACAAGCTCCTCGCCCCCGCGATCGAGCGCTACGACAAGGCCCGTACGCGCCTCGCGGCGGCCGAGGACGCGGTCGAGGCCGACGGCCGCCTGGCCGAACTCACCGCCGCGGAGCGGGAGATCCACGCCCTCGTCGAGTCGCGCACTCGCCCCACGTGGGACGCGGTGTGGCGCGGTCTCGACGTGCTGTGCACCCTGCCGGAGGGCCCGCGCGCGGCGGAGCGCTGGACGCGCGACCGCTGGTCGTTCACCGGCCACCGCGACCGGGTCGCGGCCGGTGAGCCGCCGCAGCCGCGCCGCGACGACGCGGTCACCGCGGCGAACAAGCTGGCGACGCGCGAGCGCGAACAGGCCCGCCTGGACGCGCAGGAGGCGCTCGACGACCCGCTCGTGATGGCGGGGCGCCGGCTCGCCGGGGAGGCGTTCGCGGGCGAGGTGACCGAGGTCGTGGCGGCGTACAACGAAAAGAAGCGCCCGCGCCCGCTGGTCACCGTCCGCACGGACGACCGGCCGCATCTCGGGGAGCGCGTGAAGGTCTACCGCTCCCTCGAAGGCAAGCCGCAGACGGCCGAGTTCGTGGGGTACGAGGCCGAGGGCGAGAGCCTCGTCGTACTGCGGGTCCTGGACAAGATGGGCCGCGGCAAGGAGCCCGAGGAGGGGTCCCTGCCGGTCAAGGGTGACCTGGTGTGCTGGACGCTGTTCGAGCACGAGCAGCGCGGCGGCCCGACGCTGCCGGATCCGGAGGCGACGCCGTGGACGCACGGCGGGCCGCCGGGGTCGGACGCGGAGGCGCCGGACGCCGTGACGACGGAGGATGTGCTGTGACGGAACCGGCCGTGACGGAACCCGTTGTGACGGAACCTGCTGTGGCGGAGCCTGCTGTGGCGACCGACGACTTGGCGCCCTCCGCGGCGGCGGGACGCGCCACCGACGCGATCCTGCACGACACACTGCACGGCACCGCGCGCGGCGTCGTCGTGGACTCGCCGCCGGGCGCAGGCAAGTCGACGCTCGTCGTGCGGGCCGCGCTCGAACTGGCCGAGGCGGGGCGGCCGTTGATGGTGGTCGCGCAGACGAACGCGCAGGTCGACGACCTCGTCCTGCGCCTTCACGAGAAGAATCCCGAGCTGCCCGTCGGGCGGCTGCACAGCAGCGACCCGGACGCGTACGACAAGGCGCTCGACGACCTGCCGAGCGTGCGGACGTCGACGAAAGCGGCCGACCTCGCGCCGCTGCCCGTCGTCATCTCGACGGCCGCGAAGTGGGCGCACGTGAAGAACGTGGAGCCGTGGCGGCACGCGATCGTCGACGAGGCGTACCAGATGCGTTCGGACGCGCTGCTCGCCGTGGCGGGGCTGTTCGAGCGGGCGCTGTTCGTGGGCGACCCGGGGCAGTTGGACCCGTTCGCGATCGTCGGCTCCGAGCAGTGGGCGGGGCTGTCGTACGACCCGTCGGCGTCGGCGGTCTCCACACTCCTGGCCCACAATCCGGAGCTGCCGCAGCACCGGCTGCCGGTGTCGTGGCGGCTTCCGGCGTCGGCGGCGCCGCTGGTGTCGGACGCGTTCTACCCGTTCACGCGGTTCCGCAGCGGCACGTCCGAGGGCGACCGCGAGCTGAACTTCCGTGTCCCGTCGGACGGTTCGGGCCCCGACCGGGTCATCGACGAGGCGGCGGCCGCGGGCTGGGGCCTGCTCGAACTGCCCCCGGCGCACACCCCGCGCACGGACCCGGAGGCCGTCCGCGCGGTGGCCCTCGTCGTACGGCGACTGCTCGACCGGGAGGGCGTGAGCCGCTCCGAGCGGGGCCCGGCGCAAGCCCCCCTGACAGCGGACCGGATCTGCGTCGGCACCGCGCACCGCGACCAGGCGGCGGCGGTCCGCGCGGCCCTCGCCGAGCTGGGCGTGCGGGACGTCACGGTCGACACGGCGAACCGTCTTCAGGGCCGCGAGTACGACGTCACGGTCGTCCTGCACCCGCTGTCCGGGCGCCCCGACGCGACGGCGTTCCATCTGGAGACGGGCCGCCTCTGCGTCCTGGCCTCCCGCCACCGGCACGCGTGCATCGTGGTGTGCCGGGCGGGCGTCTCGGACCTCCTGGACGAGCACCCGTCGACGGAGCCGGTGCAACTGGGGGTGACGGTGAAGTTCCCGGACGGCTGGGAGGCGAATCACGCGGTGCTCGCGCGGCTGGAACGGCATCGGGTGATCTGGCACCCCTGACCGCTCCTGCGCCGGCTGTCCGGCAGGCGACGAAGGCGTCCCCTCCCCCTCCGCCGGACGGAGGGTGGCGTGGGCGCCGTAGGCGATGAGGTGTGGGTCCGAGGCCCACTTGCGCACCGACGGACAATGGAAGGTGGCCCGCGCAGCGAGCGGGCCGCACCCGTACCGAGGAGGATCCACCATGGCGGAGCCCGAGCGGCCCCGTACCCCGCAGCCGCGGCTGCGGCCCGCCCCGCTGATCTTCGAGCCGGCCGAGGCCGCCGCAGATCCGGAGCACTTCTTCGACCTGGAGTCCATCGAGGACCCCCGCGAGCTGCTCGCCCGCGCCACGGAACTGACGCACGCGTTCCGCGCGGCGACCGACCGGTCCGTCGAGTTCCAGGCGATCGCGGCCGCCCAGCTCGCCGACCCGCGCCGCTTCGACCGGCTGACCACGGCCGACATCGCCGAGCGCGCCCAGTGGACCGAGGACTATGCCAAGAAGATGGTCGAGTTCGGCCGCGACCTGCTGCGCGGGGCCGCCGAACGCACCCCTTGATCATCCCCGTAAAGATCGTTTGGCATATGCCAGAGGGGCAAGATACTCCACCCCGCACCCTCCTGTCCCGATTTCCCGCAACCCTTTGGAGCTGACCCCTCACCCCCTGTAGATGTAGGGGTCATGAGCACTACGTACCCCCACGTCTCCCCGGCCGCCCCCATCCCCCACGACCGTTTCGACGTCTCCGGCGTCACGCCCGAGGGCGCCGCCTGGCTGGCCTCCGCAGGAACGTATCCGCGCTCCACGCTCGCCCACTGGGAGTCCCGCCCCACCGCGCCCGTGGTGCTGCCCTGCGGCTCGGTCTTCGACGTGGTGAACGTGCCCGCGATCTTCGGCCGCCGGATGTTAGACCGGCTCTGGGACGAGGGCCCCGGCACGGGACCCGTCGCCGCGCACCGGGGCCGCATGCTCCTGTTCTGCGCACCCGGCACCGCGCAGCGCCTCCCGTCGCTCCTGGAGTGGGAGGAGTGGGGCCCCGCGGTGCCGCCGCTGCTCTGCCACGGCAGCGGCGACGCGGTCACCGTGCCCGCCCCCATGACCGGCGCCGCCCCCCGCGCCGACCAGCACCTGGAGTCCCGCTGGGTGGTCGCCCCCGACACCCGCCGCCCCTGGCTGCCGGGCCCCGAGGTGCTCCTCTGGGCCTGCGTCCGGGCGGCCCGCGCGACGGCCGAGGCCGCCGTACGGATTTCGATTTTTCCTGCTGCCGATCAGGGTGCTAATGTCTACGACGTCAACCGGCGCCATTAGCTCAGTTGGTTAGAGCAGCGGACTCTTAATCCGCGTGTCCGGGGTTCGAGTCCCTGATGGCGCACCGAAGACGAAAGCCCTCCGCTACGGCGGGGGGCTTCTTCTTTGCCGCCACGCACCGGCGACACCAGCGCCCCGGCTGGGGGTCCGGGGGTTACCCCCGGCGGACACAGCATCCGCGTGTCCGGGGTTCGAGTCCCTGATCGCCCACCGAAGACGAAAGCTCCCCGCTACGGCGGGGGGCTTCTTCTTTGCCGCCACGCACCGGCGACACCAGCGCCCCGGCTGGGGGCCCGGGGGTCACCCCCGGCGGACACAGCATCCGCGTGTCCGGGGTTCGAGTCCCTGATCGCCCACCGAAGCGTGCTCGGCCAGGTGGGCCGGCGAGGGTCAGCCCGTCGTCACCTTGACCGTCCACGAACCCGAACCCGTGCGGTCCTCCACCTCGACGCGGACGTTCTCGCCGGGGACCGTGAAGCTCTCGCCGACGCCGACCGGGGCGTCGGCCAGCGGGGGGTAGACCGAGTCGCCGTAGCAGGCCTCGGTGTAGGGGTGGGCGTCGAGGACCTGGATGGGGCCGCCACCGGACGACGAGTCGCTGCGGACGCGGTACGCGAGGACGCCCTGCGTGCAGGTCGCCGCGTCGTTGCCGCCCGCGCCGCGCGCCTCCAGAGCGATGGCGCTGGCGGGGCCGGTGCGGACGACGGCGAGCTTGGTGCCGGCGCCCGTGCCGAACGGGGCGCCCGCCGCGTTCAGCGGCTCCAGGGTCAGCCGCGTCGACCCGGTCCGGGTCACGCACGCCACCTGCCGCGGATCGAGCCAGCCCAGCTTCCACTTGTGCCAGCCGAAGAAGTCCGGCGCCAGCCCGAACTGGCTGCCCATGACGTCCCAGTCCCCGACGTACGTGTCCCAGTCCCCCTTGCCGTCGGAGGGCCGGTGGTACAGGTCGGGCAGGTCGAAGACGTGGCCCGTCTCGTGCGCGAGGACGTTGCGGTCCGGCGGGTGCTGCTCGAAGACCGTGACGATCCGCCGGATGTCCACGCCGTCCGCCCGCATCGGCCGGTCGAAGTTGACGACTTTCGTCGCGTCCGAGTCGACCCCGGGCGCGTCCGGGTCGGCGACGAAGTAGACGACGTCGTACTTGCTGAAGTCCGTGTGCGGATCGGCGACCTTCAGGGCGTCGCGCAGATACGCGCTGCGGTGCGCCGCGCTCCAGTCACGCTGTATCTCGTACGAGGTCGAGTCGTTCGGCATCTCGATCCACGCGTGCTGCGGGTGCGGCACCAGGTGGAACTTGCCATACGACGCCCGGTCGAAGAAGCGGCTGGTGTCCGGGAAGTAGTCGGCCGCCAGTTCCTCCGGCGTCGTCAGCGGCGCCGAGTCGGGGAAGGAGAGGAAGACCATCACCGCGTTCAGGGTGTGCTGCGGACGCGGATAGGACGCGTTCCAGGTGTCCACGCCCTCGGAGTGGTGGGCCGGGGTGCGTTCCAGGGCGCAGGGGCCCGCGTACGGGGCGGCTGCCGCGGGACCCGCGACCAGACCTGTGGCGGCCAGGGCGGTGAGAGCGGTCAGCGCCGCCGCGGCTGCGCGCAGGCGGGGCCTCTCCACTCCCCCGGGTGGCTGCGGACGCGGCAAGTCGACCTCCGGGAGGGGAAAGCGGAACACCTCACCCAGAGTGTGGGGATTTGCTGTTGTTCGCCCTGTTTATCTGGCCCGGACGAGTGAGCGGGGGTCAAGGGAGCGGTCACAGACCGTCACAGGTGATCGAGGTAACGAAGAACCCAGACAGAGGGCGAGCAGAAACGATCTGTCGGGGCGGATGACGTCAATCCGGTGCGTGACCGGCCCGCGGACAAGGCTGGATGGCCGTCCGACCTGCCTCTATGATCGGCACACTTTCCTGCCGGGACCCGGCTGCACAAGATCACGCAACCAGACGTTTCTTCTTCGCACTGCGGGAGCGAGCGGTGAGCGCACAGCCCGATGGGCCCACGACCGCGACGGAGGCCTCTCCACCCGGCCCGCGCCTCGAACCCCTCACGGAGCGTGGCCGGCCGCAGTCACCGCTGCCCGCGTCCGCCGTTCGGGCCGCGTTCCTCGCCGCACCGCAGCCGCTGCTCGTCGTCGACCGCGCCGGAACGGTCGTCGACACCAACACCGCGGCCCGCACCCTGCTGCGCGGCGGCAGCGACGGCCACGAGCCGCTGACCGGACTGCCCGCCGCCGACCTGCTCGACCTCGTCTCCGACCCGCGCACCTGGCACGCCTACCGCGAGGTGCTGCGCGGCCGGCAGGCCCGGCTCAGCCGCACCCGCCGTCTCAAGCACGCGGCCGGCCACTCGGTGTGGACACGGGTCACGGTCTCCCCCGTACCGGACGCCGACGTCGTCCTGATCTCGCTCAGCGACATCAGCGCGCACCGCGAACTCCGGTCCCGGCTGCGGCACTTGCAGATGCACGACCCGGTGACGCGGCTGCCCAACCGCGCCCTGTTCTTCGAGCGGCTCAGCGCCGCGCTCGAAGCGGGGGCGTACGAGGGAACGGGCACGACCGGGCGGATCGGTCTGTGCTACCTCGACCTCGACGGGTTCAAGGCGGTCAACGACACCCTCGGCCACCACGTCGGCGACCGCCTCCTGACGGCCGTCGCCGAACGGCTCACGCGCTGCGCCGACCGGGCCAGGCAGGCCACCGGCGCCCCGCTGGTGGCGCGGCTCGGCGGGGACGAGTTCGCGCTGCTCGTGGAGGACTCGACGGGCACGGAGCAGGTGGCGGATCTCGCGGAGGCCGTGCTCAAGGCGCTCCAGGAGCCGTTCGACCTGAACGGGCAGCGGCTGTCGGTGTCGGCCTCCATCGGCGTCGTCGAACGGCATGTCGCGGGCACCACCAGCACGGGCCTGATGCAGGCCGCCGACACCACGCTGTACTGGGCCAAGGCCGACGGCAAGGCCCGCTGGACCCTCTTCGACCCGGAGCGCAACGCGCACCGCATGACCCGGCAGGCCCTCGCGTCGAGCCTGCGTCCGGCCGTCGAGCGGGGCGAATTCGTCCTGGACTACCAGCCGTTGGTGCGCCTTGAGGACGGCGGGGTACAGGGTGTCGAGGCACTGGTGCGCTGGCGGCACCCGCAGTTCGGGCTGCTGACGCCGAATCGGTTCATCGCGCTCGCCGAGGAGGACGGCTCCATCGTGCAGCTGGGGCGCTGGGTACTGCGGACCGCCTGCCGGCAGGCGCGGGAGTGGCAGGTGGCGCACCCCGGGGTGCCGCCGGTGTTCGTGAGCGTCAATGTGGCGGTGCGTCAGGTGTGGGACTCGGACCTGGTGGCGGATGTCGCGCAGATCCTGACGGAGACTCAACTCGCTCCCGGTCTCCTCCAATTGGAGCTGACGGAGTCTGCTGTCATGGGGTCGGCCGGGGGGCCGTTGCAGGCGTTGCAGGCGCTCAGCGACATGGGCGTACGGATCGCCATCGACGACTTCGGCACCGGGTACTCCAACCTCGCGTATCTGAGCCGGCTGCCGGTGTCGGTGCTGAAGCTGGACGGGGCGTTCGTGCGGGGGTTCCAGGACGGCGGGGAAGGCGGGGGCGCGCCCGCGGATCCGGCGGACGCGATGATCGTGGAGGCGTTGGTACGGCTCGCCCACCGGCTCGGGCTCACGGTGACCGCGGAGTGCGTGGAGACGGCGGAGCAGGCGGAGCGGTTGCGGGCGATCGGGTGCGACACGGGGCAGGGGTGGCTGTACTCGCGGCCGGTCGCGGCCGAGCGGATCTCTTCGCTGCTCGACCGTGGATAGGCAGCGGTCTTCTTCGCTGCTCGACCGTGGGTGGGCAGCGGACTGCGTCCGCTTGATCGCCCTGCGGGCTCGTCCTCAGACGCCGGACGGGCTGGATATGTCGCCGTCCGCGGCCACGGCAGTGCACGCTGCCACGAACTCCCGTACCTCGTCCGGCACTTGAGCTGTCCTCGGCCAGGCCACCGCCACCTCGCTCGGGCTCACTCCGCGCACCGGGCGGTAGACGACGTCGGGGCGCTGGTAGAAGCGGGCCGTGGCCTCGGGGGTGAGGGAGACGCCGTGGCCGTGGGCGATGGCGGTGAGCCACTCGCCGGGGTTCCACGCGACCGGAAACCTGCACGCGCTGCGCACCGGGATCCTGGGCGACGTCCTCTTCCGGGACCACCGCGCCCCGTACGTCACCGAGGTGCACCACTGCCGGTCCGCCGGCGGACCCGAGCGACGGCTCTACGAGGATGAAGGCGCCGCCCCTCAAGAGTGAGGGGCGGCGTTCGTGTCAGGCCGTGGGGAGGCCGTAGGCGTCGGCGATGAGTTCGTAGCTGCGCAGGCGGATGTCGCCGCTGTGGGCGTTGGCCGTGAGCATCAACTCGTCGGCGCCCGTGCGCTTCTGGAGGTCGTCGAGGCCGGAGCGGACCTCGTCGACGGCGCCGTGGATGACGTTCGAGTTCCAGGAGCGGATGAAGTCCTGCTCCATCTCGTTGAACACGTGCGCCTCGGCTTCCTCCGGGGTCGGGACCAGGCCCGGGCGGCCCGTGCGCAGGCGGACCATGTTGAGGGCGGCGGCCAGCACCTGGCGGCGGGCCTCGGTGCCGTCGTCGTCGGTGGCGAGTGCGGAGACGCCGATGAGGGCGTAGGGCTTGTCGAGCACCTCGGACGGCTGGAAGGACTCGCGGTACAGGTCGAGCGCCGGGATCGTGTTCTGCGCGGAGAAGTGGTGCGCGAAGGCGAACGGGAGGCCGAGGACTCCGGCCAGGCGGGCGCTGAAGCCGGACGAGCCGAGCAGCCAGATCGGCGGGCGGTGCGGGTCCTGGACGCCGCCGGGGGACGTGGCCTGCACGGGGCCGGGGACCGCGTGGATCCGGGCGTAGTGGTGGCCGTCCGGGAAGTCGTCGTCGAGGAAGCGGGTGAGTTCGGCGAGCTGCTGGGGGAAGTCGTCGGCGCCTTCGTTGAGGCGGTCGGTGCGGCGCAGGGCCGCGGCCGTGGCGCCGTCGGTGCCCGGGGCGCGGCCGAGGCCGAGGTCGACGCGGTGCGGGGCCATGGCTTCGAGCGTGCCGAACTGCTCCGCGATGACGAGCGGGGCGTGGTTCGGGAGCATGACGCCGCCGGAGCCGAGGCGGATGCGGTCGGTGTGGGCGGCGAGGTGGGCCAGGATCACGGCGGGGCTGCTCGATGCGACGCCGGGCATGGAGTGGTGCTCCGCGACCCAGTAGCGGTGGAAGCCGCGGCGTTCGGCGAGGCGGGCGATGTCGACGCTGGTGCGCAGCGCTTGGGTGGCGGTGCGGCCGGCGCCGACCGTGACCAGGTCCAGGACGGAGAGAGGTGTGGGGGCGGAACCGTGGGCGACGCCGCGGATCTCGTCTTGGCTCTCGTCGTGGTTGGCCGGCACGGGGTCCTCCTGGTGGCGTGGGTCTGGTGCAACCCCTTCGTAACGGAGGGCTGCTCCGTTTTATTCCGGCCGGGAGGGTGCGCGGCGTCGCGGGTCGACCGGCGGGCCGCGTCCCGGGCCCGACGGGAAGGGCGCCCGCCGCCCCGCCCCGGGACGGGCGCCGCCCCGCGCTCCGGGTCAGGCCTGGATCAAGGGCTGTTTCGTGAAGAGGGTGCCCAGGGTGGGGGCGTTGACTCGGCGGTCCACCAGGCGCAGGGCCTCCCAGACCGTGACCTGGTTGGCGGTGAGGACCGGCTTGCCGAGGGTCTGCTCCAGGTCCTTGACGTACGCCGCGGTGTGCAGTGCCGTGTCCGGCAGGAGCACCGCCTCCGCGTCGGGGTGGTCGCCGGCCCGGGCCATCGCAAGGACCTCGTCCCACCCCCAGGTGCCGACCTCCGCCGCGGTGATGATCCCGCTGCCGCGTACGGAGAGGACCTCCGCGCCGGACGCCTTGAGGAACGTGGCGAAGTGGGCGGCGACGTCCTCCGGGTAGGTCGCGGCGACGGCGACGCGCCGCACCCCGAGCTCCCGGATCGCGTGCGCGAACGCGAAGGACGTACTGGAGGCGGGGAGACCCGCGGCGCGGGCGAGGCCGCGGACCTGGTCGTGCGCGCCGTCCCAGCCGAAGACGAAGCTGCCGGACGTGCACGCCCAGACCACCGCCTCCGCACCGGACAGGCGCAGTTCCTCGACGCCCGCCGCGAGACGCTCGGGCGCGCCCATGCGCAGCAGCGCGTCGACCCGGTGCGCGTCCTCACCGATGTCCGTGTGGACGACGGGCAGGCGTACGTCGCTGTCGATCAGCATCTCGATGCGCGGGTAGTCGTCCTCGGCGGAGTGTCCGGGGTAGAGAAATCCGAGCGCGGTCATGCTCTATGCCCATCCTTCCTGGCCCTCCGGGAGTTCCGGGAGGCCTGGCAGCCCTGGCGTGCCTGGCAGGGGCCACTGGTGCCGCGCCGCCGGATCGAGGAGTGCTTGATAGGGCCCCACCGCACGCGTACCCAGTCGCGCGAGTGCTGCCCACATCGTGACCTGATTCGCCGAGATCACCGGCATCCGCAGCTCGGCCTCCAGTTGCGGGATGACGTCGTACGTCGGCAGGTTCGTACAGCTGATGAACAGCGCGTCGGCCGCGCCGCGCACCGCCTGCCGGGCCATCTCGGCGACGTCCCGGTACGGGACCTTCCAGATGTGCCGGGTCAGGCCGAGATACGCGCGCCCGGTGACGAGGATGCCCGCCTCGGCGAGGTACTCCTCCAGGGACTCGGTCACCGACCGGGTGTAGGGGGTGACCAGGGCGATGCGGCGCGCGCCCAGTTCGGCGAGGGCTTCGAGGAGCGCGCCCGACGTGGTGAGCGAGGGGAGTTCGCCCGAGCGGCGCATCGCCTCGCACATGGCGCGTTCACCGGCGATGCCGCCGACGAAACTGCCCGACGTGCAGGCGTAGGCGAGGACTTCCGGCTCGGCGGCGCCCAGTGCCCGTACGGCCTCGCCGAGCGTCTCGTGTTCGCTGACCAGGCGCGCCAGGTCGAGGCTGACCTCGACCGGGACGAACGGGGTGCGCGTGAGGTGGAGGGAGATCTCGTCGGGTACCCAGCGCCACAGTTCACGGTCGAGGGCGAAGTCGAACGGTGCGACGACGCCCACGCCGCGCTGCGGCTGCGGTCCCCCCAGGAAAGAGACGTCCATAGCAGGCCCCAAGTTCAGCTGACGTGACAGGTGCGGGGTGGTGCCCGGGTGATTCCGGAGCCGGCGAACCGCCGGGACGTCGGGACAGAAAGGGTCCGTGTCCGCACAGGAGAGGCGGCGCGGAGTACCCCTGTTGACGAAGGTAGGTTCAGGTGCCAGCGTGGTCAATCCGCGCATGTCAGAAGGGTTCCATCTGTCTACCCAGGAAAGCGGAGTTTCGTTGCGAAACGATGTCCCTGCCGTTCCGACCGTGCTCGTTCTGGACGCCGCCCCGTCCGAACCGCCACCGCGCCTCGGCAGCCTGACCGGCCGCGCCCGCGTCGTGCACGCGGCGGACGCCACCGAGCTGCGTGATCAACTCCCGTCCGCCGATGTGCTGTTGGTGTGGGACTTCCTGTCGGACGCCGTACGCGAGGCCTGGCCTGCGGCGGCCGGTGACGCGCGGCCGCGCTGGGTGCACACGGCGAGCGCGGGCGTGGACCGGCTGATGTTCCCCGAACTGATCGACTCCGACGCGCAGTTGACGAACGCTCGGGGCGTCTTCGACCTGCCGATCGCCGAGTACGTGGCCGCGCTCGTCCTCGCGATGGGCAAGGACCTGCCGCGTACCCTCGCCTTCCAGGCGGAGCGCACCTGGCGGCACCGCGAGTCGCAGCGCATCGCGGGGACACGGGCCTGTGTGGTCGGTTCGGGGCCCATCGGGCAGGCGATCGTCAAGCAGCTCAAGGCACTGGGGATCACGACGGCGCTCGTGGGGCGGCGGCCGCGGGCCGGGATCCACGGCCCCGACGACCTCGACCGGCTGCTCGCCCGCGCGGACTGGGTGGTGTGCGCGGCGCCGCTGACCGAGGACACGCGCGGCATGTTCGACGCGCGCCGGTTCGGCGTGATGCAGCCTGCGGCGCGCTTCATCAACGTGGGGCGTGGGCCGTTGGTGGTGGAGGCCGACCTGGTGGCAGCCCTGGAGAAACGGTGGATCGCGGGTGCCGCGCTCGATGTCTTCGAGCACGAGCCGCTGCCCGCCGACAGCCCGCTGTGGTCGGCGCCTGGGCTGCTCGTGTCGCCGCACATGAGTGGGGACACGGTGGGCTGGCGCGATGAACTGGGGCGCCAGTTCCTGGAGTTGTACGGGCGCTGGGAGAGCGGGCAGCCGCTGATGAATGTAGTGGACAAGAAACGTGGGTATGTCCCCGGGAACTGATCTTCCGGTACGACCGCAACCGTAGGAGAGCGGATGACGACCGAGCTCACCGGACTGACCGCGCAGGAACTCGTCGACGGCTACCGCAAGGGCGAGTTCAGCCCCGTCGACGCCACCCGGGCCGTCCTCGCCCGGATCGAGGAGACCGAACCCGCGCTGAACGCGTTCGTGCGGATCGACGCGGCGGGCGCCCTCGCCGAGGCGGAGGAGAGCGGCCGGCGCTGGCGGCGCGGGGAGCCGCAGGGCCTGGTCGACGGTGTGCCGGTGACGGTGAAGGACATCCTGTTGCAGCGCGGGGCGCCGACCCTGCGGGGCTCGAAGTCGTCGCGTACGGACGGGACATGGACGCAGGACGCGCCGTCCGTGGCCCGCCTTCGGGAGCACGGCGCGGTGTTCGTCGGGAAGACGACGACGCCCGAGTTCGGCTGGAAGGGCGTCACCGACTCGCCGCTGTCGGGCGCGACGCGCAATCCGTACGACACCTCGCGCACGTCCGGCGGCTCAAGTGGCGGGAGCGCGGCGGCCGTTGCCGTCGGGGCGGGGCCCTTGTCGCTGGGGACGGACGGCGGGGGTTCGGTCCGCATCCCGGCCGCGTTCTGCGGGATCTTCGGGCTGAAGCCGACGTACGGGCGGGTGCCGCTGTATCCGGCGTCGGCGTTCGGGACGCTGGCGCACGTGGGGCCGATGACGCGCACCGCGGCCGACGCGGCGCTGATGATGGACGTGATCTCGGGCCCCGATCCGCGCGACTGGTCCGGCCTCGCGCCCGCCGCCGGGAGTTTCCTGGACGGGCTGAGCGGCGGGGTGCGCGGGCTGCGGGTGGCGTTCTCGCCGTCGCTCGGCGGGCAGGTCGCGGTGCGGCCCGACGTCGCGGCGCGGGTGCGGGACGCGGTGTCGCGGCTCGCGGGGCTCGGGGCGTACGTGGAGGAGGTCGACCCCGACTTCACCGACCCCGTCGAGGCGTTCCACGCGCTGTGGTTCAGCGGGGCGGCGCGGGTGACGCAGCGGCTGTCGGCGGCGCAGCGGGAGTTGCTCGATCCGGGGCTGAAGGAGATCTGTGCGCAGGGGGCGCGGTACAGCGCGCTCGACTATCTGGCGGCGGTGGATGTGCGGATGGAGCTCGGGCGGCGGATGGGGGTCTTCCACTCGACGTACGACGTGCTGCTCACTCCGACGTTGCCGATCACGGCGTTCGAGGCCGGGGTGGAGGTGCCGCGTGGGTCTGGGCTGCGGCGGTGGACGGGGTGGACGCCGTTCACGTATCCGTTCAACATGACGCAGCAGCCGGCGGCGTCCGTGCCGGTGGGGGTGGATCGGGCCGGGTTGCCGGTGGGGTTGCAGGTGGTGGGGGCTCGGCATGCGGATGGGCTTGTTCTGCGGGTGGCGCATGCGCTGTACGAGGCGGGGGTGGCCGGGGCTTTGCCGGTCAGCGGCGCTGTCGCCTAGGTTGCGGGGCTCCGCCCCGGACCCCGCTCCTCAATCGCCGGAGGGGCTTGATTTGCCGGAGTCGCTCTAGATGCGACTGAACCCGAGCGTCTCCCCCACCGCCCCCGCCCGCCACAAGTCCTGGCAGGCCGTTGCCATGTCCTCCAGGCCCTCGACCACCTGGCCCCACACGATGCCCGGGACCCAGCCGACGTCTCCGTTGAGGAGGAGGTTGTTGCGCTCGTAGAAGAGGGCGAGGTCGATGACGGGGGCGCCGGCCGCGAGGGAGGCGCCGCTGCCGTAGCCGTACGACTGGGTGCCCAACTGCGTTCCGTTGAAGGAGAAATAGCAGAGGTCACCCGGAATGGGCGTCACCGTCGGATTCTCCAGCGGTGGCTCCTGTTCCGCGAATGCCGGGAACAGGGCGTAGATCTCGTTGCGGGCGTATTTGGCGTGGTACACGTCGGAGACGAGCGGGAGTGCGTCCCACACGGCGGCGCAGGTCAGCGGCGCGCGGTCGTCGAGGAGTTTCGCCGTACAGGAAACTCCCCTTTTGGCCAGGGTCACTTGGATGTACCGGTCCGGATTCGCAGCATTCGCAGCCATACGCTCCATGGTCGACCTCACCCACCCCTCCCGGTCAAGACCGCATCGCCCGTATCAAGGGCGGGAATTGATCGGCATAGGTTGAGTCGAGTCGGGTAGCCGCGCGCCCATGGCTCCACCAACTGAGATACGTACGCAGGAGACAGGACACCAACGATCCGTACGCAGACGCTCACTCCTCGTCGGCGCGGGCGCGCTCGGCGCGTTGGGCGCCCTGGGCGCCGCGGGCTGCAGCCGGGTCCCTGACGGTGACACGCTGGCCCGCCTCAAGGGGCAGGGCACGGTCCGTCTGGGCATCGCGGGAGAGGTCCCGTACGGGTACATCGACGACAGCGGGGAGTTCACCGGCGAGGCGGTCGAACTGGCCAAGGTCATCTTCAAACGGCTCGGAGTCGGCCATGTCCAGCCCGTGGCCACCGACTTCGCCTCCCTCATCCCCGGCCTGAACACGCAGCAGTTCGACGTCGTGTCCGCCGGGATGTACATCAACAAGGAGCGCTGCCAGCAGGTCATCTTCGCGGACCCCGAGTACCAGATGCTGGACTCGTTCATCGTCCGCAAGGGCAACCCGAAGAACCTGCACGACTACGCGGACTGCGTGAAGGCCAAGGCCAAGCTGGGCACCGGCACCGGGTACGCCGAGATCGGGTACGCCGTCGAGGCCGGGTACAAGGAGTCCGACATCGTGATCCTCCAGGATCAGGTCGCCGGTCTCAACGCGGTCGAGGCAGGCCGCATCGACGTCTTCGCCGGGACCGCGCTGACCACGCGCGAGGTCACCAAGAACAGCCGCAAGGCGGAGCACACCGAGCCGTTCGCCCCGCTGGTCGGCGGCAAGAAGCACGTCGACGGCGGCGGCTTCACCTTCCGGCCGACCGACACGACGCTGCGCGACGCCTTCAACGTCGAGATCCACAAGATGAAGAAGAGCGGCGAGCTGTTCCGGATTCTCCAGCCGTTCGGCTTCACCAAGGCGGAGATGACGACGCTGACCGCCAAGGAGCTGTGCCGATGACCTCCGGACTGTGGGAACACTGGGTACTGCCCGGCATCTGGATCACCATCCAGCTGACCGTGTACAGCGCCGCGCTGGCGACCGTCGTGGCGTTCGCCGCGGGTATGGCGCGCACGCACCGGCTGTGGATCGTACGGTTCGTCGCCGGCTTCTACACCGAGGTCTTCCGGGGCACGTCCGCCCTGGTCCTGATGTTCTGGATCTTCTTCGTCCTGCCGCAGCTCGCGGGCTGGTCGCTGGTCCCGATGTGGGCGGCCGTCCTCGCGCTCGGTCTGTCCTACGGGGCGTACGGCGCCGAGATCGTGCGCGGCGCCCTCAAGGCGGTGGCGCCCGCGCAGCGCGAAGCGGGGGTCGCGCTGAGCTTCACCCCGTGGCAGCGGATGCGGCTGATCCTGCTGCCGCAGGCCGTGCCGGAGATGATCCCGCCGTTCTCGAACCTGCTGATCGAGCTGCTCAAGGGCACCGCCCTGGTGTCGCTGCTCGGCATCGGTGACGTGTCGTTCGCCGCCAACCTGGTGCGGCTCGCGACGACGGAGAGCGCGGAGATCTACTCGCTCACGCTCGTCATCTACTTCGTGATCGCGTTCCTGCTCACGCGCGTGATGCGCGGTGTGGAGCGCAAGGCCAAGGCGGGCATCGGGCAGCGGCCCGCGCGCAGGAACGGAATCATGGGCAGCAAGCTCAACATGCGCCAGACGACGGACGTCTCCCAGGTCCCGGCGAGCTCGGGAGGTGGCGGCGCATGATCACCACCGCGTCCGGCTGGGACTGGAACGCCGTCTCGGACTTCATGCCGCACTTCTGGGACGGGCTGCTCGTCACGCTCCAGGCCCTCGTCCTCGGCTCGCTGATCTCGTTCAGCGTCGGCCTGGTGTGGGCCATCGCGTTCCGTGCGCCCACCCGTTTCGTCCGCTGGCCCGTCGGGCTCGTCACGGAGTTCATCCGTAACACCCCTCTCCTGGTCCAGCTCTTCTTCTTCTACTTCGTGCTGCCGGAGTGGGGCGTGCAGTTCTCGGCGCTGACCACCGGTGTCGTCGCGATCGGCCTGCACTACTCGACGTACACGGCGCAGGTGTACCGCGCCGGCATCGAGGCGGTCCCGGCCGGTCAGTGGGAGGCGGCCCGCGCGCTGAGCCTGCCGTACGGCAGGACGTGGACCGCGGTGATCCTGCCGCAGGCCATCCGCCGTGTGGTGCCCGCACTCGGCAACTACGTCGTGGCGATGCTGAAGGACACCCCGCTGCTCGCGGGGATCGGCGTCCTGGAGCTGTTGCAGCGCTCGCGCCTGCAAGCGGCCCAGACGTTCCAGTACACGGAGGCCCTCACGGTCGTCGGTGTCGCCTTCATCGTCATCTCGTACACCGCATCCCTTCTCCTGCGAACTCTGGAGCGCCGCCTTGTCCGCTGACACCAATCTCTCGAAGGACCAGCCCAACCCCAAGGTGGACGGCAGCGAGCTGATCCGCTTCGACAAGGTCGTGAAGCGGTTCGGCGGCAACACCGTCCTCGACGAGCTGGACTTCTCCGTCGCCTCCGGCAAGCACGTCACGCTGATCGGCCCGTCCGGCTCCGGCAAGACGACGATCCTGCGGCTCCTCATGACGCTGATCAAGCCCGACGAGGGCACCATCAGCGTCGGCGGGGAGTACCTGACCCACGAGCGGAAGAACGGCACGCTCGTACCGGCCGGCGAGAAGCACGTCCGCGAGGTCCGCAAGAACATCGGCATGGTGTTCCAGCAGTTCAACCTGTTCCCGAACATGAAGGTGCTGCGCAACATCATGGAGGCGCCGGTCACGGTGCTCGGGATGCCGAAGGACGAGGCGGAGCAGCGGGCGCGCGAGCTGCTCGACATGGTCGGCCTCGGGGACCGCTGCGACGCGTACCCGACGCAGCTCTCCGGCGGTCAGCAGCAGCGGGTCGCGATCGCGCGGGCCCTCGCCATGCGGCCGCAGGTGCTGCTCCTGGACGAGGTGACGTCGGCGCTCGACCCCGAGCTGGTGGCGGGCGTCCTCGACGTCCTGCGCGACATCGCGCACACCACGGACATCACCATGCTCTGTGTGACCCACGAGATGAATTTCGCCCGGGACATCTCGGACCAGGTGCTGATGTTCGACGCGGGGCGGGTCATCGAGTCGGGTTCGCCGGAGAAGATCTTCAACGACCCCGAGCACGATCGCACCCGGGAATTCCTGAGCGCGGTCCTGTGACCAGCCGCTCACGGAATGGGGCATGACTTTGGCATATGTCAGGGTGGCGCGTTCCTGCTGAGAGGCACGGGATGCGCCACCAATCTCCCCAACAGCCGCCCCTATTGGGTGTGTTGGCGGCTATCGTGGACGGAGCCCAGCTGTCCGGAACCGTTCCATGCAGGGGGATCCCGTGGCGCTGAAGCACGAGCCGAGCGCGTCGTCGTACCAACCGCACCAGTCGGTGCAGCACGCACTGCGTGTGCTGGAGACCGTCGCCCACCGGGGCGTCGGTGTCACCGACGTGGAGCTGGCGCGCGTCTGTGAACTGCCCGCGGACCAGCTGACCACACTGCTGCGCATGCTCCGGCGCGAGGGCTTCGTCCGGCAGACCGCCGACGGGGCGTACGTCACCGGCGAGACCCTGGACCGGCTCGGTTCCGCCGAGGGCCGCGAGGCCGCGCTCGCCGGTCAGCTCCAGCGGACGCTGGACGAGCTGCGGGACACGGTCGGCGCGGCGGTCTACATGAGCCGGTACGTCGACGGGGAGATCCGCGTCACCCAGTACGCGGCGGGACCCGAGACACCCGCGGTGAACGAGTGGGTGGACTTCCGCTCCTCGGCCCACGCCAGCGCGATCGGCAAGAGCCTCCTCGGCCAGCTCGATCTGAACGGGCGGCGCGACCACCTCTCCCGGCACAAGATGGCCCGCCTCACCTCGCGCACCATCACGAACGAGAAGGTCCTCCTGTCCCGCCTCGCCGCCCAGCCGCCGACGGTCCCCGTCCTCGACCTCCAGGAGTACGCGGTCGGCACGGTCTGCGCGGCGGTGCCGATCACCGCCGGCGCCACGGTCGGCTGCCTGGCCCTCTCCCTCCCGCTCGAACACGCCCACCGCCTCCACCACGCGGCGGACCGCCTGAACAGGGGCGCGGCCCCGGTCCTGCTGTCCCTGGCGATCTGAGGCTGGTCAAAAGCACCCCCTGGGACCAGGTACGATTTACGAGTCAGCAGGCGCCGCTAGCTCAGTTGGTTAGAGCAGCTGACTCTTAATCAGCGGGTCCGGGGTTCGAGTCCCTGGCGGCGCACAGACAGTCGAAGGCCCTCCGTTCGCGCGGGGGGCCTTCGTCGTGCAGACAGCACACTTCGCGGGACGCCGGCCGTCGTGTCGGCTGGGGGTCCGGGGGTCATCCCCCGGGAGATGCAGCATCAGCGGGTCCGGGGTTCGAGTCCCTGGCGGCGCACAGACAGTCGAAGGCCCTCCGAGCAATCGGGGGGCCTTCGTCGTTACTTGCGGGGGCTCCGCCACCCGCACCCCCGTGGCCGCACGCCCCCCTGCTGGCAAAGGCGTGCCGCCACCCCACCCCCGCGGCCGCAGGCCCCCCTGCCGGCAAAGGCTGGACACCAGTCCCGGCGGAGCGACACGATGTGCCGTCGGTTGCGTGGGTCTCAGGGGGAGTGTGCGAACGGGATGGACGCGTCCAAGGGGCTGGGGTTCCACCCCGCTGTGCTCGGTCTGCGGTTCGCGCTGGAGCTGGTGGCGCTCGCCTGCTTCGGTTACTGGGCGTGGCGGACCGCCCCCGGTGCGTTCCGGTACGTCGCCGTGGTCGCGGCGCCGCTCGTGGTGACCGTCGCCTGGGGTGTGTTCGCCACCCCCGGTGACAAGTCCCGCAGCGGCGACACCGTCGTCGCCACGCCCGGAGCCCTGCGGCTCCTCCTGGAGCTCGCGGTCTTCTTCGGCGGCGCGGCCGTGCTCTACGCGGCCGGGGCGCACCCGACGGCCGCCGCCCTCGCCGTGGTCCTGATCGTCTACCACGCCGCGTCCTTCGACCGGATCGCCTGGCTGCTGCGCCACTGAGGCCCGCCCCGCTCCTCGAACTCCTTGAGCAGCAGGCCGAGTCGGTCGTCCCCGAGCTGCCGGTACGCCGCTTCCCCGGGCGGCCGCCACCACACCTCGCCGCCGCTCCAGAACCCCTCGCGCCGCAGCTCGCCCCGCCGCACCTTGTTCGTCGCGGTCACCGGCATCCGGCCCACGACCCGGACGAACCGAGGCGCCATCTTCGTCCCCAAGTCGGGCTGCCCCAGCAGGAATTCACCGAAGGCGAGCGGGTCGAAGGTGCTCCCCTCGCGCAGTGCGACGGTCGCCATCACCTGGTCCCCCGCGACCGGGTCGGGCACCCCGTACACGGCGACGGCGGTGGCTTCGGGCCACCGGGCGAGGATGTTCTCGATCATCGCGGGGGCGAGGTTCTCGCTGTCGACGCGGATCTTGTCGTCGCCGCGCCCCGCGAAGTACAGGAACCCCTCGGCGTCCCGGTAGAAGAGGTCGCCGGTCCAGTACCAGCCGTCCTCCCGCACCCGCTCGGCGTACGCCTCCTCGTTGCGCCAGTACCCCTCGAAGGGCGAGCGCCCGCGGTTGACCAACTCCCCTATCGCGACACCGCCGTTCACGAGCCGCCCGCCCCCGTCGAACACGGCGGGCGGGCACTCCTGCCGGGTCCGCGGATCGAGCACCACCAGGTCATCGCCGGGCGCGGAACGGCCGATCGCCCCGGCCGGGGTGTCCGCCGTGCGCGTCACCGCGGCGCCGCCCTCGGACGACCCGTACCCCTCGACGAGCCGCACCCCGAACCGCTCCTCGAACCGCGCCGCGTCCACCGCCCCGGCCTCCGTGCCGAAGCCGACCCGCAGCGGATTGTCCCGGTCGTCGGGCCGCTGCGGAGTGGCCAGTACGTAGCTGACGGCGCGCCCCACATACGTGAAGTACGTCGCCCCGAACTTCCGTACGTCGTCCAGGAATCGGGACGCCGAGAAGCGCCGCCTGAGCGCCACACCCGCGCCCGCCGCCATCGCGGGCGCCCAGTCGGCGATGACCGCGTTGCCGTGGAAGAGCGGCATGCATATGTAGTGCACGTCGTCCGGCCGCACCCCGAACGTGCCGACCAGCGACCGTCCGGCCGCGGCGAGCCGCCCCTGCGTGCACACGGCTGCCTTGGGCGCGCCGGTGGACCCGGAGGTGAAGTAGAGCAGCATGCGCGTACGGGGCGAGACACCCGCGGCGATCTCCGGTTCCGCTCCCGCGTACGGGGCCAGCAGTTCGGCGTACGCCCCGGTGTCGGTCACCAGGACGCGCACGCCGGGCAGCTCCAGTCCGTCGAGCAGCGGCAGGTGCGCCCGCTCGGTGACCAGGACGCGGCACTCGGTGTGGGTGATGTCGCGGGCGAGTTCGGCGCCGCGCCGGGTCGGGTTGATCCCGGCCACGGCGGCTCCGGCGAGCGCGGCGGCCCCCAACCACTGGGGAAACTCGGGGGTGTTGTCGAGCAGCACGCCGATGTGCGGCTCGGCGCCCCGGGGCAGCAGGTCGCCGAGGAGCGCGGCCCGCGCCGCCGCGCCGGCCGCGACCTCGTGATGGCTGAGAACCTGGTCCTCGTAGGCGAGTCCCGGCCGGTGGTCGCCCCACCGCGCCCGGACGAGTTCCGCGAAGGTGCCGGTGATGGATCCCATGGCCGCGCACCATAATTGACGTTCCGTCAGATGTGGAGGGCGAGCGGCTCAGAAGCCGTCGCTCGGCAGGCTGCTCACGAAGTAGACGCAGAAGGCCAGCATCAGCGCCACGAACCCGAGCAGGAAGACCGTCCCCGCGGCGTTCGCGAACGGCCGCGGCGGGCCGGCCGTGGCCCGCTCGGGGTGCGCGGCCGTGTAGTGCACGACGACCACGTCGCCCTGGACGACCGTGGCGGGCCCGTTGGCCTCGTCGAAGCGGACGGTGCGGCCCTCGGGCGTCGTGAACTCGAAGACGTGGTGCTGCGTCGTGGTCGGGCGTTCGCCGCCGCTGACGCTCGTGTACGTCCGCAGGCAGCGCGCCTCGGCGGTGAGCCCGCTGCGCCACGCGGCGCGCAGCTGGAACGCGCGGCCGAGCACCCGGTAGCCGATCGCCAGGGCCACGGCCGCGATGATCCCCGGAATCACGTAGAACATGAAGTCCATGACAGTCCCCCGTACTTGTACTCCCCCGCACGCCGCACCACGATCGGCACGGCGTGCAGGGAACGTACCCGCGCGGGACCCGAAAGAGCCTCAAGCCAAGCTCAGAACGCTCGGCACGCTCAGAATGTGACGTCCGAGCAGGCGTAGAACGCGTTCGCCGTGTCCGCGATCGTCCACACCGCGAGGATCACGTGGTGGCCGGACTTGCCGGACGGCAGCGTTCCGGAGTGCGAGAGCGTGGCCGGGGGCTGCCCGCTGAAGGGCACCGTGAGGAACGGGGTGGTGTTCAGGGCCGCCCGGGTCAGCGGCTTGCTGTCGTCCCAGCCGTCCTTGGTGACGTAGTAGCGGAAGTCCGTGGTGGAGTGCCGCGCGGTGAACTGCCACTGGAACGTGTAGCTCTGACCGCCCGTCACCTTGGTGGTGGGCCAGGCGGTGCCGTTGGGCTGCTTGGGGCTGTTGAGCGCGGCGAACTCGCCGTGGTTGGCCGAGCAGATCTGCCCGTCGGCGGGGCCGGCCGCCGGGAACCCCTTGGGGCCCTCGACGCTCTGCGGCTCCCACTGGATGTTGCCGCAGCCGGTGACGGTGCCGTTGGCGCAGAGTTTCTGCCTGCTGATGGGCAGATCGGTGTAGCCGTGCCCGCTCGCGCCGCCGGCCGAGAGCGCGAACGCCCCGGCGGTGGTCAGCCCGAGCAGGGCCGCGTACGTCCTGGTACGCGCAGAGGTTTTCCGCATGCTGCCGCTCCTGGGGGTGTGGGGAGTTCCGGAAGCCGTGCGCACAGCGATGGTTCAGGTCTAGACCAAGCAACGCCCAATGTAGGGACGGAACTTGAGCATGTCCATACCAATCACGGTCTTGCGGAAAGCCGCGCTCCCCTGGAAGACCCAGAAGCCCTAGAAGACCTGGAAGAACCGCGTCACTCCCCCCGCCCCGTGTAGAACGCCACCGTCAGATCCTTCACGAGCGCCTTGCGCTCGTAGTCGTCCAGCTCCACCAGACCCCGCGTGGTCAGCCGCGTCACCGTGTCCTCCACGGAGTCCACGACCGACGTCAGGACGCTGTCGCGGTGCTGTGCGTCCAGCGCCGCGATCCGGCGCCGCTGCATCGCGGCCGCCACCTCGGGCGCGTACTCGATCCGCGTGGGCTGCGCCGAGAAGACCTCGATGCCGACCGGCTCCGCGTCGGCGGCCAGCTTGCGCGTGAGCAGGTCGCCGACGGCCTCGGCGTTGCGCAGCGTCGGGGCGTCCGTGTGGAAGGCGTCGGCGGGCAGCTGGGACAGCACCCGCGCCAGGTCCGCCTCGACGCACTCGCGCAGGTACTCCTCGTGGTCCTCGACCCCGAGCGTCGCCCGCGCCGCGTCCTTGACCCGCCACACGACGAGGACGACGACGCGCAGCGCGACCCCGTTCGCGTCGACCGCGGGCATCGGCTCGCTGCGCCAGTGCCGCAGCCGTACGTCGACCCGGCGGCGCAGCAGCAGCGGGTTCACCCACAGCAGCCCGGACTTGCGCACGCTGCCCCGGTAGCGGCCGAAGAGGGTGAGCACCCAGGCCCGCCCGGTGTGCCCGCGCGCCAGGCCGCCGAACCCGAACAGCGCGAGCATGCCGGACCCGGCGGCCGCCGCCCACTGCGCGGGGCCGAGCCCGACCCCCTCGTACCCGGACAGCCCGGCGATCTCCGTCATGATCTGCGGCAGGGCCCCGGCCCAGCCCACGGAGGCGACGGCGCCCGCCGCGCCCACCGCGCCGCCCAGCAGCCCGAACACCCCGGGCAGCGCCCGGCCCGGCCGCTCCTTCACCTCCGGGTCGACGGACGGCACGGGGCGCGGCGGTGTCCGCAGATGCGGGCGCGGCGGGGTGGGCCGGCCGCCGCCGGTGCCGGTGCCGACCACGGCCGGCCGCACGGGGACCGGCACCGGGTCCGGGTCGTCCCGGAACAGCAGGTGGACGGGGATCTCGGTGGTCGCCTCGTTGTGGATGAGCCGGGCGCCGCGGCCACCTCCCCGGTCTCCGCCCGCCTCGGCGCGGCCGTCCGCCGCCCGGTCGCCGTCCGTCACGGCCGCCGGGCGGCGCACGGCCCGCTCCGGCTGCTCCGCCGTCGTACTCATCCATGCCTCCGTACTGAGATGCCGGCCACAGGAACAGGAACGGTCCTCACGAGAAGAGCCGCCGCCAGGTCTCGGGCCCCGGATATCCGTCGGCCGCCGCGCCCCGCCAGCCCTGGGCCCGCTGGAACGCCTCGACGGCCCGCCGGTCCGCCTCGCCCCAGCGCGGTCCGGGGCCCTGGGTGTAGTACTTGCCAAAACCTTTCTTCACGAGCTGCTCGCCGAGCTGGGTGACCGCCGTGCTGCTCGATCCGGGCCGGAACGTCGCGGTGCCCGGGAAGGCCGGAACCTTCACCGCCGAGCCGCCGCCGCTCCCGCTCCCGCCCGCGCCGGCGCCCGGGATGTCCTTGCCCTTCCCGTTCACCAGGTACGACCACGTCGTCGGACCGGGCAGCCCGTCCGCGTCCCCGCCGCTCCAGCCCTGCGCCTTCTGGAACGCCTGCGTCGCCCTGCGGTCGGCGTCGCCCCAGCGCGGGCCCGGGCCCTGGCTGTAGAACCGCTTGCCGCCGCGTTCCACGAGCAGCCGCCCGAGCTGGGTGACGTACGCGTTGTTCGCCCCCGGCCCGAAGGACCCGGCCCCCGGGTACCGGGTCGTCGACGACCCGGACCCCGACGTGCCGCCCGCCTTCACGCCCTTGTAGCGGTAGGCGAGATAGCGGTCCGAGTTCTTCCAGTACGCGTACGGGGTGGCCTGCTTCCTCGTCCCCGGCCGCGTCTGCTCGTACGCGATGTAGTACGTCCGCGTGTAGTCGGTCCAGCCGCCGAAGATCGTGACGTGCGAGCCCTTCTCCGGGTCGGCGGGGTTGTGGAAGAGCAGGATGTCGCCGGGCTGCAACTGCGCCTTCGTGATCCGGGTGCCGTACGTCGCCAGGCTGCCGGTCCACTCGTTCCCCGGCAGGTCCCATGCCATCGACACGAACCCCGAGCAGTCCTGCCGGTACCCGTCCTTCCAGTACTTGTCCATGTCGTACGGGACCTTCGCCGCGACCCACGTCTTGGCCCGGTTGATGATCGCGGCCCGGGTCGTGGTGCGCAGCGCGCTCTGCTGCGCCAGGTCGACCGAGCCTGCCGCGACGCCGGGCGCGCCGTGCAGCGGGCTGGTTCCGCCCTGGGGGGTGTCGGGGCGGCCGTCCGGGGTCGGGTCGCCCGGTCTGGCCTCGTGATGTTCGGACGCAGTGGCCGGGGTCGCCTGGATGCCGCCGATGACGGTGCCGGCCGCTGCCGCGATCACCAGCGCGTGCCGGGCGCCGACCTTGGTACGCACGGGGTGCGGGACGGAACGCCGCCACTGGACGCAGCCCGCGCAACCGCAGTCGCCCGCCGGGTCGACGTCCTCGAAAACCGGAGCATCCATGCGATTCCCCTCACACTCTTGTGCCGGCCGTTGGACTAATGAGCCTCGTGTTCGCACGCAGGCAGCGTCTCAACTGTCCCGGCAAATCGCATGTTGACGGTCCGACTGATGGAAATCCCCACAAATCGCCCACGACTCCGGCGCGCCTGGTGGTCAGGAGCACCCTCAGGGGTCGGGTAAAGTTATGCAGGTCAGCAGGCGCCGCTAGCTCAGTTGGTTAGAGCAGCTGACTCTTAATCAGCGGGTCCGGGGTTCGAGTCCCTGGCGGCGCACCGACAGTCGAAGGCCCCCCGAGCAATCGGGGGGCCTTCGTCGTTGCTTGCGGGGGCTCCGCCACCGCACCTCCCGACGACCCCAAGCCCTGGCGCGCCAGCACCGAGAGCCCGCGCCCCACAACTGCACACCCCAAGACGCCGATCGCCTTGCCGGCTGGGGGTCCGGGGGTCATCCCCCGGGAAACGCGGCATCAGCGGGTCCGGGGTTCGAGTCCCTGACGGCGCACCGACAGTCGAAGGCCCCCGAGCGATCGGCGGGCCTTCGACGTCGCCCGTGCACGACTCCGCCACCCGCATCCCCCTGGTCGCAGGCCCTCCGCGTCGGCGAGCGAAGCCTGATCGCGCCCGGCGCCCACGGCGCGCCGCTAACGTGACCCCATGCCCCGTGACCTCCAGGAACAGATCAAGAAGCTGATCGTCGGCCGGCGGCTCGGGCCGGGGGACTCGTTGCCCACCGAGCCTGAGCTGATGGAACTGCTCGGCGTGAGTCGCAACTCCGTTCGGGAGGCGCTCAAGGCGTTGCAGGCGATGGGGATCGTCGAGATCCGGCACGGGTTCGGGACGTACGTCGGGGCGATGTCGATGGCCCCGATGGTCGAGGGCCTCGCGTTCCGGACCGTCGCCGGGCACTACCGCGGCGAGGACAGCCTGCTTCAGCTGCTCGAACTGCGCGAGGCCGTGGAGACCGGGCTCGTGGCGCGGCTCGCGGGGCGCGTGCCGGACGGCGATCTGGCCGAACTCGGCTCCTTGGTGGGCCGGATGGAGAAGGAGGCCGAGGCCGGCGGGCCCGTCGCCGCCGCCACCGACCGCGCCTTTCACGCCACCCTCTACCGCAGCCTGGGCAACCCCCTGCTCGTCGAGGTGATGGAGGCGTTCTGGGAGGCCTTCCACCGGGTGCGGACCGACCTCGTGGACGTACCGCAGGATCCAGAGGTGACGCACCGTCAGCACCGGGACATCCTCGACGCCGTGCGCTCCGGCGACGTCCTGCGGGCGGAACAGGCCATACGCGCACACTTCGGCAATATTCGTCAGCGACTGACAGCAACCCCCCAGCAAGACCGGTAAACACCGTGTTTCGCTCCGTATCGCCCTTGCGATCATGATGCGGGGCGCAGGACCCTATCCTGGAGCCATTGGCTCCCATGAGGCTTACGGTGCAAGGCAGTTGCGGCACGAAGCGAGCCGGTTGCGGAGCGCGGGGCAGGGGCCCCGTTCATGAAGCGATGTCGAGGGGGGCATCATGCAACCGGAAGGTTGTCGTTCCAGTCTTAGAGAGGGTGGGACGGTGGCCTGCCACTGATACGTCAGGGAAAGGTCGAGGGGGACCGGACTCCGACGGAAGGACCGACGACCACGCGGTGACTCGCGTGCGGGGGGATGACTCATCATGACGTCGACGCCGACGGGCGCCCGCGAGGGCTTCGACCCGTCCCAGACCACCCAGTTGCGCGTGCCACCGCACCGCACAGGGGGCTTCCGGCGCATCAAGAAGACGCTGCCTCGGTACGACTACGAGCACTACAGCCGGCTGGCCGGGCCCCTTACTCAGCCCGACCCCAACAAGCCGTACGAGGTGCAGTACCGCTCGCTGCTCTCGCAGGAGCCGCACCGCATCCGCGCCGCACTCATGCTGGGCGCCGCGCCGCTGCTCTCCCTCGTGCTGCTGTTCTGGCTGCTCCAGCCCGAGCACTGGACCGAGCGCGACTACGTCCAGTACGACTTCCTGCCCGCGCTCGACATCGTGATGCTGGTCGCGATCGGCCTCATCGAGTTCTTCCGCTGCATGAACGTGCTGTCGAACGCGCACGCCACCCTCGTCGCCCGCGACCCGATCCCGGTCGTGCCCGAGACCGGCACGAGAGTCGCGTTCCTGACCTCGTTCGTGCCCGGCAAGGAGCCGCTCGAGATGGTGACGAAGACCCTGGAGGCGGCGGTCAAGCTGCGCCACCGGGGCCTGTTGCACATCTGGCTGCTCGACGAGGGCGACGACCCGGAGGTCAAGGAGGTCTGCGAGCGGCTCGGCGTGCACCACTTCTCCCGCAAGGGAGTCGCGAAGTGGAACCAGCCGAAGGGCCCGCACCGCGCGAAGACCAAGCACGGCAACTACAACGCCTGGCTGGACGCGCACGGCGACGACTACGACTTCTTCGCCTCCGTCGACACCGACCACGTACCGCTGCCCAACTACCTGGAGCGGATGCTCGGCTTCTTCCGCGACCCGAACGTCGGCTTCGTCATCGGCCCCCAGGTCTACGGCAACTACGACAACTTCGTCACCAAGGCCGCCGAGTCCCAGCAGTTCCTGTTCCACGCGCTGATCCAGCGCGCGGGCAACCGCTACGGAGCGCCGATGTTCGTCGGCACCTCGAACGCCGTACGGATCAGGGCGCTCAAGCAGATCGGTGGTCTGTACGACTCGATCACCGAGGACATGGCGACCGGTTTCGAGATCCACCGCGCCAAGAACCCGGCCACCGGCAAGAAGTGGCGTTCCGTGTACACGCCGGACGTGCTCGCCGTCGGTGAGGGCCCGAGCGCCTGGACCGACTTCTTCACGCAGCAGATGCGCTGGTCGCGCGGTACGTACGAGACGATCCTCAAGCAGTACTGGAAGGGCTTCTTCACGCTCCCGCCGAGCAAGCTCTTCAACTACACGATGATGATCATCTTCTACCCGATGGCCGCGATGAACTGGATCCTGGCGGCGCTGAGTTGTGCGCTGTTCCTGGGCCTGGGCGCCTCGGGTGTGAACATCGACCCGACGATCTGGCTGATGCTGTACGGCAACGCGTCGGCGCTCCAGATCGGCCTCTACATCTGGAACCGCCGGCACAACGTCTCGCCGCACGAGCCCGAGGGCTCGGGCGGTGTCGCCGGCATGGTGATGTCCGCCCTTTCTGCGCCGCTGTACGCCAAGGCGCTCATCGACTCGCTGCTGCGCCGCAAGAGCAAGTTCGTCGTCACCCCCAAGGGCGACTCGGCCAGCCCCGACCGCTGGTTCGGGACGTTCCGCTACCACTGGTACTTCATCTTGATCTTCGCCGGTTCGATCGGTGCGGGCATCGCCCTCGGCCATGCGCACCCGGCGATGATCACCTGGGCCTGCTTCGCGCTCCTGATCACCGCGACGCCGATGTTCGCCTGGCGCTACATGCTCCGGCAGGACAGGAAGAAGCCCAAGCCGCCCGTCGATGCCGCCCCCGAGCAGCAGCCGGTGCAGCAGGCCGCGCAGCCGCACGGTGTCCCGCAGCAGAAGCCCAGTTGGGCCGCGGGCCGCGGTGACGGCGGCAACGACCAGACCATGCAGATCTCCCTGGGGGGACGTAACAAGTGAAAGACGGTGCGAGCCGCCGCCGTGCCCGACGCATAGCCATCGGCACGGTGGTGGTACTGGCGCTGGCCGGGATGAACGGACCCTGGCTGTATCGCTTCGGGTCGGCCAAGTACCACGAGTACAAGATCAACAGGCCGGAGTACAAGGCCGAGAACGGGCACTGGGACGTCGTCGAGTTCCCGAAGGACATGCGCCTCAACACGATCCACGCGGCGCTGCTCCACACCGGAAAGATCCTGCTGGTCGCCGGTTCCGGGAACAACCAGAAGAACTTCGACGCGAAGAAGTTCGACACCCGGCTCTACGACCCGGTCAAGAAGACGATCAAGAAGATCCCGACGCCCAGCGACCTGTTCTGCACCGGACACACGCAGTTGGCCAACGGCAATCTGCTGATCGCGGGCGGCACGAAGAAGTACGAGAAGCTCAAGGGCGACGTCACCAAGGCCGGCGGCCTGATGATCGTCCACAACGAGGACCCGGACGCGCCCAAGACCATCAAGGCCGGCACGAAGTTCACCGGCAAGGAGAACGGCAAGACGTTCGTCTCCGACATCAACATCACGGTCGAGCGCGCCAAGAAGATCTTCGATCCGAACACCGGCAAGTTCCTGCGCAACGAACCGGGCATCGGCCGCGTCTATGTGGAGGCGCAGAAGTCCGGCGCCAAGTACGAGACCGGCACCCAGGACAACTACCGGGTGCAGGGCCTCACCGGCGCCGACGCGCGCAACGTGTACGGGATCGCGCAGAAGCTCGCCCTCGACAAGAAGGACTTCCAGGGGATCAAGGACTCCTACGAGTTCGACCCGGTCGCCGAGAAGTACATCAAGGTCGACCCGATGAACGAGGCGCGCTGGTACCCCACGCTGACCACGCTCTCGGACGGCAAGGTCCTCTCCGTCTCCGGCCTCGACGAGATCGGGCAGCTGGTGCCCGGCAAGAACGAGATCTACGACCCGAAGACGAAGAAGTGGACGTACCTGTCCAAGCAGCGCCAGTTCCCGACGTACCCGGCCCTGTTCCAGATGGAGAACGGCAAGATCTTCTACTCGGGCGCCAACGCGGGCTACGGCCCGGACAACGTCGGCCGCAAGCCCGGCATCTGGGACCTGAAGACCAACAAGTTCCAGAAGATCCCCGGCCTGTCGGACGCCGACATGATGGAGACGGCCGGCACGGTCGAACTGCCGCCCGCGCAGAACCAGAAGTACATGGTGATCGGCGGCGGCGGCGTCGGCGAGTCCAAGCTCTCCAGCAACAAGACGCGCATCGTCGACCTGAAGGACCCGAACCCGAAGTTCGTCGACGGTCCGACGCTGGAGAAGGGCACCCGCTACCCGCAGTCCTCGATCCTGCCCGACGACTCGATCCTGGTCTCCGGCGGCTCGGAGGACTACCGCGGCCGCGGTGACTCGAACATCCACCAGGCACGGCTCTACGACACGAAGACCAACACCTTCAAGCAGGTCGCCGACCCGGAGGTGGGCCGCAACTACCACTCGGGCTCGCTCCTCCTGCCCGACGGCCGGGTGCTGTTCTTCGGTTCGGACTCGCTGTACGCGGACAAGGCCAACACCAAGCCCGGCACGTTCGAGCAGCGCATCGAGATCTACACGCCGCCGTATCTGTACCGGGACTCGCGGCCGACCCTCGAAGGCGGCGAGAAGACCATCAGGCGCGGCGGCTCGGCGACGTACCAGACGGACCACGCCTCGTCGATCAAGACGGCGCGGCTGATCCGTCCGAGCGCGTCGACGCACGTCACGGACGTCGACCAGACGTCCGTGGCGCTCGACCTGAAGAAGTCCGCCGACTCGGTCACGGTGACCGTGCCGAAGAGCAGCGCACTCGTGGAATCGGGCTGGTACATGCTGTTCGTCACGGACGACGAGGGCACGCCCAGCAAGGCGCAGTGGGTGCACGTGCCGTAGCGCACGGCCGTTGAACAGACGGAAGGGGCGCGGGAGTTGATCCCGCGCCCCTTCGTCCGTCCGTGCTTCTAGTCGCCCGCCTTCGCGAGCTTCACCGCGTACTCCCCCCACCACTCGCCGGCCTTGGGCCCGCCCTTGCACGTGCCGTCCGACTCGCCCGGACGCTTGACCCACAGGTACGCCTTCACCAGCGGGTCGCCCGTCTTCGTCGTCGGGGACTCGCCGAGGGCGCGGCCCGGCGGGTTGCACCAGCGCTCGTCGGGGTTGCCGCCGGTGTAGGGACCGTTCCCGTTCCTGCTGGTGTCCACGACGAACGGCTTGTTGCCGACCTTCGCCGAGAGCTCCTTGCCGTACTTCACGGACTCCTCGGTGGAGTAGAAGTTCGACACGTTCACCGAGAAACCGTCGGCCTGGTCGATGCCGGACCACTGGAGCGGCTGGAAGATCTGGTCGGGTTTACCCCAGCCCGCGTTGCCCGCGTCCAGGTAGACCGTCGTGTTCTTCAGCGACTTGAGCTTGCCGATGGCGCCCTTGAGCAGGTCGTAGCGCTCCTCGTGGAACTGCTCCGGGGTGCAGTTGTCCACCATGTGCTGCACCGCGTCCGGCTCCAGGATCACCGTCGCGGGGCGGTCGCCGATACCGGCCGCGAGCTGGTCGATGAACGCCCGGTACGCGTTGCCGTCGGCGGCGCCGCCCTTCGAGTAGTTGCCGCAGTCGCGGTGCGGGATGTTGTAGACGACCAGCAGCGCGTCCCTGTCCGCCTTCTTGGCGGCCTCCGTGTAGCCGCGGGCCTGCTCCTCCGCGTTCTCCGGGATGATCCACTCGCCGCTGGGCTGCTCGGCGATCTTGCGGACCGCCGCGGCCTCGTCGTCCTTGCCGTCCTTCTTCAGCGCCGACGCGGCCTTCGCGGCCTTGCTCTCGGGGTTGACCCAGAACGGGTCGGCGCTCTTCGGCTGCTGCTTGACCGGAGGCTCCGCGGAGTTGTCGTTGCCCTTTCCGCCGGAGGAGCACGACGAGACCGCCGTCACGAGCAGCGTTGCCCCCACGACGACTGCGCCGGCCCTCAGTTTCCGGTACATCCACTCCCCCTTGGGTGCACTGTTGGTGTTCTCAATCGTGACATACGTGCCGCCGGGGTCACGAGGGCGGACGTCGCTTGTCAAAGAGCTGTTACAGCCCCTTGCCGATGGGTAGGCGGCGGGCAGGCGGGGCCCCGGCCAGTGGTCCGGAAGGGACTGAGGACATGTCGCACGTACCCCGTGAACTGCGCCTTGCCACAGCCCTGGTGGAGTTCTCGGACACACTCCTCGACGAGTTCGACGCGGAGCGGTACCTGGGACGTCTGGCCGACACGTGCGTGGACCTGCTGGAGGCGCGGGGCGCGGGGGTGTCGCTCCTCGAGGCGGACGGCCGTCCCGTGCCGTTCGCCCACAGCTCCGAACGGCCGCACCTCGTACGGTCGTTACTCGCCGCGTCCCCCACGTCCGGGCCCGCCCACGACAGTCTGCGGACGGGCAAGGCGGTGCCGCCCGTCGTCCTCACGTCCGAGGAGGCCGCGGTGTGCTGGCCCACCTTCACGGCCGTCGCACTGCGCCACGGCATCACCGCCGCCTACGCCGTTCCGCTGCGCACTCGCGAAGAGGTGCTCGGCGCCGTCAGCATCTTCAAGCCCGAACCCCCTGCCACCGAAGCGGAGTTGGCGATCGCACAGTCACTGGCCGACGCCGCCGCCCTCGGCCTCTCCCATCAGCGCACCTACGTCCAGTACAGGGAGTTGACCGGCCAGCTGCAACAGGCACTTGCCAGCCGTGTGCAGATCGAACAGGCAAAGGGCATGCTGGCCGAGCGCTGGAACACCGAGCCGGACACCGCGTTCACGGCGTTGCGGCAGTACGCGCGCAGGAACCGGCTGCCGCTCGACCAGGTCTCCCGGGCCGTGACCCAACGGACCCTGGCCGACGGGCAGTTGCGCCCCGACACCTCCGGACGCGCGTGAGACCGGCCATCACCTGCGGCGACCACGTTGAGCAACCATTGTCGTACTTGGCGTCAATCGCCCCCTAGGCTGCGGCGCGCATCCGTTCTAGAGTCGTTCCCAGTGGCCCAAGCCCCCGGCCTCCAGTTCGTCCAGGGTGGGATGACCTCCTCAAACCTCCCGCGCCGGCGCCGGGTTACTCCCGCAGCCCGCTGCGCGCGCGGTCGAGGACCAGCCCGGCCGGCGGCTTCCGGGGGGAGCGGGTCGCCGGCCGGGCCAGGTGCCTCATCCCGCCTTCTTCGGCGCTTCCTCGATGCCCGACAGGTACGCCGAGACGACGACGTTCGCCGTGTACGTCCGTGCCGCCTTGTCGAAGGTCCCGCCGCAGGTGATCAGCCGCAGCTCGGCGCGGTCGTCATGGTGCGGCCCGTACGCCTTGTGCGGGTCGAAGTCGCGGCGCGAGAAGACCTGGACGTCATCCACGGTGAACTCGGCGACCGACCCGTCGTCGCGCACCACCCGCACCTCGTCGCCGGGCCGCGCCTCGCTGAGGTGGTAGAAGACGGCCGGCCGGGTCTCGGTGTCGACGTGCCCGACGAACAGGGACGTGCCCCGCTCCCCCGGCTCGGTCCCGCCGCCGTACCAGCCGACGACGCCGGCCTGGTCGTAGGGCGGCGGGTCGATGGCACCGCCCGCGTCCAGGCCGCGGGGGACGACGGGTGCCTGGATGCGCAGCGCGGAGACATCGATGCGCTGCGGCTTCGCGGCCTTGACGGGCTTGTGGGCGGCGGGCAGCTCGACGCCGAGCGGGCGGCCGACGGCGGCCGCGTCGCCGGTGGTCGGCGAGGACAGGTTGACGTCGGTGATCTCCCGGCCCCACAGCCACAGGCCGAGCAGCAGCACCGCCCAGGCGACGCCGGTGATCAGGCGCCCGGCGCCGCCCGACCGTTCGCTCATGGCGCGCTCACTGCCGTGTGGACCGGCGGCGCCGGACGCTGCGGAAGGCCACGGCGACCGCGGCGACAGCGGTGAGGCCGAGTCCGATCAGGGCGTGCCGGGTGCCGGGCCCCTCCTCGACGGCGGCGAGCTGCTCGGCGGCGCCGCCGCCCCCGGCGTGCACGGGCGCGGTGGGAGTGGGCCGCGGCGACGGGCTGCTGTGGTCCAGGACCCGTACGGTGCCCTTGACCTTGGCGTCGACGCCGTCGCAGGTCACCTTGATCTCGTAGTTGCCCGGGGCCGCGGAGGACTTCACACGGGCCTCGGCGAACAGCGTCGGCCGATCGGCGGAGGGCGCGAGCACCCCGGGCGAGACGAAGGCGTCGGAGTAGGCGCGTCCCGTGGTCCCGTCGCAGCCGGAGACCCGCAGGTCGACCTCGGTGCCCGGGGGCACGGCGTACGGGGTGACGGTGATGGATCCGCGGCTGTCGGCGGCCTGGGCGGCGGTGACCGGCCCGGTCACCAGGACGACGGCCGCCCCTGCGGCACTCAGAGCAAGCAGACCAGTACGCATCGTGAACCTCCTGATACTGGCAGGTTCACGCGCGCGGCGGCATTTCGCATCTTGAACAGCCGGCGGCTGTCAGACGAGGTCGACGAGGTCGACGAGGTCCGCGATGGAATCGACGACGTGGGACGGCGTGAACGGGTACTTCTTGATGTCCGCGTCACTGGTCAGACCGGTGCGTACGAGGAAGGTCTGCATCCCCGCCTCCAGCCCGGCGAGCACGTCGGTGTCCATCCGGTCGCCGATCATGGCGCTGGTCTCGGAGTGCGCCCCGATGGCGTTCAGGCCGGTCCGCATCATCAGCGGGTTCGGCTTCCCGGCGAAGTACGGCTGCTTCCCGGTCGCCTTCGTGATCAGGGCCGCGACGGCGCCGGTGGCGGGCAGCGGGCCCTCGGTGGAGGGGCCGGTCTCGTCCGGGTTGGTGCAGATGAAGCGGGCCCCGTCGTTGATCAGCCGCACGGCCTTCGTCATGGCCTCGAACGAGTACGTGCGGGTCTCCCCGAGGACCACGTAGTCGGGGGCGTGGTCCGTGAGCACGTACCCGATGTCGTGCAGGGCGGTGGTGAGGCCGGCCTCGCCGATGACGTACGCGGTGCCGCCGGGGCGCTGGGCGTCCAGGAACTTGGCGGTGGCCAGGGCGGACGTCCAGATGTTCCCGACCGGCACCTCCAGGCCCATGCGGGTGAGGCGGGCCTGGAGGTCGCGGGCGGTGTAGATCGAGTTGTTC
The DNA here is from genome assembly GCF_040679615.1 of Streptomyces sp. NPDC052225. Classification (NCBI taxonomy): domain Bacteria; kingdom Bacillati; phylum Actinomycetota; class Actinomycetes; order Kitasatosporales; family Streptomycetaceae; genus Streptomyces; species Streptomyces sp. NPDC052225. Next base: position 299,453 of record NZ_JBFAVD010000004.1, on the reverse strand, counting down.
GTCAGCACCAGGAACGGCTTGCCGGACTCGCGCAGCCGCTTGATGAACGCGTCGGCGCCGGGGATCGGGACACCTTCGTGGATGAGCACGCCATCCATGTCGGTGAGCCACGAATCGATGGGCTTGCGCTCTGCCATGCGTGCACTCCTGCGGTCCGCGGTGTTACAGCCGTGCTGTCTGGGGTGCCGGGACGACATTGTGCCGACGCCCCCCAGCCTAATCAGGAACGGCTGATCTTGACCCGGACGGCCGCGCATCGGCTCCGGTCAGCTGCCGGTCGCCGACTTCCAGTCCTCCACGTACGTCCGGAGGTTCTTGTCGATGTCGTCCCAGTCGGGCTCGAAGATCTCGACGCCGTCCATGACCTTGGCGAGGGCGATCGCGTTGTCGTCGGTGGCCTTGACGTCCTTGCGGGCCGTGAAGCCGCCGCCGATGGCGCTGACCTCCTGCTGCTGCTTCGTGGCGAGCATGAAGTCGAGGAGCTTCCTGCCGTTCGCGGTGTGCGGGGCGTTCTTGACCAGTCCGGCCGCGTACGGGAGCGCGAACGAGGTCGGCTTGCCGCCGGCCTTCTTCGGGAACCACAGGCCGAGGTTCGGCATGGTCCTCGTCTGCGCGTAGCTCATCTGGACGTCGCCGTTCGCGACGAGGAGTTCGCCCTTGTCGACCTTGGGGGCGAGCTTGCCGGTGGAGGCGGACGGGCCGACGTTGTTGGACTGGAGCTTCTTCAGGTAGTCCATGGCGGGCCGCTGGCCGCCGAAGTCGTGCAGGGCCTTGACGACGACGGCGGTGCCGTCGCCCGCGACGCCGGGCGTCGAGTACTGGAGCTTGTTCTTGTACTTCCCGTCGAGCAGTTCCTCCCACGTCCGCGGGGGCGTCTTCAGCTCCTTCTTGTTGTAGACGAAGCCGAAGTAGTTGTTCACGACGGAGGTCCAGGTGCCGTCGGCCGACTTGTCGGCGCCGTCGACCTGGTCCGACCCCTGCGGCCGGTACTTCGCCAACAGGCCCTTGCCGTCGGCCTGTTGGATGAACGGCGGCAGGGTGACCAGCACGTCGGCCTGCGTGTTGGACTTCTCTCGGACGGCGCGCTGCACCATCTCGCCGGAGCCGCCCTCCACGTACTCGACCTTGATGCCGGTCTTCGCGGTGAAGTCCTTGAAGACCTTGTCGTACCAGCCGTCGCCGCTCTCGCCCTTGAGGCCGTCGGCGCTGTAGACGGTGACGACCTTCTCGTCGGAGGCCGCGGAGCTGCCTCCGCAGCCGCTCAGGGAGACGGCGAGGGCGAGGCTGCCGGTGGCGGCGGCCACGGCGGTGAGCGTGTTTCTGCGCATGGCGAGATGAACTCCTGGCAAGGTCAAGGGGGTTGGCGAAGAAGAAGTAGAAGAAGCTCTAGCGGTACGAGGCCTTGGTGCGGATCCGGGACACGGCGAGCAGGACGACCAGAGTGGCCGCCATCAGCACGACGGCGATCGCGGAGCCGGTGAACAGCGAGCCGCGGTCGGTCGTCGCGTAGATCTGCACCGGCAGGGGCATCCAGTCCGGCGGGTAGAGCATCATCGTGGCGCTCAACTCGCCCATGGACAGGGCGAAGCAGAGGCCTGCGGCGGCGGTCAGGGACGGCAGCAGGAGCGGCAGTCTCACCTTCCACAGGACGTACGCGGGCCGGGCCCCGAGCGAGGCGGCGGCCTGTTCGTACGCCGGGTCGAGCCGTACGAGGGCGGCCGTGACGGACTGATGGGCGAACGCGGTGACGAGGACGGCGTGGGCGACGATCACGATCCAGCGGGTGCCGTTGAGCAGCATCGGCGGCTTGCTGAACGCGACGAGCACCGCGAGCCCGACGACCACCGAGGGCACGGCGACGGGCAGCACGAACAGGGCGTCCATGACGCGCCGCCCCCGCTTCCCCAGCCCGGCCGCGGCCAGCGCGGCCCACCCGCCCACGACGAGCGCGAGCACACTCGCCGTCACCGCGGTGACCAGGCTGGTGGTGAGCGCGGCCAGCGAGTCACCGCGGGTCGCGGCGGCGTAGTGGCCGCCGGTGAACCCGGAGGGCAGCACGCCGCTCCAGTTCGTGGCGAAGGAGGCGGCGACGATGACGAGCAACGGCAGGGCGAAGAGGGGCAGGAAGAGGACGAAGAAGACGCCCCAGACGGCCCACTTGCCCGGCTTGCTGTGTACGAGCATCAGCTACAGCCCCTCAGGGGCGCGGGACGGTGACGATCAGCGGCTCCGCCGCGGGGCGCGGCCAGCCCACGACAAACCGCACCCGACAACCGATCAAGCATCGACACGGCGACTCACCACCCGGTACACCCCGTAAAGCCCGACAGATACAAGGACGTTGACCACGGCAACGACGCAGGCCCCCGGATAATCCGACTCCAGGATCGCCTTGCCGTACACGAGCATCGGCAGCGTCGTCACCCCCTTCGCCCCGGTGAACAGCACGATCCCGAACTCGTTCAGGCACATCACCAGGACCAGCGCCCCGCCGGCGGCCAGCGCCGGCCGCGCCTCGGGCAGGATCACCTGCCGCACGATCCGCACGGGCCGCGCCCCCAGCGACGAGGCCACTTCGAGCTGCGCCGTGTCGACCTGGGAGAACGCGGCGAGCAGCGGCCGCATCACGAAGGGCGTGAAGTACGTGATCTCGGCGAGCAGCACGCCCCAGGGTGTCGCCAGGAACTGGAAAGGACCGGTGGCGGCGCCCGTGACGTCCGTCCACAGCCCGTTGGCCATGCCCACCTGCCCGTAGACGAAGAGCAGCGCGAGCGTGATCAGGAAGGACGGGAAGGAGAGGAACACGTCGATGAACTTGGCGACGGCCTTCCCGCCGGGGAACGGCACGAACGCGATGACGAGCGCGAGCACGAAGCCGAGGACCAGGCAGCCGACGGTCGATCCGACCGCGAGCCACACCGTCGTGCCGAGCGCCTCGCGGAACGCGGACGACGCGAAGACATCGGCGTACGGCTTCAGGGACGTACCGCCGGTGTCCGGCTGGAGGGACTGCTGGACGACGAGGAAGAGCGGATAGAGGAAGACGACCGCGAGCGCGGCGACAGGCGGCACGGCCCACACCCAACCACCCATGCTTCTACGGGAGTCGGCGACGACCTTGACCGGAGCGGCGAGGGTGCCGGCGCTAGCCATCCTTGGCCACCCCCGCCGCGAGCAGCACCGCGTCCTCCGGTGCGAAGTGCACGGTGACCCGCTCGCCGAGGCCGGGCGGCTCCCGCAGTTCGCGCAGGTCGGCCTTGACGCGATGCCCGTCCACATCGATGTGGAGCCGATGGGTCGAGCCGCGCCACTGGACCTCGGTGACCTCGCCCGTCAGGGAGTTGGGCCCGTCACCGAGCCCGACGAGGTGCGGGCGCACGCACAGCGTCGCCGTGGCGCCCGACGCCACGTCCTGCGTGGGCACCTTCAGCTCGGCCTGCCCGAACGACACCGTGCCCTTCTCCGCCGAACCGACCGTCACCGGAAGGAGGTTGGCGTTGCCGACGAAGGACGCGGTGAACTCGGTGCGCGGGCGCCGGTACAGCTCCTGCGGCGTGCCGACGTCCTGGAGGCGCGCCTTGTCCATGACGGCGATCCGGTCGGCCAGGGTCAGCGCCTCGACCTGGTCATGGGTGACGTAGAGGATGGAGACGTCGGGCAACTCCCGGTGCAGCCGGGCGAGTTCGGTGAGCATCCCGGAGCGCAGCTGGGCGTCGAGGGCGGAGAGCGGCTCGTCGAGGAGGAGCACGCCGGGGCGGATGGCGAGGGCGCGCGCGATGGCGACGCGCTGCTGCTGGCCGCCGGAGAGTTCGCGCGGGTGGCGCCGGGCGTACGCGGCCATGCCGGTCAGTTCCAGGGCCTCGGCGACGCGCCCGGGGATCTCGCCCTTCGGCACCTTCTGGGCCTTCACCCCGAAGGCGACGTTGTCCGCGACCCGCATGTGCGGGAACAGCGCGTACTGCTGCACGACCATGCCGATGCCGCGCCGGTGCGGTGACAGGTCGGTGACGTCGCGCTCGCCGATGAACACCCGCCCCCGCGTGGGCCTCACGAACCCGGCGACCGCGCGCAGGGCGGTGGTCTTGCCGGACCCCGAGGGGCCGAGGAGCGCCATCACCTCGCCCGGCTCGACGGTCAGATCGAGGGCGTCGAGAGCGATGGTGGCGCTGCTCCCGCCGCCGTACGCGACGGAGACCCGGTCGAACCGGATGCCGCTGCTCCGCTGCGCCATCAGCTCTCAACTCCCCTGCATATCCGTTCTCTCACGGCGACCACGCTCCTCGGGACGGGTGTCCCGCGCCGGTCCGGTCGGCAACGGGACGGTGAACGGGCACCCAAGGTTGGCCTAGACCCGTTACATTCCCGTTATCGATATGGGTCGGCGGAGGTCAACTCTCGGAAGGAAAAGGGGTGTTAGTACCCGTCGCCGCCCAAACGTGTGGTGAACGAGAACCGGTCACCCCGGTAAAGCGTCCGCACCCGCTCGGTGGCGCGCCCCGCGGTGTCGTACGAGACCCGGTGGATGAGCAGCATGGGCAGCGCGGGCGGCGTCCCGATCAGCAGCGCCTCGCGCGGCGTCGCGAGCACCGTCTCGATGCGCTCGTCGGCCGAGCCGAAGTCGATGCCGAGGCGTTCATGGACGTACGAGTAGAAGGACGAGTCGGGGTCGAAGTCGACGTCGAGGCGCGGCATCCGCGCGACGGGCACGTAGGTGGACTCCAGGCCCACCCGCTCGTCGTCGGCGAGCAGGACGCGCTCCATGTGCCACACGGGTGCGCCGCACTCCAGGCCGATCTCGGCGGCGAGCGCGGGCGGGCACGGGAAGCGTTCGAGGCCGATGAGGGTGCGGCCCGGGCGCCGCCCCTGGCGCCGGACGCCCTCGGTGTACGAGGCGAGGGAGAGCGGCTGCTCCAGCTTGGGGTCCGCGACGACGGTGCCCCGGCCCTGGCGCCGCAGCCGCCCTTCGAGGAGCAGCTCGCGCAGCGCCTGCCGCACGGTCTCGCGCGACACGGCGTACCGCAGGGCGAGATCGCGCTCGGTCGGCAGCGTCTCACCCTCTCCCAACTCACCTATGAGCAGGTCGAGTTGGGCTTTGACCGCGTAGTACTTCGGGATGCGGCCGTGCTCGGGGATGCCGCCGCGCACCGGGGCGCCGGGGGCCTGGTCGTTCGGGTAGTCCACGCAGGGATGTTCGCAGATCGGGGTGAACGGCCCGGTGGGATCTCAGCGCCTTCCGACGCGAAGGCGCCGGGATCCCACCACGAGGGCCCCGCCGCCGAGGAGGAAGGCGCCGGCGGTGGCCCCCAGCCCGAGCAGGGAGGCCGGCCCCGTCCTGGCGAGCTCGTCCGCGAAGGACGCACCCGGGTCGGCGCCGTCCGCGAGGATGTCGAACGGGTAGTCGTCGGACTCCCCCACCCAGTCCCCGTCGTCGTCCCGGCGCTGCACGAGCGCGGCGTCGGCGACGACGTGGTTGGGGGCGGTGCCGGAGGTGAACGCGAGCCGGACCTTCACGGTGACCGTCCCGCCGGGGCCGATCGAGAACCCGGGGAACCCGTCGTCGAAGACGCCCACGATCTCGTCCGCGCCGGTCTTCTCGAACGGCACGGGGCGCCAGGCGCTCCCGTCGAAGAACTCCAGCCGGATCTGCGACGGCTTCAACTGCCGCTGCCGGTCGACGAGGACGAGCACGGGGTGGATGCTGCCGCAGCTCGCGGCGGTGGCGTTGGTGAGGTCGATCGACCAGTTCTGGCGGCCGCCGCCGGGGTGGTAGACGGCGGGGCCCTTGTGGATGGTCGTCCCGATCGGGAACTCGCTGCTGTCCGGGGCGACTTGGCAGGCGGACTCGCGGGAGGCGGAGGCCTGGGTGACGGTGCCGGTGCCGGCCGACGCGTCGTGGGCGAGGGGCTGTTGGACACCGGCCTGGTCCTGCTCGACACGGACGCCGGTGCCACCCTGCGGTGCGAGGACGGCGACGTCGGCCGCGGTGAAGGGGGTACGCACGGCCCTCGTGTCGTCGGCGCTCTGCCCGGTGTCGGTGCCGGTGGACGGGTCCGCGCCCGTATCGGTGCCCGTGGCGGTGTCCGTGCCCCTGCTGGTGTCCGCACCGGTACCGGTCACCGTGTCCGCACCCGTACCTGTACCCGTATCCGTATCCGTACCGGTGCCCGTCTCCCCCGCCGGCTGACGCGTGCCCACGTCCTGCGCCGTGATCCCGGCCCCCGTGCCCCCGCATGCCGTCACGCCGGGCACCGTCGCGCCGAGCACATCCGCCACCGCGCACACCCGGCTCGACAGGAGGCCGCCGTCCGCCACCGCCGAAACGGGGACGAGGGGGGCGAGCGTCATGGCGGTGGCGGTGATGCCGAGGGCGATCGGGCGGCGCAGTCGCATGAAGAGCCTTTGCTGGTCGCGGAGTTGAACGACCATCGCCGGACTCACGGGCACCGATGGCCATGGCCCAGGAATCTGTCACGCGCGCGTGACACGACCCTTGCGCCACGCCCCCGTACGGCCCAATGGCGGTCAAAGACCCCTCGATCAGCTCACTTTCAGTGATTTTCGATTGGCGGGGAAGGCGACGTTCCCACGGCCGAACAGCGGGGCGAGGATCAGCTGTGCCGCACCCTCCACGACGAGCGTGGCACCGCCGGGCGCGGCCCTCACCGGTATCACCGACCCGCCGCCCTCGCGCCGCGCACGCGCGTCGAGCACACCGGCCACTCCCCGTACGAACCGCTCCTCGGCAGCGGAAACCGTACGTCCGCCGAGCAGTACGGCGTCGATGTCGAGCAGGCTGACCAGGTTCCCCGCGCCCTCGCCGAGCACCCGCGCGGCCTCGTCCAGGCCGTCGTCCGTGCCGTCCGCCACGGCGGCGAGACAGAGCGCTTCGATGCAGCCGCGGTTTCCGCAGTCGCATTCCGGTCCGTCCAACTGGATCACCTGGTGGCCGAATTCGCCCGCCCCGGTCCGCGCCCCGCGATAGAGCGCGCCGCCGAGGACGAGCCCGGCGCCGAGGCCGGTACCGAGGTGCAGATAGGCGAAGGAGTCACGGCAGTCGCCGGTGGCGGCGTCGAGGGCGAGGCCGAGCGCCGCCGCGTTGGTGTCCTTGTCGACGACGACCGGCATGCCGAGCCGCTCGGCGAGCGCGTCGCGCAGCGGGTAGCCGTCCCACTGCGGGAAGCCGGTGACCCGGTGCAGCACGCCGTCGGCGTGGTCCAGCGGTCCGGGGACGGCGACGCCCGCCCCGAGCACGGAGCCGCCGCTCTCGCCGAGCAGCGCGTCCACCTCGCGGGCCACCGCCGCGAGCACCACCTCGGCGCCCGCGCCCAGGTCGAGCGGGGCACGCCGGTCGGCGACGACCGCGCCGGACAGGTCGGCGAGGACGGCCCGCAGCTCGTCCCGGTCGAGGTGCAGGCCGATGGCGTGCCCCGCCCCGGCGACCAGGCGCAGTACGGTGCGCGGCTTGCCGCCGGTGGAGGCGCGCCGCCCGGCCTCGACGGCGAGGCCCTCGCCGCGCAGCCGCGCCGTGATCTTGCTGACGGCCTGCGGGGTCAGACCGGTGCGCTCGGCGAGCTCAAGGCGGCTGATGCCGGGCTCCCCCGCGGTGCGCAGCAGGTCCAGGACGAGCGCGGCATTGTGCCCGCGCAGGGCGGAGAGGTTGACGCCCGCGGTGGACCGTACGTGCGTGACATGCGCATTCACGGGCCCATTGTCTCTCTGGCTTGCACTTTGGCAACACCGTTGCTTAAGTGGAGGGCATGGAACGCATGACTGACATGACCGATAAGAGCGGTGCTCCCCTGCGCGTGGGCCTGATCGGCTACGGCCTGGCGGGCTCCGTCTTCCACGCGCCGCTGATCGCCGCGACCGAGGGCCTCGTTCTCGACACGGTCGTCACGTCGAACCCGGAGCGGCAGGCCCAGGCCCGCGCCGCGTACTCAGATGTCGCAGCCGGGGGCGCGTTGCGGTGCGCGGCCTCCCCCGACGAGCTGTGGGAGCGCGCGGACGATCTCGACCTGATCGTCATCGCGTCCCCGAACAAGACGCACGTACCGCTCGCGACGGCCGCCCTCAAGGCCGGCCTGCCGGTCGTCGTCGACAAGCCGGTGGCGGGCACGGCGGCCGAGGCGCGCGAGCTGGCGGCGCTGGCCGACGAGCGCGGCCTGCTGCTCTCCGTCTTCCAGAACCGCCGCTGGGACAACGACTTCCTGACCCTCCAGAAGCTCCTCGCGGACGGCGAGCTGGGCGAGATCCAGCGGTTCGAGTCGCGGTTCGAGCGCTGGCGTCCGCAGCTCAAGGGCGGCTGGCGCGAGTCCGGGAACCCGGAGGAGATCGGCGGCCTGCTGTACGACCTCGGCAGCCACGTCGTCGACCAGGCACTGACCCTGTTCGGCCCGGCGGCCGCCGTGTACGCCGAGTCCGACGTGCGCCGTGTCGGCGCCCAGGCGGACGACGACACGTTCATCGCGATCACCCACGTCAGCGGCGTCCGCTCGCACCTGTACGTCTCCGCCACCACCGCCCAGCTCGGGCCGCGCTTCCGCGTGCTGGGCTCGCAGGCCGGTTACGTGAAGTACGGCCTCGACCCGCAGGAGGCGGCGCTGCGCGACGGCAGGCGCCCGGTGCCGGGTGAGCGCTGGGGCGCGGAGGGCGAGTCGATGTGGGGCCGGGTCGGCTCCGGCGAGTCCCCGCTGACCGGCGGCGGCCGCCCGGTCCCGACCATCGACGGCGACTACCCCGCGTACTACGCCGCCGTCGCCGCGGCCCTGCGCGACGGCGCCCCGAACCCGGTGCCCGCCACGCAGGCGGCCGCCGCGCTCGACGTCCTGGAGGCGGCCCGCCGCTCCGCCGACCAGCAGGTGACGGTGACCCTGTGAGCGCGCCGACGATCGAGGAGCTGGAGGCCCAGGAGCAGCGCCTGACGCTGGACTCCTTCACGTACGACGACGCGTGGCGGCTCGGCACGCTCCTGGTCGAACTGGCCCGGGAGCGCAGCGCCCCGGTCGCGATCGACATCACCCGCGGCGGCCAGCAGCTGTTCCACGCGGCGCTGCCCGGATCGACCCCGGACAACGACGCGTGGATCGCCCGCAAGCGCCGCGTCGTCGAGCGCTGGCACGCCTCGTCGTACCTGGTCGGCAGCCGCTTCCGCGCCAAGGGCACGACGTTCGAGGAGTCCTCGCGCCTCGACCCGGACGTGTACGCGGCCCACGGCGGCGCCTTCCCGATCACGGTGCGGGGCGCGGGTGTCGTGGGGGTCGTGGTGGTCTCGGGGCTCCCCCAGATCGAGGACCACGCCCTCGTCGTACAGGCGCTGGAGGCATTGACCAATAAATAGCCCCTCCGGCGATTGAGGAGCGGGGTCCGGGGCAGAGCCCCGTGACCCGCGCTCCAGAGGGGGGTGACTGCTAGGCGTCCTTGAGTTCCTGCCGCTGCCGCCCGAGCCCCTCGATCTCCAGCTCCACCACGTCCCCGGACCGCAGGTACGGCTTCGGCTCGGGGCGCCCCATGGCGACCCCCGCCGGCGTGCCCGTGTTGATGACGTCCCCGGGGTACAGCGTCATGAACTGGCTGACGTAGCGCACCACTTCGGCCACCGAGAAGATCTGCTCCGCGGTGGTGCCGTCCTGCTTGAGTTCGCCGTTGACCCAGAGCTTGAGGCCGAGGTTCTGCGGGTCGGGTACCTCGTCGGCGGTGACGAGCCACGGGCCCAGGGGGTTGAACGTCTCGCAGTTCTTGCCCTTGTCCCACGTGCCGCCGCGCTCGATCTGGAACTCGCGCTCGGAGACGTCGTGCGCGACCGCGTATCCGGCGACATGGCTGAGCGCCGCCTCCGCCGACTCGACGTAGCGGGCCGTACGTCCGATGACCACGGCCAGCTCCACCTCCCAGTCGGTCTTGGTGGAGCGGCGCGGCACGAGCACCGTGTCGTACGGCCCGACCACCGTGTCCGCCGCCTTGAAGAAGACGACGGGCTCGGCGGGCGGCTCGGCGCCCGTCTCCTTCGCGTGGTCGTGGTAGTTCAGGCCGATGCACACGACCTTGCCGATCCGCGCCACCGGCGGACCCACCCGCAGCCCTTCGGAATCAAGGGCGGGCAGCTCCGCGGAGGCGGCGGCGGCACGGATCCGGTCCAGGGCGGCCTCGTCCGCGAGCAGCGCCCCGTCGATGTCCGTGACCAGGCCCGACAGGTCGCGCAGGGTCCCTTCGGCGTCGAGGAGCGCGGGGCGCTCCGCTCCGGCGGGTCCGACTCGCAGCAGCTTCATGAGGTAACTCCCTCTGTTTTCGGAGGAGCCTCCATGGCCCGGTGCGGCCGACAGCCATCGGAGGTCTGGTCGATCCTCCAAGTTCGGCGTCCAGTCCGCAATACCCCGTTCACGGACTGGACCCGCTCGTGCGTCAGACGGGCAGCGCGGCCCCGGCCCCGTACGGCATGTCCCGGTACAGGACGGCCCGTTCGATCGCGCTCCAGGTCGTCGACGTGACGACGTACAGCGCGGCGGCGAGCGGCACGACGCCGACCGTGAACAGCGTCATGAACGACATCAGCGGCATGAGCTTCGTCATCGCCCCCATGCCCGGCACCTGCGGCTGGTCGGGGTCGGGCGCCGGCGCCGCGGCCGCCGACAGCGCCATCTGCCGCTTCGTACGCCGGTAATTGAAGGTCGCCACGGCCGCGACGAGCACGAACAGCGCCACGTACACGAGCCCCTGCTCCCCGAAGAGCCCGCCGTGCGCGAGCGCGTCCTTGAACCGCCCGCCGAGCGGGGCCGCGCCGAGGGTGTGACCGAGCAGGGCGTTGGGCTCGCCGCCGATGCTGTTGTTGGAGAACAGGTGGTAGAGCAGGAAGAACGCCGGCATCTGGAACAGCATCGGCAGGCATCCGGAGAGCGGCGAGACCTTCTCCTCCCGGTGCAGCTCCATGATCGCCTTCTGTAGCGCCTCCGGGTTCTTCTTGTGCTTCTTGCGCAGCTCGGCGATGCGCGGCTGGAGCTTGAGGCGGTCGCGCTGGCCCCGGGCCCCGGCCCGCGACAGGGGGTGGACGAGGAGCCGTACGAACGCGGTGAACAGGATGATCGCGGCGGCCGCGGCCGAGGCGTGGAACAGCGGCTGGAGCAGGTCGGCCAAGTGCTCGACCAGGCTCGCGAAAACGGACATGAACGACGACATGGGTGAGCCCTCCGGGGGTCTCGTCGTGCCAAAACGGCGCCGGGATCGGAATCGATGCCGGCAGGGGATTCGGCGTGACGGCGCTGGAGACCCGCGCGGGAAAAAGGGGGCTCTAGACCGTCGGGACGAGACGTCCGGGCGCTCGGGGCCTGGTGCGCCCCGCGGCGTCGGGATCGCGCTGCGGCAGGAAGGCGGTGCGGTGCTCACGGTCGCGGATCGCGGTGCGCACCCTGGTGGGCGGCACGGCGGGCGCGGAGCGCGCGGCCAGCAGGGAGCAGACCGCGAGGGCGGAGCCCGCGGCCGCGGTCGCGGCGAGCGCGACGGCCCCGGCGAGGCTGCCGGTGTCGACGAGGACGGCCTCGACGAGGAGGAACAGCAGCAGGGCTACCGGGCGCAGGGTCGTGGACCAGGCGTTGGTGCGCGGCATGGGCTCCTCCTCTCGGCTGTCGGGCTCCCGGGCTCCGGGCTCTGGCTCCGGGCTCTCGGGCCAGTGATGCGGTTTCCAGTTATACAGGCTCGGTCACGATCGGCTGAAGCAGCCGTCGGGGTGCGAGCAGCGCCCGGCTGACCGGATCGGCGGGGTCCGGGTCGAGCCCTTCGCCCGGCAGCATCTCGACGTCCTCCGGCGGCACCAGGGTTCCGCAGGTCGCGCACTCCCCCACGACGCCGAGCGGGGTGCCGCAGGCGGCGTGCCGGAACTCACGCAACGGGGCGGTCCCGGAGATGCCACGGCCCCACGCGCCGAGCGCGCGCAGCGTCGGCCACAGTTCGCGCCCGCGCTCGGTGACGACGTACTCGTCGCGCGGCGGCGACTCCTGGTAGCGGCGTTTGTCCAGGATGCCGGCGGTGGTGAGCGCCTGGAGCCGGGAGGCGAGGACGGCGCGGGGGATGCCGAGGTGGACGAGGAAGTCGTTGTAGCGCCGCACGCCGTAGAGGGCGTCGCGGACGACGAGGAGCGTCCAGCGTTCGCCGACGATCTCCAGCGCGCGGGCGATGGAGCACTCCTGTGCCGCGTAGTCCTTGCCGAGAGCCATGGCCCCACTGTAGCCACTTTTCCGCGACTTGGTTCAGTCACCGAACCTACCGTGCTACGGTCATGCCGCCCGGTCAGTTCATTCACTGAACCTAACCAGTCGCTGAACCCAGCCATCGCTGAACCCAGCCACCCGCTGAACCTCACCACTCCGCTGAACCTCACCACTTCAGATGGGTCCGCCATGCAGCAGCCCGAACTCACAAAGCCCGCCCCGGCCCCCGCGCCCGCATCCGCATCCGCCACCCCTGCCGTCCGCCCCGCCGCCACCCTCGCCGTCACGAGCGCCGCGACCGCCGTGACCCTCATGACGTACACCGCCCCGATGATCACGCTCGCCGACACGGCGGCCTCCCTGCACACGGGGCTGTCCGCGCAGGCCTGGCTCCTGAACGGCACCCCGCTCGGGCTCGCCGCACTGCTCCTGGTCGCGGGCAGCCTCGCGGACGACTACGGGCGGCGCCGCGCGTTCGTGCTCGGCACGTTCGCGCTCGGCCTCACCACGGCGCTCGGCGCCCTCGCCCCGAACACGCTGCTCTTCACCCTCGCCCGGATCGCGCAGGGCGCGGCATCGGCGGCCATCCTCGCGGCGAGCCTCGGCCTGATCGTGCACGCGTTCCCGACCGCGGCGGGCCGGGTCCGCGCCACGGGCGTGTGGGGCGCGTTCGTCAGCGGCGGCATCGCGCTCGGCCCGCTGGTCGCGGGCGCCGTCTCCGACGCCGCCGACTGGCGCTGGTCGTACGGGGTGTTGGCCGCGGTGACCCTCGTCGTGGCGACCCTCGCCCCGAAGGCGCTCACCGAGTCCCGCTCCCCGCGCGGCGGCCGCCCCGACCTCCCCGGCGCCCTCACCCTCGGCCTCGCCCTGGTCGCCCTCCTGGCCGCGCTCACGCTGGGCCGCGACGGCTGGCTGCGCGCGCCCATCGCCGTACTGCTCGTCGCAACTGCCGTACTCCTGGCGGCATTTGTCGCCGTCGAGCGCCGCAGCACGACCCCCATGCTCGACCTCACCCTGCTCCGCCGCCCGCTCTTCCTCGCGTCCACGGCGGGCGCGCTCTTCACCGGCCTGGCCGTCATCGCGCTCTTCAGTTACGTGCCCACGCTCGTCCAGCACACGATGGGCGTGACGCCGATGGGGACGGCGGGGCTGTTCGTGATCTGGTCCGGGATGTCGTTCCTCGTCGCGCTCCAGGCCCGGCGGCTCGCCGGGCGGGTCTCGCCGCGCCATCAACTGGCGGTCGGTTTCGCCCTGCACGCGCTCGCCGTCGTGACGATGCTGGGCGCGGCGGGCTCGGGCCAGTGGACGCGGCTGCTGCCCGGCCTCGCCATCTCCGGCATCGGCAGCGGCCTGCTCAACGCCGCGCTGCCGCTGCTCGCCGTCGAGTCGGTCCCGGCCGGACGGGCGGCCATGGGCTCCGGCGCCAACAACGCGGCCCGCTACATCGGTTCGGCCGCAGGCGTCGCCCTGATGATCGCGGTCTCCACGTCGACGGGCACCACCCGGCACGCCCTCGGCCACGGCACGAACACCGCGCTTGTCGTCTCCGGCGCCCTGGCCCTCACGGCGGCCGGCCTCCTGCTCACCCTGCGGGAACGGCGTCCGGCGACCCGGCAGGATCACTGAGCGGGTCACGGGCGAGTACGTCACGGTCCGGCCGTTCGTCACGATCGGCCGGACCGACGTACGTCATCACGAGCGTGACCACGAGGTTCGCGGCGAGGGCGACGATCCCGGCGTTCATCCCGAAGACGGGATCGTGCTCACTGAACACCAGCGCGCACACGACCCCCACCCCCACGGCCAGCCCGCTCAGCGCCGCCACGAGACTCAACCGCCGCCACACAAGCCCCACGAGCAGCATCGGCACGAGCTGCGCCATCCCCTCGTAGGAGATGAGGGAGAGCCGTACGAGGGTGTTGGGCGCCGCATACGTGAGGACGAGCGCGAGCGCCCCCGCGACGACGACCACGATCTGCGAACCGGCCTTCTGCGGACTGCGGCCGCCACCGGGCGCGTCCCGCCACCGCGGCACGAGCGGGAACACGCTGCTCCCCCACATCGTCCCGATGACCAGCATGAACACCGCCATCGGCACGATCGACGAGAGGGCCGCCGCGACCCCGATGATGCCGACCGCCCAGGCCGGCAGCGAGTCGACGACGAGCTTGAAGAGCGCGAGGTTCGACTCGGCGCCGGTCAGCCCGGGGACCACGAACAGCGCCGCCATCCCGAGCAGCATCGGCACGAAGAGAAGGATGTTGTACGCGGGCAGCCACATGGCGTTGCGTCGCAGCCCGTCGGCGCTGCGGGCGCCCAGATACCCGGCGACGGTGGTCGGGAAGATGACGACGGTAAGGGCGTTGAGGAAGGTGGTCGTCGCGAACCACCCCTCCCCATAAGGCGATCCGCCGCTCCCGGGCAGCGTCAGCCAGGCGCTCTTCTCCTCGACGATCCGCCCCAGGAAGTCCCCGTAGCCGTCGAAGTAGTGCACGGGAACGTAGAGGGCGAGGAAGGCGAGCGTGACGATGACGAGCACGTCCTTCAGGACGGACACCCACGCGCTGCCGCGCAGCCCGCTCACCACCACGAACCCCGTGGTGACCGCGAAGCCGATGAAATAGGCCCAGTTGAGGCTGATGGCACCGTACGAGATCGTCGAGACGACCACGCCCATGCCCGTGATCTGCAACTGGATGTACGGCAACAGGAACACGGTGACGAGGACGGCGACGGCGGCACCGACCCACGGCCTCCCGTACCGGTGCGCGACCATGTCGGTGATGGAGACGAGCCCGTGTCGCCGCGCGTACGCCCACAGTGTCGGCCCGACGACATAGCCGACGGCGTATCCGCACGACATGTAGGCGACGACGTACAGCACGGGGGCGCCGAAGTTGTACCCCCAGCCGGCGGCGCCGAGGTACGAGAAGCTCGTGTACCCCTCGCCGGCCATCAGCACCCAGATGAACACGGCCCCGAGCGACCGCCCGCCCACGGACCACTCGGCGAGCCCGCCACCGCTGCCCTTTCCGCGCACGGCGAGCAGCCCGAGGGCGACGGTGGCGACCATGAAGACGCCGAACAGGGTGGTGGCGACGGCTCCGTCACTCATGACCGGCGCTCCTTCCGCGGCCGCTGGTCGCCTCGCCAGGTCAGCCAGACGGCGACGGGCGTGAGGAGGGTCGCGGCGAGCAGCCACGCGAAGAGGAACGGCAGCCCGAACACGACGGGCTCGACCCGGTTCACGAACGGGAGCGCGCCGATGTACAGCACGAAGGGCACGAGGAGCCAGAGGAGATGGGGCCGCTTGATCACGGGAAGGCAGCCTATCGGGGCGTCATCCGGCTGAGCTTCCCCCACACCACCAGCCGGTACTTGGAGGTGAACTCGGGGGTGCAGGTGGTGAGGGTGAGGTAGTACCCGGGTTCGCTGTACCCGGCGGACGGCACCACGCGGCTGCGCGGCACGGGGTTGATGACGCCCCCGTCGCCGGCGGACGTCCGGGCCAGACTCCTGTCGACGACGTACGTGTACGTCGCGCTCCTGGTCTCGACGCTGACGGTGTCGCCGCGCCGCAGCCGGTTGATGTACCGGAAGGGTTCGCCGTGGGTGTTGCGGTGCCCCGCCAGGGCGAAGTTCCCGGCGCGGCCCGGCTGCGCGGTGCCCGGGTAGTGACCGACGTAGCCGTGATTGAGGACGTTCGCCTTGCTGACGCCCTGCGCGACGGGGACGCGGAGGCCGAGGCGCGGGATGGAGAGGATGGCGTAGGCCTGGTCCCAGCGGGGGGCGGGGGTGCGGGGGCGGGGTGTGCCTGGGCCCGGGGTGCCCTTTTCTTCGGCGGACAGGGCGGGCCGGCCGGCGGGCCCGGAGGACGCGGGGCTGCTCGGCGGGGACTCCTCGTGGCCGGCCCCGGCGCCGCTCCCCGCCTCCCACTCCCGCTCCAGGGCCTGCACCTGGTGCCCGGCGTCGGCCTTGGCCTGCCGGTTGGTCCACCACAGCTGGTGCACGACGAGCAGAAGCAGGACGAGCCCGAGGGTGACGGCGACTTCGGCGCCGGTCCAGACGAGGCGGCGGGCACGCGGGAGCGGGCCGGGGCGCCCCTGGGCGACGACGCGAGGCATCCTCGTATCGCTGCTGGTCGTCCTCGTATCGCTCGTACGCCGCGGCACGCGCGCAAGATAGATCGCGCGGCCGCAATTCACCAGGCCCGCGCACACACGGGACGCCGGCCCCTGGCACCTGCCGTTCCCCGCCGGCCCGACGCGAACCATCCGGTCCGTCTCCCGCCGTCCGGCGCTACCGTGTCCTCCATGCGCCCCGACACGCCTGCCACGCCCGCCGAGAACGAGTCCGCCGACCACGTCGCGGAAGCCGAGCGCCTGGAGCGCACGGCGGCGATGTACCCCGAGGACGCCGAACCCCTGCTCCTCCAGGCCGCGGCCCACTACGAACTCGCGGGCGCCCGCGAGCGCGCGACGGCCCACTACGACGCCCTGCTCGCCTCGCCCGACGTCCAGGACCCGGCCCTGATCCGCGCCCTCAAGGCGTCGAACCTCTGGGAGTACGGCCACGAGGCCGAGGCCCGCGCGATCATCACGGGCATCCGCACGACGGCCCCGCGCGAGCCCGCCCCGTGGGTGATCGCGGCGGAGTCCCTGGAGTCCCACGACGAACTGGACCAGGCCCACGAGACGTTCACGGAGGCCCTGGAACTCCTGATCACGCAGTCCGAACGCGAATCGGGCGAACCTCCCTACGCCAAGCACCCCCTCCTCCTGGGCCGCCACCGCGTCCGCCGCCTCCTGGGCGCCTCGCACGACGACTGGGACGCCCTGGCCGACCGCGTCAACCGCGCCTCGGTCTCCCTCGACGAACTCCACGACCCGAAGCGCCTGTGGTCCCTCGGCTCCTCCAACCCGGCGGACCTGAGGGCCGAAATCACCCGCCTGCGCGCGGAGTTGGGCTCATACCGCGAAGCCCTCTCCCGCCCGTTCCCGGTGGCGGTCCTCCACTGGCCGTCGACGGAATACGCAGAACTCCTCTCGGCGTACCCGTCCCTCACGTCCGAATACCCGTCGTACGAGGCCCACTTGTCCTCAATAGAGGAATCGCTGAGGGAGCTGTCCGCCTCCGGAACGGGAAACCTGGGCATCGTCACGGGCACGGTGCCGTCGTACGAGGCATTCGCGGCATCTGAAGGCTCGTCCCCGGAAGACGTCTCGCTGCTCCCCCAGTACGCAACGACCCTGGCAGCCCGCGGCCGCGCTGCGACTTGGCCGCCGGCGGGGGACGGGGGGTGTTGGTGCGGGTCGGGAACCTCGTACGCGAGCTGCCACGGGGCTACGGCCTGAAGTCTTGAGCGGGACGGGTTCGGGCCGGCGCGCGCCGCCGTTCACTCCCTCCGACACACATCGCGCCGGGGAGCGTCGCAGGTCAGGGACGGGAGGCCCGGACCGACGTCTCGAGTTTCCGCACTTCAGAGCGCTATGTCGCACCTTTGCAGTACCGTCACAAGCACTGACTGAAGTAGTTGTCGGGCCGCTTTCCCCCACGCAGGCCCCGACCTGTGTGCACAAGGAATCACATGGCGTACCGATCCGGCACCGCGTGGCAGTACGACGTACCCACCACCGGAAGCACCCACCTCCCTCCGGACGCCGGTTACGGCAAGGCCCTCACGAACCAGGGATACGGGTTCGAGGTGGCCGTCGCGGACCTGATCGACAACTCGATCGACGCGGGCGCGGACGAGGTCGTCGTGCACTTCCTCCGCGACACCGACCGCATCCTGACTCTGCTGATCATCGACAACGGCCGGGGCATGGACGACGCCGGGCTCGACGCGGCGATGACCGTGGGCCGGCGCCGTGACTACGGCGCGGGCTCTCTCGGCATGTACGGGACGGGTCTGAAGGCGGCATCCCTGTCCCACGCGTCGTCGCTGACCGTGATCAGCCGCACCCGGCGCAGCCGGGCCGCCGGGCGCCGCCTGACGGCCGAGGGGATCGAGGACTCCTTCCGCTGCGACACGGTCGACGCGGGTTACGCCCAGGACATGGTGGACCGCTACGACGGCATCATCGAATGGCAGGGGACGGTCGTGCGCTGGGACGGGGTGCGCGCCTTCGCGACGGTCGCACGCGGCCAGAGCGAGACGTTCCTGTCGAAGGCGATATCCCGACTGGAAACCCACCTCGGCCTCTACCTGCACCGTTTTCTCCAGCGCGGCCTGAAACTGGACATCGCGGTGTGGGACGTGACCGGCGCGGGCGACGGCTTCGGCGAGGAGGTCGACCACATAGCCGTCGCGCCCCTGGACCCGTTCGGCTACAAGGTGCCGGGCCACAGGGGCTACCCCCGTACGTTCGCGGCGCCCGTGGAGGGCGTCGGCGATGTCGCGCTCACGGCGCATGTGTGGCCCGCGAAGTCCAAGCAGGCAGGATTCCGCCAGATCGGCCCGCTCGCCGACCGGCAGGGCTTCTACTTCTACCGCAACGACCGGCTCGTCCAGGCAGGCGGCTGGAACGACCTGCGCAGCGCGGAAGGACACCTGGTCCTGGCCCGTGTGGAAGTCGATCTGCCGGCGACGCCGAACAGTGTCTTCAGCCTGGACGTGAAGAAGGAGGGTGTCACCGTCACCCCTGCCTTCACGCTCGGCGTGGACAAGGCGGTCGACTCCCGAGGCGGTACGTTCCACCAGTTCCTCATCGAGGCGGAGGCGGCGTACCGCGACGGCGCCAAGCGCACCGAGATCGTCCGCAAGCCGGTCACTCCGCCCGGCAAGGGCCTCGATCCCAAGATCAAGCGGGTCATCAGGGAGGAGCTCCCCGAGAAGCCCGGCGAGGACCCGATCTCGTTCACCTGGTCGTCCCTGCCCGACGACGTCTTCTTCGCCCTGGACCGCGAGACCAACGCCATCCTTCTCAACAAGGCGTACCGCGAGGACTTCAACGACGGCCGCAGGGGCGGCTCGAACGACGCCCCCGTCACCAAGACGCTGCTCTATCTGCTTCTGGAGGACTGCTTCGGCCTGGGCCGCTGGGAGAAGGCCCGCCAGGACCGGATCGAGTACTGGAACACGATCCTGCTGGCCTCCGTCCGCGCGCAGCGCGAACGACGCGAGCGGGCGACCGACGCCTGAGCCGTTCCACCCCGCGCCCCGCCCCTTCACCCGAGGAAAGTCCGCAGCCACGATGACCACCGACGACGCCCTTCTCCAGATCCACACCGACACCCTCGCGGGTATGGGCCGAACGCCGCGCCACTTCGAGAAGTTCGCCGCCTTCGTCGCCGACGAGGACCACCCGGACATCGACCTCTCCGAGGACGTCTTCCGCACCCGCGTCCTCGCCGGCGACGAGCGGCTCACCGCCCTGTGGGGACGCCACCTCAACGACTGGGACTTCGCGCAGGACGCGCCCTGGGCACCGGACACCGCGCCCCGTACCCGGGCCCGCCGTGAAGCCGCGTACGAGAAACTGCGCCTGGGCGGCGACCTGCGCAAGGTGCTGGACACGGCGATACCGGTCTCCGAGATACCGGCCCCCACGGTGATCACCCGCGACTTCCCCGACTGGTACACGCCCGAGCGCGCCGCGGCCCGCTCCTTCTACTGGCGTGCCTACGAGGACAAGCTCCGCGCCAAGGGCTGGTCGGCCGAGGCGATCGCGAGCCTGGACGAGGCGAGCCGTGCCGTCGTCGAGCGCCTGGCCGACCCGGAGCAGCCCGCGGCCCGCCAGGTGAAGGGACTGGTCGTCGGTTACGTGCAGTCCGGCAAGACCGCCAACTTCACCGGCGTCACGGCGAAGGCCATCGACGCCGGCTACCGACTGGTCATCGTTCTCGGCGGCACCCTCAACATGCTGCGCGCCCAGACCCAGCGCCGTCTCGACATGGAACTGATCGGGCAGGAGAACATCCTGCGCGGGGCGGACCCCACCGATCTGGACTCGCTCGTCGGTGTGGACTACGTCGGTGACGACGACCCGGACTGGCCGAAGTTCGTCTCCCACGGCGGGCGCCCCTCCACCCGCGGCGCCTTCGACATCGAACGCCTCACGACCCGCGACGACGACTACAAGTCGCTGGCCACCGGCATCCGCGCCCTGGAGTACGAGAAGCGCGACCCCACCCGTCCGCTGCACGACCCGGCGAACCTGCACCACGCGGCGGCCCGCGTGATGGTCGTGAAGAAGAACAAGGCCGTCCTCAGCAAGCTGGTCAAGGACCTCAAGCAGATCAAGGCTCTCCTCGGTGAGCTCCCCACGCTGATCATCGACGACGAGTCCGATCAGGCGTCGGTGAACACGTCGAACCCCAAGAAGTGGCAGGCCGGCAGCACGGACCGGACGGCGATCAACGCCCAGATCTCCCAGCTGCTCTCGCTGCTCCCCCGCGCCCAGTACGTCGGCTACACGGCCACCCCGTTCGCGAACGTCTTCGTCGACCCGTCCGACGGCGAGGACATCTTCCCCTCCGACTTCCTGATCTCCCTGCCTCGCCCGGCCGGTTACATGGGCGTCCAGGACTTCCACGACCTGGACAACCCGGTGCCGTACGAGGAGCGCGACGTCACCAACTCCCAGGAGAAGGCGCACGTCCGCGGCATCTACGAGGACACGACGGGCGACGACCGTCTTCAGGAGGCGATGGACGCCTTCCTCCTGGCGGGCGCCCTGAAGCTGTTCCGCGCCGACCACGGCGTCCCGTCCGGCGCCTTCCGCCATCACACGATGCTGGTCCACGAGTCGGTCAAGACGGACGATCACGCGGAACTCGCGCTGCGCATCAACTCCATGTGGCACGAGGCGGGTTACTCCTCCACGGTCGGCCACGCGCGTCTCGCCGCCCTGTACGAGAAGGACTTCGGCCCGGTCACCGCGGCCCAGGAACCGGACATGCCGGTGCCCCCGTCGTACGAGGCGCTCAAGCCGTACGTCAACGGCGCCCGCCAGCGCATCGGATCGAGCGGGCGCCCCGTGATCGTCGTCAACGGCGACAGCGACCGCTACTTCGACCAGCTCGACCTGGACTTCAACGGCCCCGACGCCGTTTGGAAGATCCTCGTGGGCGGCACCAAGCTCTCGCGTGGCTTCACGGTCGAGGGCCTGACGGTCACCTACTACCGCCGCACCACCCAGCAGGCCGACACCCTGATGCAGATGGGCCGCTGGTTCGGCTTCCGCCCCGGCTACCGCGACCTGGTCCGCCTCTACATCGGCCGCGAGGAGTCCTACGGCCGCGACCGCACGGCCGACCTCTACGAAGCCTTCGAGGCGATCTGCCGCGACGAGGAACTATTCCGCGAGCAGCTCTCGCGCTACGCGGAACTGGTCGACGGAAAGCCCCAGTTGACCCCGGCTCAGGTACCGCCCCTGGTGTCCCAGCACCTGCCGTGGGTCCGCCCTTCGGCCCGGAACAAGATGTTCAACGCGGAGCTGGTGGAGGTGCGGTCGCCGGGACGCCCCATTGAGCCCGCCGTATATCCGCTGCGCGGCAAGGACATTGCGGCGAATACCGCTCAGTGGGAGCCGATCCTCTCCGCACTGGCATCAGGCGAGAGCAGAGAGTGCGCGCTAAGGCCGGACGACGCTGTCCGGCACTCCCGCAAGTTCGAGGCAGTCAGCACCGTAGTCCCCCACGCCACGCTGGTCAGCACCCTGGCAGGGCTCACCTGGGAGAACAACGGCCAGTTTGCTCCTCATCTGACCTACCTGGCTCAGCTCGACGGCCGACTCGCGAAAGTGGACGATTGGCTGGTCCTCGCTCCCCATCTGACCGAGCGGTACCGGCTGCCCGTCACCATCCTCGGACACGGCCCGTTCTCCGTCTTCCGGCGTAAGCGGCAGGCCGGCAAGGTCTCCTTCGGCCGTATCTCAGGTATGGAGCACCGCGCGTACGCCCAGCAGCTCATCGACCACGCGGGTACCGAAGCAGACACAGCACTCAAAGCACACCGCGGCATCGCTCTGCTCTACCCGGTGTTCGAGGCGGAAACCGATGCGGAAGTCAAAGCCGCCGCGTCCAAGGGGCGCCTCAATCCGGACGAGGTGGTCATGGCGTTCACCCTGATCCCGCCCAAGAACGCCATCGACTCGAAGCGCCAGCTGGTGCGGTTCCGGGCCAAGGACTCCAGCCTGCCGGATGTGGCTATCGTGGACGCCGACTAGGACTGAAGTGCTTCAACTCGCGGAACGGGGAACGGATTTGCCGCACCTGCACAAGGACATCAGCGCCGCCACGAACCTCGCGCTCTGGTCGTCTCAAGAGCACTCTCCAGACCACGACGACCCGGAACTTGTCCAGGTCCTGGAGCACATCCGTTCCCTGCCGCAGAGCAAACTCCGGTTCGCCCGCGTCTTACGTAACACCATCGACCAGCTGTTGGACGGCGAGAACACCGGCAGGTACTCCTGGGACACCCTCTACAAAACCGAGCGGACCCATGCAGGAACGCTGGTGGAGATCAACCTCCAACGGGAGTTCAAGTTCGCCGACGGCGACCCCATGGACTATCGAATCCAGGGCGTCGATGTGGACTGCAAGTACTCCCAGAAGTTCGGAAGCTGGATGATCCCGCCGGAAGCCGTAGGACATCTCTGCCTCCTGGTCTGGGCTGACGACAGCAAGTCCGTCTGGCGCGCGGGCATCGTGCGGATACGACCGGAGTGGCTGAACGTAGGCCGCAATCGTGACATGAAGGCCACCATCTCCAAAAATCACCGAGACAAGATCCAGTGGCTGTGGCCTGCCGAGGAGTGTGAACTCCCGGAGAATGTCCTGCTGCATATGGTTCCGGAAGACGTCAAAGCCGTGTTCGCGTCAACGTCAGGCCAGCAGCGGGTCAACGAACTCTTCCGCCGAGCCCAGGGCCGCCTCATCACTCGCAACGTGGTGCGAACCGTGGCCCAGCAGAAGGACTACATGAAGCGTGTACGGGGAAACGGCGGCGCCCGGTCGGCGCTGGCCCCCGAAGGGCTTCTCATCATGGGTGATTATGAAAGCCACCGTCAGATCGCCGAGATCCTCGGCTTGCCTGTCCCCTCGGACGGGGAATTTATCAGCGCACGAGTCGTACAAGCCCGTCCGGGGCACGACCCCGAGAAGCAAGTCGAGCTGGACGGAGCGCGCTGGGTACTAGCGGAGAAGGGCGACCCTCAAGGGCCTGCCCCCAAACTGCCTGATACCAAGCGCGCGACCGCCAGCTGATTCACATTCCCCTCTGAAACTACAGAACCCACAAGCGAGCGCATCGTGCCCGACGAGGCAACCCCCCCACTCCCTCAACCAGATTCGCCAGAACTCCAGCAACTCCTCCCTCTCGACAGCGTCCGAGCACTCTACGGATTCCTTTTCGCACGCCAAGATTCCCCTCCAACAACAGATGAGATCCACGAATTTATTGCCCAGAAATTCGATAAGGATCAATCAGAGGCTATGCGCCGCCTCCGTTCACTGCGCGAACGGTTCACCGTAGAACGCACTCAGCGTGGGCGAGATCACTACTACCGGCTCGCAGGATGGAAACAAGCAGATAGGGCAGCCGCACGTGTCAACTTAAGCGGTCGCCTCAGGGCTCAAGTACTCGCCCCACAGCGCTGCGCCCAATGCGGCCGCGTGCCGCTAGAAGACAAGGTAAAGCTTGTCGTCGACCACAAGATCCCAGTGGCCTGGGGCGGTAGCGACGATATCTCGAACCTGCAGCCCCTGTGCGAAGAATGCAACGGAGGGAAGCGGGACTTCTACGCGACCTACGATCCGTACGCCGAGCAAATTGCCGCTGCCGCACTTCACGACGAGCCACATGGGCGTATCGGAGAACTCCTCAAGGCACTCGAAGGACAGTGGGTTCCTGCCGAACTCATCGGCGTTGTAGCTTCGATGAAGCAGTATCAAGATGACTGGGAAAGACGACTGCGTGAACTCCGGGAGCTTGACTGGACGTACCAGAATCGCGTTCGCAGACCTCGGGGACGCCCGCACCTGTCCGAGTACAAGCTGACGCATTGGGAGCCGTGGCCGGAAGGGCGAATCAAGGCAGAAATCGACAAGCGGAAGAAGTTGAAGAAACGCCGTGGTGAATGAATGGATCCCACCTAAAGGCTCTTGGGCCTCGTCCGCATCGCGCCGCCGAAACATGCAGGCAATTCGAAGCAGGGATACCTCGCCAGAGCGTGCGGTCCGCAAATTGGTGCACGCGCAAGGGTTGCGCTATCGGGTCGCCGCTCGCCCCCTCCCGGACCTGCGGCGCACCGCCGATCTTGTCTTTCGTCCAGTAAAGGTGGCGGTCTTCATCGACGGCTGCTACTGGCACGGATGCCCTGAACACTACGTCTCGCCGAAAACCAACCCTGGTTACTGGTCAGACAAAGTGGCCGGGAACATGGCACGCGACCGGGACACGGACCAGCAACTGCAAGAAGCAGGATGGCTCGTACTCCGCTTCTGGGAGCACGAGCCATCTGCAGACTGCGCAGAACGGATCGCGGCCGAAGTGAGGCGACGGCGCGATGCGCTCAACGGCCCCAAGAGCGAGTCGAGTTAACCCTTGCGCTCGCTTCGCTCGCGGGCTGCCCTCAGCACCTCGATGATCGACTTCCCAACAGCCTCCGCGACCGGCGGCGGGAAGGCATTGCCCACCTGCCGATAGCGGGCAGTCTTGCCGCCGGTGAACTCCCAGTACTCGGGGAACCCCTGGATGATGGCGGCCTGCCTGACGGTGAGCATCGGGCCTTCTGGGCCGAACAGATCCCGGTCCTCAGTGCCCTTCTCCTTGCACACCTCAGGATCGTTGGCGACGCCCATGCCTGAGACACCGAGTTCTCGCCATGCCTTCTTGGCCCGGCTCGGGCCCAAGTCAGCACCACCATGCTTCTTCGAACCGCCGACGAGCGTCGGAGCAACACCCTTGGCTGCACCTTGCGACCAGCTGTCAAGGATCCGCTTCGCTTCAGCAGCACGAGGGCCTTCGAGGAAGGGCTTGAAACGCGCCTTCATCGTCTTCTCAAGGGCCTTGTAGACCGTGCGCTCTTCAGTCCCGGGCACCGGCTCTTCGTACTTGAGGTCCTGGAGGACATCACGCCGGAACGCCACCAGGATCGACCGCGGACGAAGCTGAGGAACCGAGAAGTCAGCGGCCTCGAAGACTTTCCACTGCACAACCTTGTAACCGGGCAGCCCATCGTCATCCGGCTCCATCTGCTCCAGCTCGGCCTGGATCCGCTCCCGGTAGCCGTCGAACTTCGCGTCCATGAGGCCGCGCACGTTCTCGATCATTACGGCCTTGGGCCGGATCTGGTCCGCCAGCTGAAGGATGCGGGGGAAGAGGTCGCGCTCGTCATCCTCTCCGAGTTGCTTGCCCGCGTGGGAGAACGGCGGGCACGGCACGCCGCCGGCCAGCAGATCCACCTCGCCCTTGCGGTACAGGTGCTTGCTCTTCTGGAGGTGCTCCTCCGGCTCGAACTTCACCACGTCCATGCAGAGCACGTCGCAGTTCTGGTGCTCCCACTTCCACTTCGGGTGCACATCGATGTTGCTACTCAACGTAGCTGCCGCATGCTTGTCGATCTCGATGAGCGCGAGATGCCGGAAACCAGCCGCATGCAGGCCGATGGCCTGACCGCCTGCGCCTGCGCAGATCTCGATCGACGTGTAGTCCTCGTCAGTGCCGGTCATTGACCCTCCTCGTACATGAACCCTGCTGACACCCCGTACCGTCAGCCATTACAGAGGGTGACAGACGCCACTGACATCGCGACTGACTTCGCGGTCCACTCCAGTTTGCGTCATCCCCTACCCGACTCCAGCCACTCCCGACACGACGGCATCGAATACCCGTACGATATCGCCCGTGGCGAGAACACCTTGGAGCCGAGACGAGCTGTTGCTGGCCTGCGCCCTGGTTGCGCAGAACGACTGGCGCGAGCTGCGACAGACCGACGAGCGGGTCTTCGAGCTGTCCGGCCTGCTCCGGGCGCTGCCGACCAATCGGGATGCCGCCGCAAAGGACCCGCGCTTCCGGTCGGTGAACAGCGTCAGCCGGAAAACCACGGACATCGCCACGGCTCACCCTGACTATCCCGGCACCCGCACCCGTGGCGGCAAGCCCACCCGGGATGTCGTGGGCGATTTCCTGGCACGCCCTGGCGAGATGGCAGACCTCGCCGAAGCCATCCGCATAGGCATGGACTCGGGAGAGCTGCACAGCTTGCCCACGCTCGATGAGAACGACTCCGGTGACGAGGACGTCGTCGGCCGGGAGGGAGAGCTCATCCCGCGATTGGTCCGCCAGCGGGAACGCGACCCGAGGCTGCGGCGCCAGAAGATCGAGCAAGCCCGCTGCCGCGGGCAGGCGATCCAGTGCGAGGTGTGCGGATTCGACTTCCAGGCGACGTATGGACAGCTCGGCAGCGGATACATCGAGGTGCACCACAGACTCCCCCTCCACATATCCGGTCGGACAGAGACCCGGCTCGACGACCTGGCCTTCCTGTGCGCCAACTGTCACCGCATGTGCCACAAGGGCTTCGCGGGTGAATCCTGGCGTACTCCCGATGCCCTGCGAGCCGAGATAGCGAAGTCCGCCATCGGCTGACTCCCGCCGCATCACACGGCGAACGCCCACAGCCTCTCCTGCCAGCGCCACGCCTCAGCCCACCGCCCCGATCAAGTGCTGATCCAGATCGATCCCGAAGTCGGCGGCAAGGACAAGAGACAGACGCCGGTACGCCTCCGTCTCGCGCCGCTGCTGTTCATCGACCGCAGCGAGGAAGGGCCGCACCAACGCCGTTTCTTCCCCTCTGATCGGGGAGTCAAGGCCGTAGGGAGAACGGAGCAGCGGCAGGGGCACGGTCGAGCCCTTCGGCCTCGACGCCGCCGACAGAGAGGCAGGTGCGGGTGACCTGCGGCGGATGACCGCTCCATCTCGGGCGCGCCGACGCCCGGACTCCGGTTGGACCACCCCCCGCGCCCACCGCACGAGCCCCCGAACCTGGGCCCTCACGCGGCATCCCCCTCATACCGCACCACCGCCTGATCCAGCAGATCGTCCGGGTCGCACCCCCGCGCCGCCGCCCAGTGCAGCAAATCGGCGATTAGCTCAACGGCGGGCTGCGCGAGTCCAGTCGGAGCCCTCACCGCGAACAGGAACGGGCGGCCCCGCTGTTCCTGGTAGGCCCGGAGAACAGCTCCCGCGCGCTTTACCCCCGGCGTGAACTTCCCGTCGGGCAAGGCCAGTTCGCACCACACCGACTTTCCCGACGCCGTGAGCAGCGTGCCCCACTCCGTCACGAGTGCGGCGATCAGGTGGAGCCCCCGGCCGCACTCCGCACCGCCTCCCGCCCGCGTCACCAGTGGGATCGCGAGGCTCTTGTCGTGGACCTCGATCCGGAAGCGCCCGTCGCGGACCTCAAGGATCAGGGTGGCCGTGGCGCCTTCGCCCACGTGGTGCAGCACGTTCGTCGCGAGTTCCGTCACGACGAGCTGGGCCTCCTCTACGAGCGGGTCGATCGCCCAGCGTTTGAGGACGCCGGCGACGTCGTGACGCAGGCGCCGCATCTGGAGCGGGGCTGCCTCGAACGGCAGGACGTAACGGAGTTGCAGTTCAGAAGAGACGTCGTAGTCGGCCATGGCCGCACTCCCTCCCAGGCCACACAGCGCTGCGCCCGCCGCATCCGTACGGCTGCGCTGCGTAGCGGTACGCTCACGAGCATGGCACAGAGAAATCTCGCTGTGTAACTTCTCACCAGAATCCATCGAGTGAATCCGGTGGTACGGCAACTCCCGTCGTGCCTAGCCTGATTGCGATCTCCGGGGACGGCCCCGGCACATACGGGGAGGAACCCCATGTCCGTCCGGACCACGACCCGTCGCCGCCAGCTCGGCGCGATGATGCGGAAGCTGCGCGCTCGCAAAGGGCTGACTCTGGAGGAAGCCGGGACTCTCGTCGGCGTCTCGAAGGCGACCGTCAGCCGGTACGAGACCCAGGCCGGGCCCGTGAAGTGGCTCGTGGTCGACGCGCTCTGCCGGGAGTACGGGGCAACTGACAGTGAGCGCGCGGCAGTTGTCGGTCTCGCCAAGGACGCCAAGCAGCAGGGCTGGTGGAGCTCGTTCACGGACTCCATCCCGGAGAGCATGAACCTTCTGCTGACCCTCGAGGACGAGGCGGTGCGCGAGGACCACTTCTGCTGCGTCTACGTCCCGGGGCTTCTGCAAACCCGTGAGTACAGCACCGCCCTGCAGAAGGCCAACGAAGTGCGGCTCGCCGCTCCCGAGATCGAACGACTCGTCGACATCCGCATGAAGCGGCAGGAGATCCTCGACCGCCCGAAGCCTCCACGGCTGTGGGCCATCCTCGACGAATCGGTGCTCCGGCGCGTCGTCGGATCGCCGGCCGTCATGAAGGCCCAGCTCGACCGGCTCCTTGAGGCCAACGAACTACCGCACATCACGCTCCAGGTCCTCCCCTTCGCCAAGGGAGCCCACTGCGCGGCGCTCGGCAGCTTCGTGATCCTCGGCGGTATCGAAGCATCACTCGATGTCGTGTACGTCGATCTGCACACCGGGTCCCTCTTCCTCGAGAAGGACGAGGAACTGGACCGCTATCGCCTTGCGTTCGACTACCTGCGCGCACAAGCGTTGGACATGGAAGCCTCTTCCTCCCTGATCCACCGTCTTCGCAAGGAGTTGTGATGCCCGAAGGAACGCGGTCGACCGCACGTCAAGGATGGTTCAAGTCGTCCTACAGCGGCGGGAACACCACCGAGTGCGTAGAGGCCGCCTTCACGCCTGGTGGCGCACTCGTACGCGTAAGGGATTCCAAAGACCCGGACAGGTCTCAACTCCGCATATCCGCACGGGCCTGGGTCGGCTTCATCAGCGCACCGCCGCACATACGCCACCCCTGAAGTCACCTTGGCGACTTCCAGGCCCCCCGGCTAACCGGATGCCGAACGTGAAAAGCGGGCTGCTGGAGGAGACGGGCGTCGGCCGTGAGGCGAAGGAGAGGGCGCGGTCCTCCAGGTGCCCGAGTTCGGTCCCGCTGCCGGGAAGCCGGCCGGTGGGGCGGCAGGTCCGGCGCCCGCGCCGGAGGGGTGCCAGACGTGGGTCAAAGTCGGGTGCGGGACGGTGGGCGCTTCACTGGATGCCCCCAGCTTCAGTTGCGGCAACAGGGGTCGGAAAAGGTGCTACCTCCGCAGCCCAGCGGTGGGCCTGGATGACCCGTCGCTGATCCGTGACAGAAACTGTTCCTCACCACCCTGGCGAGTTACTTTGTGTCACCACAGCGCTACTGTCCGCTTGCATTCTCCTCGCTCGGGGATGCCGTCGTTGTCACACACTCGACACGGCGAACGGACCTACAAATGCTGCGAGTTGCACCCCCGATCATCAACCTCTCCCGCCAGATCCTCGTCTCCGGAACCGCCGCCGTGCTGATCCTCGCTGCGGGGGCCGGGATCGCCGACGCCAGCGCCGTCGGGTACGCGAAGGTCGCCGGATTCTGTTTCGAGGCGCAAGGGCAGCAGGTGTGCCTGCCCACCATCTCCCTCGGCCACTTCATCAAGGGTGGCGGCCGCTCGATCACTCGGCAGGAAGCCTCCGTGCAGGACACGCTCGGGGCCGACAGCAGCGGGCTCAAGTGGTGCAACTGGCGCATTGATTGGCGCTACTCCGACACGAACGGCCGCACCTACCTCACCAGCCGTGGTCCTCTGCACTCCTCTTGCACCTGGGGCGCTTCGATCGGCCGTGTCGACAAGACGAAGCGGACGTTGAAGCACTACGGCAAGGCATGTGCCGACTTCTTCGTGAGCGGAAAGAGGCGGGCGACGCAGTGCCACTACATCACCAAGTGAGGCAGAGGAACCCTATGAGCCGCCTGCTCAACCTGCGCCAGTCCCAGTTTCTACGGTGGATGATCCTCGTAGCCGGGAGCACCACAGTCGCTTCCCTCGTCGTAGGGGTCGCCGGCGGTCTGCTGATTCCCGACGACATCTACCAGCAACTCCCCCGAGGGGCACTTTTTGTGGCTGCTCTCGTCGTCGCTGGGTTGCTGTGCGTAGGCGTGGAACGGAGGGTGCGTCGGCGGCAGGGGTGACAGTCGCGGGGCGCTGTTGGCGGGCGAGTCGGCCTTCGCTTGGCCCGTGCCCCGCCGGACGACGCCTAGTTCCACTGCAGCCGGAACGCCGGGCAGGTGTCCGGGTCCGTCTCGTCGCAGAAGACCGATCGCTTCGAGTCGACGCCGGTCGAGAGCCGTACCTGGGGAGTCGCTCCTCGGCCAGTCGGCCGTGCTGACCTGGGCGGAAAGCAGAGGACGAGCAGCCGACTGACCGTCCGCCGACCAGTACGGCCAGAGATGCGTTCGGTCCAGACGAGTTTCTGGTCGGCAAGCGGCTTCCCCTTTGCTGCCGCTCGTGCACGAAACTCCCACGCACTACTGACTTGTCGGTCGACTTCGGCTGAAGCGAACAGTCATGCCATCGGGACAGCGGCACCAACGGGGCTTCCTGCTCTGCGCCGACGAGGACTCCGTCTTGACCTCAAGTGCGGTTGGGTTCTTAGCGTGTTCACGAGTTGATCTGCCGACGGTCGGGGATCACGCGACACGTAAGGGGCATGCCCGTGATTCTCGTGACCGGAGCCACCGGGAATGTAGGAAGTGCGCTGCTACGGGAACTGCACGCAGCCGGGGCCGGGCCGCTGCGCGGTCTCAGTCGTCGGCCGGCGCGGGCCGTGTTTCCGGCGGGGGTCGAGGCCGTCGAGGGGGACTTCGCGGGCGGGGAGTCGGTCAAGTCGGCGCTGGACGGGGTGCGTTCGCTGTTTCTCGTGTCGCGGCTCGGCTCGGACCGCGACATTCTCGACGCCGCTCGGACGGCGGGGGTCGAGCATGTGGTGCTGGTGTCGTCGATCACCGCCCAGACCCATCCTCATCTCGGCCCGGCCGTCGAGAACTTGGAGGTCGAAGCGCTGCTGAAGAGCAGTGGGATGGCCTGGACGATTCTGCGGCCTACACAGTTCGCGTCGAACACCGCGATGTGGGCGGCGTCGATCCGGGCTGGTGAGGCGGTCCATGCGCCCTACGCCGACGTCGCGCTGCCCACCATCCATCCCGCGGACATCGCGGCCGTGGCGCGGGTGGCGCTGACCGAGCCCGGTCATGAGGGACGCACGTACGCGTTGACCGGGCCCGAGGCCGTGACCCCGCGGCAGCAGGTCGCCGCCATCGCCGCGGCGCTGGGGCGTGACGTGCCCTTCGTCGAGGTCAGTCGGCAGGAGGCGCACGCCTCGATGGCCGCGGTCTTCGGGAGCGAGGCCGCGGACGCGGTGCTCGATGTCATGGGCGGGGAGGTGAACGCCGAGGTGCTGGCCGTACGCGACACGGTGGCTCGGGTCACCGGTTCCGCGGCCCGGCCCTTCAGGCAGTGGGCCGAGGAGAACGTCGGCCTCTTCGGGCCCGCGCGTTCCGACCGGTCAGCGCGCCGCAGGCCCCGCTCCGTGTGACCCTGTTGCCCATGTCGATCATCGCTACCACCGTGGTGCTGCTCATCGCCGCCCTGCACGTCTACATCCTGGTTCTGGAGATGTTCCTGTGGACCGGGCCCCGGGCGCGGGCCGCCTTTGGGACCACCCCCGAGTTCGCCACGGAGACGAAGGCGCTCGCGGGGAATCAGGGGCTGTACAACGGGTTCCTCGCCGCGGGGCTTGTGTGGGGTGCGGTGGCGGCCGATCCCGTGGGGTTCCAGGCGAAGGTGTTCTTCCTGGTGTGCGTCGCCGTGGCCGGTGTGTACGGGGCCGCCACCGCCAGCCGGAAGATCGTTTTCGTGCAGACCGTGCCCGCGGTGGTCGGGCTTGCGCTCGTCATCGCCGCGCACTGACAGCCCGCCCTGACACCCGTCCCGGACTGCGTGACGCGGGTCACATTCAGGCCTGTCACATCTTGGCGCGGCGCTCCGTCACATCTACGTAGCCAACGAAAACGACAGCGCACGACAGTGACTGAGGAGATTGACATGGAAGCCCGACTCAACGCCTTCGCCAGCCCCCTCGCCGGCAAGCTCATCAAGCACATCAACTCCGCCGGCAAGGTCATCGCCGACTCCGCGCTGCCTGCCGCCACGCAGGAGCTGGTGAAGATCCGGGCGAGCCAGATCAACGGGTGCGGGTTCTGCACGGACATGCACACCAAGGACGCCGCGCACGCCGGGGAGACCGCTCAGCGGCTGCACCTCGTCGCCGCCTGGCGCGAGGCCACGGTGTTCACCGACGCCGAGCGCGCAGCGCTCGAGCTGACCGAGCAGGGCACCCGGATCGCGGACGCCGCCGGTGGCGTGACCGACGAGGCGTGGGCGAACGCCGCCAAGTACTACGACGAGGAGCAGCTCCTCGCGCTGACGGGTCTGATCGCCGTGATCAACACGTACAACCGCATGAATGTCATTCTTCAGGTGCCCGCGGGCGACTACCAGCCCGGCCAGTTCGGCTGACCGCCCCCGCCGCCGCCTCGCTCACCCCGCCCCGGCCCCGGCCGGCGCGGGGGCGTAGCGTCGGACCGCGACAATTGCCGACTTGCCCGGAGGGGTCCATGGCCGCCCGTATCGACCGCATCGCCCGCATTCCCAGTGCCCCCATCGCCGCAGCGGGCCTCGTCGGCGGGTACGCCACCGCTCGTTTCACGAAGAAGCGGCAGCTGGGCGGCGCCGTTCTCGCCGTCGCCGGGGCCGCCGCCGCGACGCAGTGGACGCGGACCCGTGGCGGCAAGGTCGCGGGCGCGCTCACCGGGGCGTACGTCGCCGCGTTCGCGGGGTCGCACCCGCTCGCCAAGAAGGTCGGGGCGTGGCCGGCCGTGTTCGGTGTCGCCGGAGCCGTCGCCGCAGCCTCGTACGTCGTCGTCGATCGCAAGACCGTCTAGGCCCCATGCCGTGGCGGATTGGATGCTGCGGCCCGCGACGGCCGCCGACGTGGACGCCGTCGTGGAGATACGGGCCGTCGTCATGCGCCCCGACCTGCTGCGGCTAGGGCGGTTCGACGAGCACCGGGTGCGGCAGCGGCTGCGGGACGCCTGGACGCCCGCGCACACCTGGGTGATCGAGGTGGCCGGGCAGCTCGCCGGGGCCGTGGCGCTGCGCCGGGCCCCGGACTGCTACTGGTTCGAGCACTTCCTGCTCGCCCCCGAGCACCAGGGGCGCGGCATCGGGACCGCCGTTCTCGATTCCCTGCTCGAGCGGTGCGACCGGGAGGGCATGCCGGTCCGGCTCAACGTGCTCCAGGGCAGCGCGGCCCGGCGGCTGTACGAGCGGCGCGGGTTCGTCGTCGAGGACGAGGACCCCGTCGACGTGTTCATGGTGCGCCGCCCGTACGGGAGTTGAGCCCACGTCAGACGGCCGCTCCCGCCTGCGGACGTACCGCCGACAGCGGCTGTGCGATGTCCTCCAGGGAGCGGCGCTCGGCCCGCACCGCGAACACCGCCGCGACCAGGCCCGCCGCGCACATCAGGCCGGCGCCGACCTGGAACGCGAGGACCGTGTCCGCGACCTTGCCGCTCTTGGTGAGGTCGGCGAAGAGCAGCGGGCCGCTGATGCCGCCGGCCGCCGTGCCGACGGCGTAGAAGAAGGCGATGGCCATCGCGCGCGTCTCCATCGGGAAGATCTCCGAGACGGTGAGGTACGCGCTGGACGCGCCCGCCGACGCGAAGAAGAGGACCACGCACCAGCAGGCCGTCAGCGTCGTCGCGCTCAGCGAACCGCGGTCGAAGAGCCAGGCCGTGGCGAAGAGGAGGATCCCGGAGAGCAGATACGTCGACGAGATCATGATCCGGCGGCCCACCGTGTCGAAGAGCTTGCCGAGCAGCAGCGGGCCCATGAAGTTGCCGGCCGCGATCACCGCGAAGTAGTAGCCGGTCGAGCCGGTCGGCACGTCGTAGAACGTGGTGAGGATCGCGCCGAAGCCGAAGGTGATCGCGTTGTAGAGGAACGCCTGGCCGATGAAGAGGGACAGGCCGAGCGTCGTGCGCTTCGGGTACGAGCGGAAGACGGTGCGCGCGATCTCGCCGAAGCCGATGCTCTTGCGCTGGTGGATGGTGATCTCCCCGGCGGGCGGCGGGAGTTCGGCTCCGCCGCGTTCGTCCCGTACGCGCTTCTCGACGTCCTCGACGAGCGCGTCCGCCTCGTCTCCGCGGCCGTGGATGAACAGCCAGCGCGGGGACTCCGGGACGTTGCGGCGTACGAGGAGGATGACCAGGCCGAGGACCACGCCGAGGGCGAAGGTGAGGCGCCAGCCGACGTTCTTCGCGAACAGGTCCGTGTCGAGCGCCACGATCGACAGGAGCGAGCCGCCGATCGCGCCGAGCCAGAAGCTGCCGTTGATGATCAGGTCGACGCGGCCGCGGAAGCGGGACGGGATCAGTTCGTCGATGGCCGAGTTGATGGCCGCGTACTCGCCGCCGATGCCGAAGCCGGTGAAGAAGCGGAAGACGAAGAACCACCAGGTGGAGAAGGAGAGCGCGGTGAGGGCTGTCGCCGCCAGGTAGACGGCGAGGGTGAGGAGGAAGAGCTTCTTGCGGCCGAAGCGGTCGGTGAGCCAGCCGAAGAACAGCGCTCCGGCGCAGGCGCCCGCCACGTACAGGGCGGCGGCGATGCCGGTGACCTGCGCGGACGAGATGGGCAGGCCGCTGCCGTCCTCGGAGAGGCGGCCCGCGATGTTGCCGACGACGGTGACTTCGAGGCCGTCGAGGATCCATACGGTGCCGAGGCCGATCACCACCATCCAGTGCCAGCGCGACCAGGGGAGACGGTCGAGGCGGGCGGGGACGGCGGTGGTCACCGTGCCGGTGGATCCGCCGGGTCGGGGGACGGGTTGCGTCTGGTGCTTCTGGGACATTGACCCCTCCTCGTTGAGGGAAAACGGGTCTGTCGAGTCCCCCGCCGACCAGGGGCTACGCCCCGAACAGCCGCGACACCGCGTAGATCACCAGCCCCGCCAGCGAACCGACCACCGTGCCGTTGATCCGGATGAACTGGAGGTCACGGCCGATGTGCGCCTCGATCTTGCGGGACGTGTGCTCGGCGTCCCAGCCCGCGACGGTGTCCGTGATGAGGGACGTGATCTCCGCGCGGTAGGTGGTGACGACGTAGACCGCGGCGCCCTCCACCCAGCCGTCGACCTTCGCCTGCACCTTCGGGTCGGACGCCATCCGCCGCCCGAGCGAGAGCAGCGACGCCCTTACGCGCAGCCGCAGTTCGCTGCGCTCGTCCTCGGCGGCCGCCACGATCATCGAGCGGACCGCGGACCAGGTGGACGCGATCAGGTCCTGCACCTCGGAGCGGCCGATCACCTCGGACTTCAAGCGCTCGACGCGCGCCCGGGTGTCGGAGTCGGACTGGAGGTCGCCGGCGAAGTCGCGCAGGAAGCGGTCGACGGCGCCGCGCGCCGGGTGCCCGGGCATGTCGCGCATCTCGGTGACGAAGCGCAGCAGTTCCTTGTAGACGCGCTCGCCGACCCGCTTGTCGACGAAGCGGGGGGTCCAGCCGGGGGCGCCGCCCTGCACCGCGTCCATGACGGAGTCCGAGTGCAGGACGAGCCAGTCGTGGGCCCGCGCGCACACCAGGTCGACGACCCGCTTGTGGCCGCCGTCGGCGACGACCTTCTCCAGCATCTTGCCGAGGCCGGGCGCGATCTCGGCGTTGTCGGCGCGGCGCGTGATGGCCTCGCCGACGACCGCCTGGACGTCGGAGTCGCGCAGGACCGTCAGCGCGCCCCTGAGCGCGGTCGCCAGTTCGGCGGTGACGCGGTCGGCGTGCTCGGGCTCGGCGAGCCAGGCGCCGAGCCGGGAACCGATGCCGACGGCGCGCAGCCGGTCCCGTACGACCGTGCCCGACAGGAAGTTCTCGCCGACGAACTCGCCCAGCGAGACACCCAGTTGGTCCTTCTTCTTCGGGATGATCGCGGTGTGCGGGATGGGGATGCCGAGGGGGTGGCGGAAGAGGGCGGTGACCGCGAACCAGTCGGCGAGCGCGCCGACCATGCCGGCCTCGGCGGCAGCGGCGACGTATCCGGTCCAGGCGCCGGCGCCCGAGTGCTCCGCCCAGGTCGCCAGTACGTAGACGAGCGCGACGAAGCCGAGCATGCCGGTCGCCGTCAGCTTCATCCGGCGCACACCGCGGCGCTTCTCCTCGTCTGCGGCGGTGAACTCGGTCACGGAGCGGCGGGCGGGGCGGGCCGGGGGCGTCGGGGCGGCGGGCGGTTGGTCACCGGGCGGCCGGGCATACTCCTCCACGCCCGCTTCACCCTTTTTATCCAGATCGCTCATGACTTGCGTCCCTCACGTCCGTCCGTCCGTGCACCCGGCATCTGTCATTCCCCTCACACATTGTCCCTTCCTGACCTACTCCCGGAACGAACCACAAGTTCCCGGCGTCTGAATGGGCGGAGGGGGGCAGTGTCGGCCCCCTCGTTCCACGGTCCTGCCCCATGCCGCATCATGGGTTCATCACATCGGAGCCTCGGGCTCCCCCTGCCCGAGGAGACACACCCCGCATGACCAAGCGTCACGGTTATGCCTTGTTGGCCGCGCTCGTCGCGGTCGCCGCAGTGATCTCGGCCGCCATATACGTCGGGTTCTCCGGCGTGCTCCGCGGCGGCGACGACACCGTTCAGGCCGGCGGCGCGCACCCCCGCAGCTCGGCC
Source organism: Streptomyces sp. NPDC052225 (assembly GCF_040679615.1). Classification (NCBI taxonomy): domain Bacteria; kingdom Bacillati; phylum Actinomycetota; class Actinomycetes; order Kitasatosporales; family Streptomycetaceae; genus Streptomyces; species Streptomyces sp. NPDC052225. The sequence goes on along the minus strand of NZ_JBFAVD010000004.1, from coordinate 262,575 downwards.
GCACCCGCCTCCACCGGAACCTGGGCGGGCACCTGGTCCGCCTCCCCGGCCGGCGGCGAGCCCGGCACGGAGACGAATGGTTTCGCCGGCCGTTCCATCCGCAACGTCGTGCACACCAGCATCGGCGGCGCCGCGGCCCGCATCACCCTCTCCAACCTGTACGGGCAGCAGCCCCTCAGCATCACGCATGCCTCGCTCGCCCTCGCCTCGGCGCCCAACAGCCCGACCGCGCTGGCCGACTCGGTGCGCCGCCTGACCTTCTCCGGCAACACCTCGGTGGTCATCCCGGCGGGCGCGCAGGTCATCAGCGACGCCGTCCGCCTCCAGGTGCCCGGCGACGCGGACCTGCTCGTCACCACGTACTCGCCGACCGCGTCCGGACCCGTCACGTACCACCCGCAGGCCCGGCAGATGTCGTACGTCGCGAACGGCGACCTCGTCGAGGAGCCGACCGGCACCCGGTACACCGGGCAGAGCCCGTACTGGCGCTACCTGACCGCCGTCGACGTGCTCAGCAACGAGGCGCAGGGCACGGTCGTCGTCCTCGGCGACTCGCTCACCGACGGCATCACCTCCACGATGGGGGCCAACCACCGCTGGCCGGACGTCCTCGCCGAGCGGCTGCGCACCGAGTCGGGTGCCCCGCGCTACGGCGTCGTGAACCAGGGCATCAGCGGCAACCGCGTCCTGTCCGACGGCTACGGGCGCCCCGCGAACAACCCGAGCGGCCTGTCTCGCTTCGACCGCGACGTGCTCAGCCGCTCCGGCGTGCGGGCCGTCGTCATCGACCTCGGGATCAACGACATCCTGCGCAACCCGCAGCAGACCGACCCGAACAAGATCGCGGACGGTCTGCGGGAGCTGGTCCGGCAGGCGCACGCGCGCGGCCTGCGGGTCATCGGGGCGACGCTCATGCCGTTCCAGGGCCACCGCGGGTACCAGCCGCACCTGGAGACGGTCCGCCAGGGCGTGAACGAGCAGATCCGCTCGGGCAAGGTCTACGACTCCTACGTCGACTTCGACAAGGCGCTCCGCGACCCGTACAACCCGCGCAAGTTGCTCCCGCGCTACGACTCGGGCGACCACCTCCACCCGAGCGACGCGGGCTACGACCGCATGGCCAAGACCTTCGACCTCTCAACCCTGAGGGGCTCGGTCGGCGCGGAGCTGTAGCCGACCCCGCTCCACCGCCTCGGGCCCTCCACGGCCCGAGGCACCCCCTCCGTCGCGAACAGCCGCCCCACCGCCTCGACTACCGCCGCCCGCCCGCCTTGGGCAACCTGCCACCACCAGCAGCCCCCGCGCCTTGGGCAACCTGCCACCCGAGGCAACCCCACCCACCACCATCAACAACCCCCGCCACCTTGGGCAACCTGCCACCCGAGGCAACCCCACCCGCCGCCATCAGCACCCCCCGCCTTGGGCAATCTGCCGCCTGGGGCGGCAGGGTGGGCAAGGCGGCACCCCAGCGCCGGGTGCCCGCTCGATCAGGCGGCGCCTACAGCCCAGAGCACGCCACCCCAGCCCCGGCGCACACTCCCTCCGGCGGCGCCACCAGCCCGGACCGCAGCACCTCAGCGCCGGGCACGCACGCGATCAGGCGGCGCCAACGGCCCAGGCCCCGACAGCCCCGCCCCGGCCGGCCGCCCCGTCAGTCCCGCCCCTCAAGCCGCTCCCGCCGCCGCGCCTCCTTCATCCGCCGCCGCTCCTCCCGCGGCGGCTTCCGGTCCACCCCGACCCCGCCCATCAGCGCGTACCCGCGTACGACGACCCGCGGCGACCCCGGCGTCCCCGCCCCCGTCGCCCGGTCGTCGACCCCGCCCATGATCCCGAACCCCCGTACGGTGACGTCGAGTTCCGGCGGCACCTTCACCTGGATCCCGCCCATGATGGTGAAGCAGCGGATCTCCACCTCCCGCGCCGCGAAGTTCGCCTCGCGCAGATCGATCTCCCCGCCGCCCCACATCGCGAACGCCGTGAACCGCTCCCCCACCGTCCACCGCCCCTTGCGGCCGAACCCGCTCCAGAACGCGAACGCCCCGCTCGACGTCGCCTCCCCGCCGATCCGCGCGGGCCAGTGCACGCCCCCGTCCGCGGCCACCGGCTCCTTCACGAAACTCACCGGCGCGACGGCTCCCCCGGCGCCCGGCAGGTCTTGGGTGAGCGGCGCCAACTCCCCGTACGTACGCGCCTTGTACGTCGCCTCGAGGCGCTCGTCGAACTCCTCCATGTCGAGCCGCCCCTCGGCGAGCGCGTCACGCAACCGCTCGGCGACCTGCTCGCGGTCGGCGTCGGATGCCCTCAACTCCGGGGCAGAGGGCGTGGGTTCGGGCAGGGATGCGTCCGTCATACGACTCAGCGTACGGGCGTCAGGGCGCGACGGAAGTGTCCCGCGCGTACATCCGCGCGATCACGGACTCGATGTCCGGCTCCCGGACGGAGAGGTCGACCAGCGGGTATCGCTCGGCGATCCGCGCGACGAGCGGCGCGGCCGACCGCCCGGCGGGGAACGCCACCCACTGCCGCGCCCCCTCCACCTTGACCACCCGCACCCCCTCGCCGAACTCCAGCTCAAGCGGTGGCAGTTCGCGCTCCAGGTCGACGACGAGCGTGCGCTCCGCCGCGGCGCCGCCCGCCTGATGGAGCCCGTCCAGTTCACCGTCGTACATGAGGCGGCCGTGGTCGATGACCATGACGCGGCGGCACAGCTGCTCGATGTCGGTGAGGTCGTGCGTGGTGAGCAGGATCGTCGTGCCGCGCTCGGCGTTCAGGTCCCGCAGGAATCCCCGGACTTTGACCTTGGAGACGATGTCGAGGCCGATCGTCGGCTCGTCCAGGTAGAGCACCTCGGGGTCGTGGAGCAGCGCCGCCGCGATGTCGCCGCGCATCCGCTGCCCGAGCGAGAGCTGCCGTACGGGGGTGTCCAACAGGTCGCCCAGTTCGAGGAGTTCGACGCAGCGGGCGAGATTCTCCTCGTAGCGGCCGTCCTCGATCCGGTACATGCGGCGCATCAGCTGATACGAGTCGATCAGCGGGAGGTCCCACCACAGGGTGGTGCGCTGGCCGAAGACGACGCCGATGCGGTGCGCGAGGCGGGCGCGCTCGCGTGACGGGTCGATGCCCGCGACCCGCAGCCGGCCCGCGCTCGGCGTCAGGATGCCGGTCAGCATCTTGATGGTCGTCGACTTGCCGGCGCCGTTCGGCCCGATGTAGCCGACCATCTCGCCGCGCGGCACGGTGAAGCTGAGCGAGTCCACGGCCCGCACCTGCCTCCGCTCGCGCCGCATGAAGCCGGTCTTACGGCGTACGTCGAAGACCTTCTCGACGCCGTCGAGCACGATGAACTGATCGCTGTCGAAGGACACGTGGCCTCAACTCCCCGTGCTGCGGTACGTACGAAGCGCCGCCCGCCAGGCGGACAGCGCGAGGGCCAGGCAGGCGGCCGCGACCAGCGGCGGCAGGAACGCGACCCACTGCGGCAGGTCGAGCGGGTAGGGGCGGCCCAGGATGTACAGGCCGGGCAGCCAGTTCACGAAGGCGAGCGGCAGGACGAACGTGACGCCGCGCAGCAGGGTGTCGCCGAAGACCGTGGGCGGATAGCTGAGCATGGCGTTGCCGCCGAACGTCGCCGCGTTCTGCACCTCGGACGCGTCCTGCGCCACGATCTGGAAGGCCGCCCCCGCGATGAACACGGCCGTGAAGATGGCGGCCCCGCTGACCACGAGGACCGGCACGAGCAGCACCTTCAGCGGCGTCCACGCCACGTCGACCGACGCGATCCCCCAGCCGAGGACCACCACGCCCTGGCTGAGCCGCCCCAGTCGGCGCAGCGCGAACCGGTCGGCCGCGACCTGCGCGAGCACCGGCACGGGCCGCACCAGGAACGCGTCGAGCGAGCCGTCCCGCACCCGCTGCCCGAGCCGCCCCACCGACCCGAAGGCCAGGTCGGCGAGGCCGAAGGACGTGCCCGCCGCCCCGTACAGGAAGGCGATCTCGGCGAGCCCGTAGCCGCCGAGCCGGTCGACCTGCGTGAACATCAGCAGGATCCCGGCGAACTCCAGGCCGGTGGCCGCGAAGTTGCCGAACGTCGTCATCAGGAACGACGCCCGGTACGTCATCGTGGAGCGGATCCACATCCCGCCGATCAGGCGGTACGCCCGCACGCTCCCCACACCCTGGTCAGCCACCCTGCACCACCACCCGCCGCGTAGCCGCCCGCTGCAACAGCCGCCCCGCGCCGAGCAGCACCACCGCCCACATCCCCTGGAACGCCAGCGCCCCCGCCGCGCCCCGCTCCCCCATCAGCACATCGGCGGGCACCTGGAGCAGCGCCGACCACGGCAGCGCGCGGGCCACCTCGCCGAAGGCGCCCGGGAAGACGTTCAGCGGCAGCAGCATCCCCGACATGAAGTTCGCCACGAGCCCGGCCATCTGCACGACCCCGCTGCCGTCCATCAGCCAGAACGCGGACAGCGCCACGAGATAGCGCAGCGCGAAACTAACGGCCACCCCGAACACCAGCGTCAGCAGGAAGGCGAACCATCGCAACGGGTCGGCGGGCAGCGCCAGTTGGAAGACCAGCGCCCCGACACACACCGGCACGACCCCGCGCCCCAGGAACTGGAAGCCCGCCCGTCCCAGGTCCTGCGCCAGCCACCACGCCTGGAGGTCGACGGGCCGGTACAGGTCGACGGCGATGTCCCCGCTGCGGATCCGGTCCATCAGATCCGCCTCGAAACCGCCGCCGAGCTGAAGCACCATCACGGCGAACATGGCCTGCCCGATCCACACGTAGGTGAGCGCCTGCTCCTGCGTGTACCCGCCGAGATGTGGCCGCTCGTCCCACAGCGCGATGTACGTGCACGCGATGATCAGCCCGAAGACGGTGTTGGTGAAGACGCCGGCGAGGGTGGCCCCCCGGTACGTCGCGTACCGCCGGAACCCTCCGGCGGCGACGGCCGCGTACAGCCGCACCTCTCCCACCTGCGCCTCCCCGGGTTCGGACCGAAGCGCAGGAGCCTAGTGGAGCGAGGGCGTCGCCTGCCACGCATTTTCGCGGTGATGTAGCAGTCTTATGTGTCATACGAGGCGTACGTGACGTACGACGCGAATCAGGAGTTCCACAGGACATGAGCAGCGACGAGCCACAGCAGCCGCCGACCCCCACGGGGAAGCCGAAGAAGGCCAAGCGCCCCAGGCGCAAGGGCTGGCGGCGCCTGATCCCGACGTGGCGGATGGTGCTCGGCACGTTCATCGGCTTCATCCTGCTGTGCGTCGGCCTGTTCGCGCTCGGCTACGCCCTCGTGGACATCCCGCCCGCCAACGCGATGGCGACCGAGCAGAGCAACGTCTACCTGTACGCGGACGGCACCCAGATCGCCCGCGACGGCGAGGTCAACCGCGAGAACGTCCAACTCGCCCAGATCCCCAAGACCGTGCAGCACGCCGTCCTCGCCGCCGAGGACCGCGACTTCTACTCCGAGTCCGCCGTCGACCCGAAGGCGATGCTGCGCGCGGCCTGGAACACCGTCACCGGCAAGGGCAAGCAGTCCGGCTCGACGATCACCCAGCAGTACGTGAAGAACTACTACCTGGGCCAGGAACAGACGGTCTCGCGGAAGGTGAAGGAGTTCTTCATCTCCATCAAGCTCGACCGCGAGGAGTCCAAGGACGACATCCTGGAGGGCTACCTCAACACCAGCTACTTCGGCCGCAACGCGTACGGCATCCAGGCCGCCGCCCAGGCGTACTACAGCACCGACGTGGAGAACCTGACGACCGCTCAGGGCGCCTACCTGGCCGCCCTGTTGAACGCCCCGAGCGCGTACGACGTCGTCGCGCACCCGGAGAACAAGGGGCGGGCCGTGGCCCGTTGGAACTACGTGCTGGACGGCATGGTCAAGGAGAAGTGGCTGCCGGCCGCCGACCGCGCCGCCATGAAGTTCCCCGTGCCGGACGAGGAGGCACACGCGGCCAGCGGAATGTCCGGGCAGCGCGGCTACATCGTCCAGGCCGTCAAGGACTACATCACCACCAACGACATCCTCGACGAGAACACCCTCGCCACCGGCGGCTACCGCATCACCACGACCCTGCAGAAGAAGAAGCAGGACGCCTTCGTCGACGCCGTCGACGACCAGCTGATGTCGAAGGTCGACAAGGACGCCCGCAAGGTCGACCGCACCGTGCGCGCGGGCGGCGCCGCCGTCGACCCGGACAACGGCAAGGTCCTCGCCATGTACGGCGGCATCGACTACACGAAGCAGTACGTCAACAACGCCACCCGCCGCGACTACCAGGTCGGCTCCACCTTCAAGCCGTTCGTCTTCACCGGCGCCGTCGAGAACGGCTCGACGACCCAGGACGGCCGCGCCATCACCCCGAACACCATCTACGACGGCACCAACAAGCGCCCCGTGCAGGGCTGGGACGGCGGCTACTACGCGCCCGAGAACGAGGACGACGTCTCGTACGGCCCGATCACCGTGCGCACCGCCACCGACAAGTCCGTGAACTCGGTGTACGCGCAGATGGCCGTCGACGTCGGCCCCGGCAGGGTCAAGGAGACGGCGATCGACCTCGGCCTGCCGTCCGACACCCCCGACCTGACCGCGTCCCCGTCGATCGCCCTCGGCCCGGCCACCGCCAGCGTCCTCGACATGGCGGGCGCGTACGCGACACTCGCCAACCACGGCAAGCACGGCGCGTACACGCTCCTCGAATCCATCACCAAGAACGGCACGGACGTCGAACTCCCCGAGCGGGAGACCCGCCGCTCGGTCAGCCGCGAGGCCGCCGACACCACGACGTCGATCCTCCAGTCCGTCGTCGAGGGCGGCACCGGCACCGCCGCCCAGGCCGCGGGCCGCCCCGCCGCCGGCAAGACCGGCACCGCCGAGGAGGACAAGGCGGCCTGGTTCGCGGGCTACACCCCGGACCTCGCCACCGTCGTCGCGGTGATGGGCCAGGACCCCGACACCGGCGCACACACGTCCCTGTACGGGGCGACGGGCCTCGCCCGGATCAACGGCGGCGGATTCCCGGCGCAGATCTGGGCCCAGTTCACGAAGAAGGCCCTCGCGGGGACGCCCGTACGCGACTTCGACCTCGAACTCGAGGACGGCGCCGAGGAGTTGCCGCTCCCGCCGACGTCACCGGAGCGGTCGGCGCCCGCGTCCGACGAACCGTCGGCCACCCAAGAGCCCTCCGAGGAGGACACGGCCGGCGAGGAGCCCGCACCGCCGACCGCCGAGTCCTCGGAGACCGGGGAACCCCAGACGGACGGCGGCACGGGCGACACCGGCGGCACCGACGGCACCGGCGAGGACACCGGCGACAACGGCGTCCTCAATGACCTGACGTCACCTTCAGGCCGACGATCGCCACCAGCAGCAGAGCGATGAAGAAGATCCGCATGGCCGACGCCGGCTCCCCGAGCGCCACCATGCCGACGATGGCCGCACCGGCCGCGCCGATGCCGACCCACACGCCGTAGGCCGTACCGATGGGCAGGGTCTTCGCCGCGTACGACAGCAGCATCATGCTCGCGACGATCCCGGCGCCCGTGAACACGCTCGGCCACAGCCGCGTGAAGCCGTCCGTGAACTTCATGCCGATCGACCAGGCGACTTCGAGCAGTCCGGCGATCACGATCAGGATCCAGGCCATGAGAGGCACCTCCGTCAGTTGCTTCAACAGGGGGTGCGTCGTCTTTGCCAGATACTGCTTGCCCGGTACGGCGCGTCTCGTCGGGTGACTCAAAGGTAGCAAAGAACGCGTAAAGGGGCTGGTGACGATGGTCACCAGCCCCTTATTCGCAGCACAGGCCGCTACAGATACAGGCCCGTCGTGTCCTCGGTACCCTCGAAACGGTCGGCGGCGACCGCGTGCAGATCCCGCTCCCGCATCAGCACGTAGGCCACGCCCCGCACCTCGACCTCGGCCCGGTCCTCCGGGTCGTACAGGACCCGGTCACCCGGCTCCACGCCGCGCACGTTCTGCCCTACGGCGACGACGTCGGCCCAGGCCAGACGCTTGCCGACGGCCGCCGTGGCGGGGATCAGAATGCCGCCGCCACTGCGCCGCTCGCCCTCCGAAGCGTCCTGCCGGACGAGCACACGGTCGTGCAGCATCCGGATGGGCAACTTGTCGTGCTGGGTGCTGGACTTCTCGAGATTGGCGCTCACACGACGAAAATACCTGCATCACCCGCCGGTGCACTCCGCCGGGTCCGCCTCGGCCGGCGCCCGCTCAGCCCTTGCGGCGACGCGAACCCACCGCGAGCAGCCCGACGACACCGACGAGCACGAGCGCCACCGGCACGATCCGCTCCAGGCGCGGGGCGCCGTCCTCCGAGACCAGCTGGCCCTTCACGTCGGACACGAAGCGGTTCGCACCGACATAGGCCCGGCCCAGGGTGTGATCGACGTTCGACACGAGCTTGGCCTTGGCGTCACCGACGATCGTCTTGGGATGCACCCGCACCCCGATCTCGTCGAGCGTCTCGGCCAGGGTCTCGCGGCGACGCTTGATGTCCGCCTCGATCTGCGCGGGCGTCCGCGCATCCGACGTACTCGACGTGTCCGACACCGCGCTGCCTCCGTGGTCGCTGCGTAACTGTCTTGGTGTAACCGATGAAGCCGATGGAGCTTGTGGAGCTGATGGACAGTCTGTCAGCTCGCCGCGTCCCCCACCGCCCGGCACCCCTATTACGCTCGACCGGAGTCACCCACCCGCGAGGAGATGCGACGACATGAGCGAGCGACTTCAGCCCGGCGACACCGCCCCGGCCTTCACCCTGCCCGACGCCGACGGCAACGAGGTCTCCCTCGCCGACCACAAGGGCCGCAAGACGATCGTCTACTTCTACCCGGCCGCGCTCACCCCGGGCTGCACCAAGCAGGCCTGCGACTTCACCGACAACCTCGACGTCCTCGCCCAGGCCGGCTACGACGTCATCGGCATCTCCCCCGACAAGCCGGAGAAGCTCGCCAAGTTCCGCGAGAAGGAGAACCTCAAGGTCACCCTCCTCGGCGACCCCGACAAGAAGACGCTCGACGCGTACGGCGCCTTCGGCGAGAAGAAGAACTACGGCAAGACGTACATGGGCGTCATCCGCTCCACGATCGTCGTCGACGAGCAGGGCAAGGTCGAGCACGCCTTCTACAACGTCCGCGCGGCCGGCCACGTGGCGAAGATCATCAAGGACCTCGGCATCTGAGCCGACCCGCCCGGGTACCCACGTTGTGACGAAAGTCCCCTCTCAAGGGGACTTTCGTTTGCAACCGCCACCAGCGAGCAAGTGATCCCCTGGATAAGTTCCATGTCCAGAGAAGGGATCCACCCCATGACCACCGACACCGAGGAAGGGCCGGCGCCCGACCCGGAGGCGGTCAAGCGTCACCGCGCCCTCTTCCGCGCCGTCAACCGGCGCAAGAACCCGCCGCTGCGCCGTACCGACATCACGGTCACCGATGACGCGGCGGTCAAGCGGGCGGTGAAAGCGGCCTCGCTCGGCAACGCCATGGAGTGGTTCGACTTCGGCATCTACTCCTACCTGGCGGTGACGATCGGCCATGTCTTCTTCCCTTCCGGGAACGACACGGTCCAGCTGATCTCGTCCTTCGCCACCTTCGCGGTCTCGTTCCTCGTACGGCCCATCGGCGGCATGGTCTTCGGCCCGATGGGTGACAAGATCGGCCGCAAGAAGGTCCTGGCGATGACCATGATCCTGATGGCGATCGGCACGTTCGCCATCGGCCTGATCCCGTCCTACGCCACGATCGGCTTCTGGGCCCCGGTCCTGCTGATCCTCTTCCGCCTGATCCAGGGCTTCTCGACGGGCGGCGAGTACGGCGGCGCGTCCACCTTCATCGCGGAGTACGCACCCGACAAGCGGCGCGGCTACTTCGGCAGCTTCCTGGAGTTCGGCACGCTCGCCGGTTACGTCGGTGCCGCCGGCCTCGTCACCGTCCTCACCGCCGCTCTCGGCAGCGACGGCATGGAGTCGTGGGGCTGGCGCATCCCGTTCCTGGTCGCCGGGCCGATCGGCCTCGTCGGCCTCTACCTCCGGCTCAGGCTGGACGAGACCCCCGCCTTCCAGAAGCTGGAGGACGAGTCGTCCCACAAGGCCACGGACGCGGCCTCCACGGTCGAGACGACGGCCAAGGGCGACCTGGCCAAGATCTTCCGCGACTACTGGCCGACGCTGATCCTGTGCATCTGCCTCGTCGGCGCGTACAACATCACCGACTACATGCTCCTCTCCTACATGCCGACGTACCTGTCGGACGAGATGGGCTACTCGGAGACCCACGGCCTCCTGATCCTCATCGCGACGATGATCATCCTGATGTGCCTGATCAACCAGATCGGCAAGCTCTCCGACCGCTTCGGCCGCAAGCCGCTCCTGATGGCAGGCATGATCGGCTTCTTCGTCCTGTCGATCCCGGCCTTTCTCCTGGTCAAGAACGGCGCCCTGTGGGCGGTCTCGCTCGGCATGCTGATGCTCGGCCTCTCCCTGGTGTGCATGCTCGGCACGATGTCCGCGGCTCTCCCGGCCCTCTTCCCGACCCAGGTCCGCTACGGCTCCCTCTCCGTCGGCTACAACCTCTCGGCCTCGATCTTCGGCGGCACGACCCCGCTGGTCATCACGGCCCTGATCGGCCTCACCGGCTCCGACATGATGCCCGCGTACTACGCGATGGCCGCGGCCCTGGTCGGCCTCATCGCGGTGGCCTGCATGAAGGAAACGGCCCAGCAGCCCCTGGCGGGCTCGCCCCCGTCGGTGGAGACGGAAGAGGAAGCAGCAGAAATGGTCGAGTCCCAGGCCCCGGTACCGAAGTTCTGACGCCCCTGCCCCGCACCCGGTCGATCCCATTACGATGGGCGCGCACGCGGCCGTGGTGGAACTGGCAGTCACGCTGGGTTTAGGTCCCAGTGGGGTAACTCCCGTGAGGGTTCGAGTCCCTCCGGCCGCACCGGAAGACAGCGAAGGGCGCCCGTGTCCGTACACGGGCGCCCTTCGCCGTACCGCACGCGGCACCGGCCGGCTCAGCCCAACAACTCCCGCACCACCGGCACCAGCGCCCTGAACGCCTGCCCCCGATGGGAGATCGCGTTCTTTTCCGCCGGGGTCAGTTCCGCCGCCGTGCGGGTGTCGCCGGCGACCTGGAGGATCGGGTCGTAGCCGAAGCCGTTGGTGCCGGCGGGGGCGTGGCGGAGGGTGCCGCGCATGCGGCCCTCCACGACGCGTTCCGTTCCGTCCGGCAGGGCCAGGGCCGCTGCGCAGGCGAAGTGGGCGCCGCGGTGGCGGTCGTCGTCGATGTCGCTGAGCTGGGCGAGGAGCAGGTCGAGGTTGGCCTTGTCGTCGCCGTGTCTGCCGGCCCAGCGGGCGGAGAAGATGCCGGGCGCCCCGTTCAGGACGTCGACGCAGAGGCCGGAGTCGTCGGCGACGGCCGGGTGGCCGGTGGCCTGGGCGAGGGCGTGGGCCTTGAGGAGGGCGTTCTCGGCGAAGGTGACGCCGGTCTCGCGGACGTCGGGGACGTCGGGGTACGCGTCCGCGCCGACGAGGTCGTGGGGCAGGCCTGCGTCGGCGAGGATCGCGCGGAGTTCGACGATCTTGCCGTTGTTGCGGGTGGCGAGGATGAGGCGGGTCATGCGGCCCAGCCTACGAGGACCGCTACGGCGTGCAGACCTTGGTGAGTTCGCCTGCCGCGTCGGTGACGGGGGTGACGTCCGGGGTCTCGTCGCCGTTCTTGATGGCCGTACGGACGTTGTCCACGGCCTTGTTGAGGTCGCCGACGGCCTTGGACACGTCGGCGTTGTCGGTCTTGTCGCCGATCTTGTCGAGGTTCTTGTCGATGGAGGCGAGTGCTTCGTCGGCCTGCGCCGGGTCGTTCGAGGCGTTCTCGACGGCCTGCTGGAGGTCGGTGACGCTGTCCGCGATGGAGTCGGCGGTCTGGACGCAGTCGAGTGCCTTGTCGACGGCCGAGCAGCCGACGGCGGCCGGGATCGCGATGAGTGCGGCGGCTGCGGCGAGTACGGCTGTGCGTCGTGGGCGTGATCGGCGGCGCGCGGGCATGGAACGGTCCTCCCCTGAAGTACGGACAGGTGCGGGGGCGTGATGCCGTGCACCTGTCCGTAGTGACGCAGTCGGTGGCTGTGCGGTTGCTGTACCGCCGCCACCCTACTTGGGGATTTCTTTACCTATGGAGCGAGTTAGGCGAGGGGGCCTTCAAGTGCCTTGCGCTGGGCGGCGGCGAGTTCGTCGCAGCCGGCGACGGCGAGGTCGAGGAGGGAGTTGAGCTCGCTCCGGTCGAACGGCTCGGCCTCGGCGGTGCCCTGGACCTCGACGAAGCGGCCGTCGCCGGTGCAGACGACGTTCATGTCGGTGTCGGCGCGGACGTCTTCCTCGTAGCAGAGGTCGAGGAGCGGGACGCCGCCGACGATGCCGACGGAGACGGCGGAGACGGTGCCGGTGAGCGGTTCGCGGCCGGCCTTGATGAGCTTCTTGGTCTTGCCCCAGGCGATGGCGTCGGCGAGGGCGACGTAGGCGCCGGTGATGGCGGCGGTGCGGGTGCCGCCGTCGGCCTGGAGGACGTCGCAGTCGAGGACGATGGTGTTCTCGCCGAGGGCCTTGTAGTCGATGACGGCGCGCAGCGAGCGGCCGATGAGGCGGCTGATCTCGTGGGTGCGGCCGCCGATCTTGCCGCGGACGGATTCGCGGTCGCCGCGGGTGTTGGTGGCGCGCGGGAGCATGGAGTACTCGCCGGTGACCCAGCCCTCGCCGCTTCCCTTGCGCCAGCGCGGGACGCCTTCGGTGAAGGAGGCGGTGCAGAAGACCTTGGTGTCGCCGAAGGAGACGAGGACGGAGCCTTCTGCGTGCTTGCTCCAGCCGCGTTCGATGGTGATCGGGCGGAGCTGTTCGGGGGTGCGGCCGTCGATGCGAGACATGGACACGAGCGTAGCGGGAGCGGGCGGGGTCGAAGGTCCTGAGGGGGCGGGGGCGAAGGCCTGGCTGCGGGCGCAGCAGTGGGAGGACATCACCGGGGTGCACGGTCCGACGGAGCGGCGCCGGCGGAGGTCGGTGAGCTGTGCGGGCATCTGGTCGAGCAGTGTCCGGACGACGGCGCGAACCCGGATGACGTGGCGATCCTGGCGTTGCGCATGAGGTGAGTGCGCGGACGAGGACGGCCGCCGCCCCCTGCGGACGAGGACGGCCGCCACCCCTGTGACAGGGGTGGCGGCCGTCCTCGTGCGGGTTCGCTCAGTGGGAGCGGATCACATCATGTCTTCGATGTCGGCGGCGATCGGGTCCGCGTCGGTGCCGATGACGACCTGGATGGCGGTGCCCATCTTCACGACACCGTGGGCGCCGGCGGCCTTCAGGGCGGCGTCGTCGACCTTGGACGGGTCGATGACCTCGGTGCGCAGGCGGGTGATGCAGCCCTCGACCTCTTCGATGTTGTCGAGCCCGCCGAGCCCGGCGACGATCTTCTCAGCCTTGGTGGCCATTTCGTTCTCCCTGTTTTTCCGGGCCCGCCTTTGGGCCGCTTTGTCACGGTAACTCACGGTTGGCCCAACTTCGCGAGCGGTAACTCCACCCGTGACGAAAGATGACGAGCACGTGGACCGAGCCGTGCCTCAACTGGTCTACACCAGTCGACAGACTACCCAACGCCCGCCACACGTGGCTTGTTCCGGGAGGACGCCCATGAGCGCGAACGCTGCCGCCGCACCCCGACCGAGTCCCTGGGGCAACTTCTTCCAGGGCCTCCAGAAGATGGGGCGCAGCCTGCAGTTGCCGATCGCCGTGCTTCCCGCCGCGGGCATCGTCAACCGCCTCGGCCAGCCCGACGTCTTCGGCGCCGACGGCCTCGGCTGGAACAACGTCGCCAAGGTCTTCGCGGGCGCGGGCGGCGCGCTTCTCGACTCCGACCTGGGCCTTCCGCTGCTGTTCTGCATCGGTGTCGCGATCGGCATGGCGAAGAAGGCGGACGGCTCGACAGCGCTCGCCGCCGTGGCCGGCTTCCTCGTCTACCGGGGCGTGCTGCACCAGTTCCCCATCGACTGCGCCGACGGGGCGAAGGCCGTGGCGGTCGGCTGCCAGGCGGCGGACAACACCGTGTCGGCGTTCCAGTTCCAGAACCCGGGTGTCTTCGGCGGCATCATCATGGGCTTCCTGGCCTCGTTCTTCTGGGTCCGCTACCACCGTACGAAGCTCGTGGCCTGGCTGGGCTTCTTCAACGGCCGCCGGCTCGTGCCGATCATCATGGCGTTCATCGGCATCCTCTTCGCCGCGCTCTGCCTGTGGATCTGGCCGCCGATCGGTGACGGCCTGGAGTCCTTCTCCAACTGGCTGGAGGATCTGGGCTCCGTCGGTTCGGGCATCTTCGGCGTCGCGAACCGTGCGCTGCTCGTGATCGGCCTGCACCAGTTCCTGAACGTGCCGCTGTGGTTCCAGTTCGGCTCGTTCACGAAGCCGGACGGCACGGTCGTCCACGGTGACATCAACATGTTCCTGGCCGGGGACCCGAACGCCGGTATCTACCAGTCCGGCTTCTTCCCGATCATGATGTTCGCCCTCCCCGCGGCCTGCCTCGCGATGTACCACTGCGCGCGTCCCGAGCGGCGCAAGGCGGTCGGCGGCATGATGCTCTCGCTCTCGCTGACCTCGTTCGTCACGGGTATCACCGAGCCGATCGAGTACTCCTTCGTCTTCATCGCGCCGCTCCTGTACGCGGTGCACGCCGTGCTCACCGGTGTCTCGATGGCGGTGACCTGGGCGCTCGGCGTCAAGGACGGCTTCAGCTTCTCGGCAGGACTGATCGACTACGTCATCAACTGGGGCCTGGCGACGAAGCCATGGATGATCATCCCGATCGGTCTGTGCTTCGCGGTCGTCTACTACGTGATCTTCCGGTTCGCGATCACGAAGTTCGACATCAAGACGCCGGGCCGCGAGCCGGAGGAAGAGGTCGAGGACCTCACGAAGGCCTGATCCCCCGCTCCGTAAGGGCCCCCGGACCATCGGTCCGGGGGCCCTTCGGCGTGTTCTGCCGACCGAAGGACCCTGATTCTCCCCTTACGGGCCTTTATGGCGTTCCTACCCCCTCTGAATGGTCTAAACCAGTAGGTGCATCGGACGGCGAGCCGTCCGTCGACACCGGCGTCGGCACAGAGGAGAGCGATGAGTACGGCCACGGCCACGGCCCCCGCGAAGAAGCGGGGCTCCGGGATCTTCCAGGGGTTGCAGAAGATCGGACGCAGTCTGCAGCTGCCGATCGCCGTGCTGCCCGCCGCGGGCATCATGGTCCGCCTCGGCCAGCCCGACATCTTCGGCGACGACGGCCTCGGCTGGCACCGGGTGGCCGACGTGTTCAGCCAGGCGGGCGGCGCCATCACCGGCAACCTGCCGATCCTGTTCTGCATCGGCGTCGCCATCGGCTTCGCGAAGAAGGCCGACGGCTCGACCGCGCTCGCCGCCCTCGTCGGCTTCCTCGTCTACAGCAAGGTGCTCCAGGCCTTCCCGGTGCACGAGGCGGTCATCAACACCGGTGCGGACACCCCCGCGGTCTACAACGACCCGGGCGTCCTCGGCGGCATCGTCATGGGCCTCATATCCGCGGTCGTCTGGCAGCGCTACCACCGCACCAAGCTCGTCGACTGGCTCGGCTTCTTCAACGGCCGCCGCCTCGTCCCGATCATCATGGCCTTCGTCGGCATCGTCGTCGGCGTCCTGTTCGGCCTGGTCTGGGAGCCCATCGGCAACGGCATCACGAACTTCGCCGAGTGGATGACCGGCCTCGGATCCGGCGGCGCCGCCCTGTTCGGCCTGATCAACCGCGGCCTGATCCCCATCGGCATGCACCAGTTCGTGAACGCGACCGCCTGGTTCCAGCTCGGCGACTTCACCAACGCGGCCGGCGACGTCGTGCACGGCGACATCCCGCGCTTCCTCGCGGGCGACCCGACGGCCGGCATGTACCAGGCGGGCTTCTTCCCGATCATGATGTTCGGCCTGCCCGCGGCCGCGATCGCGATGGCCCACTGCGCCCGCCCCGAGCGCCGCAAGGCGGTGCTGGGCATGATGATCTCGCTGGCGGCGACCTCGTTCGTGACCGGCGTGACCGAGCCGATCGAGTTCTCGTTCATGTTCATCGCGCCGCTCCTGTACGTGATCCACGCGGTGCTCACCGCCGCGTCGATGGCGATCACCTGGGGACTCGGCGTCCACGACGGCTTCAACTTCTCGGCCGGCTTCATCGACTACGTCCTCAACTGGAGCCTGGCGACGAAGCCTTGGTTGATCATTCCGATCGGCCTGGCCTTCGCGGTGATCTACTACACGGTCTTCCGGTTCGTGATCGTCAAGTTCGATCTCAAGACCCCGGGACGTGAGCCCGAGGAGGAGATCGAGGACCTCACGAAGGCATAACAAGCCACCCACCGAAACGGGCAAATCACCCCGAACCTCCCGAGGCTCGGGGTGATTTGCGTCCACCGCGAATCACATGGGTTCCTTACGCCGCACTCACGTGCTACAACAGGTCTAAACCAGTGAAGTGGTGTAGACCACGAGGGCCGCCCGAGGGTGGCCCTCAGCACTGCCAGGACGCCGCCGTCCCCCCTCAACTCCCTGTCCAGGGCGGCGCCTTGCCTTCTTGGAGGAAGCACATGAGTACGGACACCGCTACGGCGGCGCCCGCTAAGAAGCGGGGCTCCGGCCTGTTCCAGGGTCTGCAGAAGGTCGGCCGCAGTCTCCAGCTGCCGATCGCCGTGCTGCCGGCCGCGGGCATTCTGCTCCGCCTCGGCCAGGCCGACGTGTTCGGCGCCGACGGCCTCGGCTGGGACAAGGTCGCCTCGGTCTTCGCGACCGCCGGTGGCGCCGTCTTCGACAACCTGCCGATGCTCTTCTGCATAGGCGTGGCCATCGGCTTCGCCAAGAAGGCCGACGGCTCGACCGCACTCGCCGCCCTCGTCGGGTTCCTGGTCTACAGCAACGTGCTGAAGGCCTTCCCGGTCACCGAGGCCGTGATCAACACGACGAAGAACAAGGGTGTCGACGTCGCGGCGACGTACAACAACCCGGGTGTCCTCGGCGGCATCATCATGGGTCTGCTCGCGGCCGTGCTGTGGCAGAAGTTCCACCGCACCAAGCTCGTCGACTGGCTCGGCTTCTTCAACGGCCGCCGCCTCGTCCCGATCATCATGGCCTTCGTCGGCACCGTCATGGGCGTCTTCTTCGGCCTGATCTGGGAGCCCATCGGTGAGGGCATCTCCAACTTCGGCGAGTGGATGACGGGTCTGGGCGCCGCCGGTGCCGGCCTCTTCGGTCTGATCAACCGCGCGCTGATCCCGGTCGGCATGCACCAGTTCGTGAACACCGTCTCCTGGTTCCAGCTGGGCGACTTCCACGACGCCACGGGTGCCGTGGTCCACGGCGACCTCAACCGCTTCTTCGCGGGTGACCCGACCGCCGGTCAGTTCATGTCGGGCTTCTTCCCGATCATGATGTTCGGCCTCCCGGCCGCCGCCCTCGCCATCGCGCACGCCGCCCGCCCCGAGCGCCGCAAGGCCGTGATGGGCATGATGATCTCCCTCGCGCTGACCTCGTTCGTCACCGGTGTGACCGAGCCGATCGAGTTCTCGTTCATGTTCATCGCGCCGGTCCTGTACGCGATCCACGCGGTGCTGACCGCCCTGTCCATGGCCGTCACCTGGGCCCTGGGCGTCCACGCGGGCTTCACCTTCTCCGCGGGCTTCATCGACTACGCGCTGAACTGGAACCTCGCCACCAAGCCGTGGCTGATCATCCCGATCGGTCTGGTCTTCGCGGTGATCTACTACGTGCTCTTCCGCTTCGCGATCACCAAGTTCAACCTCACCACCCCGGGCCGTGAGCCCGAGGAGGAGATCGAGGACATCACCAAGGCGTGAGCCAGGGGCAGTTGACCTCATGACGAAGGCCCCGGAACCGCTACGGTTCCGGGGCCTTCGCCGTGCTCAGATCTCGTACGTCACTCCGGGCGCGGCCAGGTCGACGGGACCGTCGTACACGGACCGCGCGTCCGCGAGGTTGACCTGGGGGTCGGTCCACGGCGGGATGTGGGTGAGCAGGAGCTTGCGGGCGCCCGCGCGCTGTGCCGACTCCCCCGCCTCGATGCCGTTCAGGTGCAGCGCCGGGATGTTCTCCTTGCCGTGTGTGAACGCGGCCTCGCACAGGAACAGGTCGCTGTCCTGGGCCAGTTCGTCGAGTGCGGCGCACGGGCCGGTGTCCCCGGAGTACGTGAGCGAACGTCCGCCGTGCTCGACGCGGATCGCGTACGACTCGACGGGGTGGCAGACCTTCTCCATGCGTACGGAGAAGGGCCCGATCTCGTACGCACCCGGCTTGACCGTGTGGAAGTCGAAGACCTCGCTGAAGGCGGAGGCCGAGGGGGTGTCGGCGTGCGCCGTGGTCAGGCGCTGCTCGGTGCCCTCGGGTCCGTAGACGGGGATGGGGTCGCAACGCCCGCCGTCGTGGCGGTAGTAGCGCACGACGAAGTACGCGCACATGTCGATGCAGTGGTCCGCGTGCAGATGACTGAGGAAGATCGCGTCGAGGTCGTAGAGACCACAGTGGCGCTGCAACTCGCCCAGGGCGCCATTGCCCATGTCGAGGAGCAGCCGGAAGCCGTCGGCCTCGACGAGGTAGCTCGAGCAGGCCGAATCCGCGGACGGGAACGACCCCGAGCAGCCGACGACGGTGAGCTTCATTAGAGCCGGAACCTCCGCGCTGGCGGTCGGGAAGCGGGATGGAGACGGGACCCGTAACGGGACTGAGGGGTCTGTCGAGCGTAAGGCGCAAAAGGTCGGGTGGCTCCTCCGTCACGGGCTGTTGTGGGCGAACTCACCTGCGCTGTCACCGGTTCGGGGGGCGCGCGCCCCCTGCGCCCCGCCGGTACCGTCATGGCTATGGACACGTCCTGGTGGCTCGCGCTCGCGGCCGTCGTGCTGCTCGCGCTCGTGGCGACGCTGGTCGACGGCTGGGGCCGCGGCACGCGCCGCCGCGGCCGCGTCTCGCGGGAGCGGGGGTCCGGCGGGCCGCAGCCGGGTGACATCTGGTGGGCGCGGGTGCCGTACGAGGACGGGCCCGGCGGCAAGGACCGGCCGTGCCTGGTGCTGTCCCTGCGCGGGGACGCCGCGCTGGTCGCGAAGATCACCAGCAAGTACCACGACGAACGCCCCGGGGTGATCGCGCTGCCGCCGGGTGCGGTGGGTGACGCGCAGGGCCGCGCGAGCTTCCTGGAGACGGACGAGCTCCGCGATGTGCCGCTGGCGGACTTCCGGCGCCGCTCGGGCGTCGTGGACCCGGCGCTGTGGGATCAGGTGCGGCATCTGGGGCGGTGAGCCCTTGTGCGTTGCCGGGTGCGGCCGGGTGGGGGTTGCGCGCGCAGTTCCCCGCGCCCCTGAAGGCTTGCGGCTTCGCCGCTTGCCTTCACAGGGGAGATGCCGCACCGGAGGTGCGCATCTCAGGGGCGCGGGGAACTGCGCGACCGGCCCCCACCGAACGGGCGGCCGAACAGATCGCTCAGGCCCAGAGCTGGCCGTGCAGGACCTCGATCGCTTCCTCGGTGGTGGCCGCCGTGTAGACGCCCGTCGAGAGGTACTTCCAGCCGCCGTCGGCGACGACGAAGACGATGTCCGCCGACTCGCCGGCCTTCAGGGCCTTCTTGCCGACGCCGATCGCGGCGTGCAGCGCGGCCCCCGTCGAGACGCCCGCGAAGATGCCCTCCAGCTGGAGGAGTTCACGGGTGCGGGTGACCGCGTCGGCTGACCCCACCGAGAAGCGCGTCGTCAGGACGGACGCGTCGTACAGCTCGGGCACGAACCCCTCGTCGAGGTTGCGCAGCCCGTACACCAGGTCGTCGTAGCGCGGCTCGGCCGCGACGATCTTGATGTCCGGCTTCTGCTCGCGCAGATAGCGGCCGACGCCCATGAGCGTGCCGGTGGTGCCGAGGCCCGCCACGAAGTGGGTCACGGAGGGGAGGTCCGCCAGGATCTCCGGGCCGGTCGTGGCGTAGTGCGCACCCGCGTTGTCCGGGTTGCCGTACTGGTAGAGCATCACCCAGTCGGGGTGCTGCTCGGCCAGTTCCTTGGCGATGCGCACGGCCGTGTTGGAGCCGCC
This sequence comes from Streptomyces sp. NPDC052225, assembly GCF_040679615.1. Lineage (NCBI taxonomy): Bacteria > Bacillati > Actinomycetota > Actinomycetes > Kitasatosporales > Streptomycetaceae > Streptomyces > Streptomyces sp. NPDC052225. The sequence goes on along the minus strand of NZ_JBFAVD010000004.1, from coordinate 242,405 downwards.
CGCGGCCGGGGAGGCGATGATCTCGGCCCCCCACATGGCGAGCAGGTCGCGCCGTTCCTGCGAGGTGTTCTCCGGCATGACGCACACGATGCGGTAGCCCTTGAGGCGGGCCGCCATCGCGAGCGAGATGCCGGTGTTGCCCGAGGTGGGTTCGAGGATGGTGCAGCCGGGGGTGAGCCGGCCGTCCTTCTCGGCCTGTTCGATCATGTGGAGCGCGGGGCGGTCCTTGACCGAGCCGGTCGGGTTGCGGTCCTCGAGCTTCGCCCAGATCCGTACGTCGTCGGAGGGCGACAGACGCGGCAGGCGCACCAGCGGGGTGTTGCCGACCGCGGCCAGGGGGCTGTCGTATCGCATGCGTCGTCTACGTCCGGCTCAGCGCATGCCGCCGGCCACGGCCGGCAGGATCGTCACGTTGTCGCCGTCGGCGACCTTGGTCTCGATTCCGTCGAGGAAGCGGACGTCCTCGTCGTTCAGGTAGACGTTGACGAAGCGGCGCAGCTGGCCGTTGTCCACGATCCGGGCGGCGATGCCCGTGTGCCGGGAGTCCAGGTCGGCGAAGAGCGCGGCGAGGGTGTCACCGCTGCCCTGGACGGCCTTCTCGCCGTCGGTGTAGGTGCGGAGGATGGTCGGGATGCGGACCTCGATGGCCATGCTGGGGCTCCAGTGACATGTAGGAGTACGAAAGGGCTGGCATTCGCCGGGCGATGGAACGCGGGCCGTGCCGATCCGACGGACGGACGGAGTCCTGCGTCAGGAAGTGGGACAGATGGCGCTGGCGAGGCGGCACAGGTCGACGTGCAGCCGCGCCACGAGCAGCATGCCCGGCGTCTTTTCGCTCACGTCGTGGGAAACCATGCGCTCATCGTATCGATTCCCGACCGGGATCCCGGAGTGTGATCTCACCATGCGGTCGATTTTCGTCCGGTGAATGAGACTCACCCCGGATCAGGCGATGACCTCGACCTCTTCCTCGGTCACTTCGCCGTCGACGATCCGGAACGAGCGGAACTGGAACGGGCCCGCGTCGTCGGCGTCGGCGGTGGAGACGAGCACGTAGTGGGCGCCCGGCTCGTTGGCGTACGTGATGTCGGTGCGCGACGGGTACGCCTCGGTGGCCGTGTGCGAGTGGTAGACGATCACCGGCTCCTCGTCGCGGTCGTCCATCTCGCGGTACAGCTTGAGCAGGTCGCCGGAGTCGAACTCGTAGAACGTGGGCGAGCGGGCGGCGTTCAGCATCGGGATGAAGCGCTCGGGGCGGCCCTCGCCGACCGGGCCCGCGACGACACCGCACGCCTCGTCGGGGTGGTCCTTGCGGGCGTGGTCCACGATCTGGTCGTACAGCGTCTTGGAAATCGTCAGCATGCGGCCAGGATAAGCAGGTGGGCCCTGCCGTACCGGAGTGCGGTACGGCAGGGCCCACCTGCTGAGACGGGGAGGGTCAGCCGCGCTCGGCGAGGGCGGCGTCCTCGGGCTTGCGCGCCTTGAGCACCAGGTAGGCGACCGCGAGGATCGCACCCCAGACCGGTGCGCCGTACAGGGCGACCCGGTTGTCCTTGTCCATGCCCATCGTGACGATGACCAGGCCGATGAACGCCAGCGAGAAGGCGCTCGCCCAGATGCCGCCCGGGGCGCGGAACGTGGACTTGGGCAGCTCGCCACGGTCGGACTTCAGGCGGTAGCGGATCTGGCAGATCAGGATGACGATCCAGGCCCACATGCCGGAGATGGTCGCGAAGGAGACGACGTAGTTGAACGCCTCGCCCGGCCACTGGTAGTTGATCCAGACGCCGACCAGCATCATCGCGGCGGAGAACGTGGTGCCGACGACCGGCAGGCCCTTCTTGCTCAGCTTGGTGAACAGGCGCGGGCCCTGACCGTTGAGCGCGAGGTCGCGCAGCATGCGGCCGGTGGAGTACATGCCCGAGTTGCAGGAGGACAGCGCGGCGGTCAGCACGACGAAGTTGACGATGGCGGCGCCGATGCCCAGGCCCATCTCGTCGAAGGCGTGCACGAACGGGCTCTCGCCGGCCTTGAACGACGTCCACGGCACGACCGAGAGGATCATGATCAGGGCGCCGACGTAGAAGACGGCGATGCGCCACGGCACGGTGTTGATGGCCTTCGGCAGGACGGTCTTGGCGTCCTTGGCCTCGCCCGCGGTGACGCCGACCAGCTCGACCGCGAGGAACGCGAACATGACCATCTGGAGGGTCATCAGCGTGGAGCCGATGCCGTTCTCGCCGGCGAAGAAGCCGCCGAGGTCCCACAGGTGCGTGACGGACGCGGTGTCACCGACGTCGGAGAAGCCGATGGTGAGGATGCCGGCGCAGATCAGGATCATGCCGATGATGGCGGTGACCTTGACCGCGGAGAACCAGAACTCCAGCTCGCCGAAGAGCTTCACGGAGATCAGGTTGGCGCCGAAGAGGACGACGGTGAAGACGAGCGCGGACAGCCATTGCGGGATGTCCCACCAGAACGTCATGTAGACGGCCGCCGCGGTGACCTCGGTCATGCCGGTGATGACCCAGAAGAGCCAGTACGTCCAGCCGGTGACGAAGCCCGCGAAGGGGCCGATGAACTCGCGCGCGTACTCCGAGAACGAGCCGGAGACCGGGCGGTACATGAGGAGCTCGCCGAGCGCCCGCATGATGAAGAAGATGACGATGCCCGCGAGGGCGTACGCGAGGATCAGGCTGGGCCCGGCCTTGGAGATGCCCTTGCCCGCGCCGAGGAAGAGGCCGGTTCCGATGGCGCCGCCGATGGCGATCATCTGGATCTGGCGGGATCCGAGGCCACGCTGGTAGCCCTCGCCGGACGTCTCGGCGTCCTGCACGGCCTCATTGCCGTCGTGGTGCTTGTCGACCTGCACTGAGGTCATGATGTGCGCCTTTCTCCATGCCGATCCGTGCCGTCAGCGGCTCGGATCGACTGTGACGATCCTTCGGGGTCGAGCCCCCTGGATGGATGGAGCTGTTGCCTACCGGCGGTCGGCCGGTAAGGGCGCACCTGACTGGACAGGGGTGGCGTCCGTCAGGCGGTCGTGAAGATCTATCACGCCGTTCACGGTGATCGACTGAGCCACGTGTGCCCTACCCCACAGGAAAAACCGGACAAACAACCCTTCACTTCAGATACGGGTGCACTGCGGTGACAGGATCGTTATCCGGATTTGAGCGTTCGCTGAGCGAACACCCTTCTGCGCAGGTCAGGACATAAGGGTTTCGACCAGAGTCTCCTGGAGCCCGCCGAGCCACAGATACGCCATCACCATCGGCTTGCGCGGGTCCTCGTCCGGGAGCCGGTAGAGGAGGTCGGTGTCCTCTTCGTCCGTGATGTCGAGGCGGGTGCCGATCGCCAGGCGCAGGTCGTTGAGCGCCCGCATCCACTGGACGGACTCGTCCCGCGTCAGCTTCAGGACCGCTCCGCCGTCACCGGCCGGGCTCAGCGCGTCCAGCGACCGGATCACCGCGAGGGCGTCGTCGCGCTTGCCGGCCCGCAGGTCGTTCTCGGTGAAGCGGCGGAACTCCGAGGAGTAGGCGCGCAGTTCGGCCTCGTCCTCGTCGGCAGGACCGCCCGGGCCGCCGTACGCGTCCGGGAAGAGCCGCTGGAGGACCGCGTCGCCGGGCGGCTCGGTCGGGCCCTCGGCGAAGAGCTCGGCGAGCGGGTCGTCGGAGATCTCCCCGCCCGGCCCGGGGCCGATCAGCTCCAGGAGCTGCACGGCGAGCGAGCGGATGATCGAGATCTCGACGTCATCGAGGGCGACGGCGGCACCACCGCCGGGGATCGGTTCGAAGTGGCCGGGCATCAGAGCGCTGCACCCCTCATCGCGTGACTACTTCCGATCCTGTTGCAGCGTGGCCCACAAGCCGTAGCCGTGCATCGCCTGCACATCGCGCTCCATCTCCTCGCGGCTTCCGGAGGAGACGACGGCGCGGCCCTTGTTGTGGACGTCGAGCATGAGTTTGGTGGCCTTTTCCTTGGAGTACCCGAAGTACGTCTGGAAGACATACGTCACGTAACTCATCAGGTTCACCGGGTCGTTGTGGACGAGCGTGATCCAGGGGACGTCGGGCTCCGGGACCGCGAACGTGTCCTCGGTCGTCTCGGGGCTTTCGATCTCAAGGGGTGCTGGAGCCGTCACACGGCCCATGCTGCCACTCGCGGAGGGGGAGCGCACAAATGGACCCCAGAAATCGTCACCCTGACGCTAATTGGAGGTACGATCCCTCCCATGAACTCAGCGGACCTTGGCCTGCCGGTGGATGTTCCGTCGACAGCCCTCTTCACCGACCACTACGAGCTGACGATGCTGCAGGCCGCCCTCCGCGCGGGCACGGCCGACCGGCGCTCGGTCTTCGAGGTGTTCACCCGCCGCCTGCCCGAGGGCCGCCGCTACGGCGTCGTCGCGGGTACGGGGCGCGTCCTGGACGCCGTCGAGAACTTCCGGTTCGACGCGGGCGTCCTCGGCTTCCTGCGCGAGCGCAAGGTCGTCGACGAGGCGACGCTGGCCTGGCTCGCGGAGTACCGGTTCTCCGGCGACATCTGGGGCTACCCGGAGGGCGAGGTCTACTTCCCCGGCTCCCCGCTGCTGCGCGTCGAGGGCTCCTTCGCCGAGTGCGTGCTCCTGGAGACGGTGATCCTCTCCATCCTCAACCACGACTCCGCCATCGCGGCGGCGGCCTCCCGCATGGCCTCGGCCGCCGGCGACCGGCCGCTGATCGAGATGGGCGCACGCCGCACGCACGAGCTGGCCGCCGTGGCCGCCGCGCGCGCCGCGTACGTGGGCGGCTTCACGACGACGTCGGACCTCGCGGCAGGCTTCCGGTACGGGATCCCGACGGTCGGCACGTCCGCGCACGCCTTCACGCTGCTCCACGACTCCGAGCGGGACGCCTTCCGCGCCCAGGTCGACTCCCTCGGCGAGGGGACGACGCTGCTCGTGGACACGTACGACGTGAAGGAAGCCGTCCGTACGGCGGTGGAGATCGCGGGGCCCAAGCTCGGCGCCGTCCGGATCGACTCCGGTGACCTGCTGCTCGTCGCGCACCGGGTGCGCCAGCAGCTCGACGAGCTCGGCGCCACGGACACCAAGATCGTGGTCACCTCCGACCTCGACGAGTACGCCATCGCCTCGCTCGCGGCGGCGCCCGTGGACGCGTACGGCGTCGGTACGCAGCTGGTGACCGGCTCCGGGCACCCGACCTGCTCGATGGTCTACAAGCTCGTCGCGCGCGCCGAGTCCGCCGATCCGAAGGCGCCGCTGGTGCCGGTCGCGAAGAAGTCGGCGGGCGGCAAGACGTCGATCGGCGGCCGCAAGTGGGCCGCGCGCCGGCTCGACAAGGACGGGGCCGCGGAGGCCGAGGTCGTCGGCACCGGGGCCGTCCCGGCGGAGCTGGCCGACCGGCAGCTCCTGGTCGAGCTGGTCAAGGGCGGTGACGTGGTCTCCCGCGAGCCGCTCGACGCGGTCCGCGCCCGGCACATCGCGGCGCGCGACGCGCTGCCGCTGTCGGCGACGCAGCTCTCCAAGGGCGAGGCCGTCATCCCGACCGAGTACGTGTGAGCCCGCGGGAGAGAGCGATGCGCCCCGGTTGCCCTCTCCCGCAGCGCACGTGAAGCTTCTACGCTCGTAAGCCTCCAAGGAGAAGGACACCGACCATGCGCCGCGCCTTGATCGTCGTAGACGTGCAGAACGACTTCTGTGAGGGCGGCAGCCTCGCGGTGGCCGGAGGTTCGGACGTCGCTGCCGCGATCACCGACCTCGTCGGGCAGGCCGGGGGCGGCTGCTACCAGCACATCGTCGCCACCCGCGACCACCACGTCGACCCGGGCGAGCACTTCGCCGCCTCCCCCGACTTCCGGCACTCGTGGCCCGCGCACTGTGTCGCCGGGACGGAGGGCGTCGGCTTCCACCCGAACTTCGCGCCGGCCGTCGCGTCCGGGGCGATCGACGCGGTCTTCGACAAGGGGGCGTACGCGGCCGCGTACAGCGGGTTCGAGGGGGCCGACGAGAACGGGGTGTCGCTCGCGGACTGGCTGCGGGAGCGGGAGATCTCCGAGGTGGACGTCGTGGGGATCGCCACGGATCACTGCGTGCGGGCCACCGCGCTGGACGCGGTGCGGGAGGGCTTCCGTACGCAGGTGCTGCTCGATCTGACCGCCGGGGTGGCCGCGGCTACGACTGAGGCTGCGCTGGAGGAGTTGCGTGAGGCCGGGGTCGAACTGAGCGGGAAGCCTGTCGTGGCCTAGGTCGCGGGGCTCCGCCCCGGACCCCGCTGCTCAATCGCCGCAGGGGCTTGATGTGCCGGACCCCGCCCCTCGAGCGCCGGAGGGGCTGATGTGCCGGACCCCGCTCCTCAAGCGCAGGAGAGGCTGATGTGCCGGACCCCGCTCCTCAAGCGCCGGAGGGGCTTGATGTGCCGGACCGCGCTCCTCAAGCGCCGGAGGGGCTTGGTTTGAGCATCCGTATCGAGTGCCAGAGGCCCGCGTCCGTCAGGTCCGGGGCCGCGCGCCAGATGAGGCCGTCGGGGTGGTGCAGGACCGCCGTTATCTCGTCCGGGGTCGGCGGGTGGGAGTTGCCGCGGAGGTAGACCGCCCGCAGGCCCAGGTTGCGCAGGCGCGTCAGGGCGCGGGCGCGGTTCACCGCGTGCACCAGGACCCGTACGGCGCCCTCCGAGGGGCCCGGAGCGGGCAGGGTCAGAGCGACGACGACACTGCCTCCCGGCAGCTTGCAGAACCCTCCTGCGGACATACCTGTCACACCCCCGTGAGACGTCGTGTCAATAAGGAACTCACAGGACGGACTAAAACACGATCGGCCGCGACCCGCCAGACCTCATCTGGCAAGCCGCGGCCGATACGTTTCTGACCTGCGGTTTTATCGACTACTTCACCGACGGCCCGACCTTGAGCGTGATCGACGAGCCGTCGAGCGGCTGCTTCACGATCGAGATGCGAGTGTTGGTGTCAGTTGTCTTGACACTGCCGGTCGGGTTCTCCGCGTACCAGTACGTGCCCTTGTGGTCGTCGAAGAACGGGACGCCGGCCTGCGCCGGGATCTTCTTCTCGACGCCCAGGCGGTGCAGCGTCATGCCGGGCACGGGGTACCAGCCGAAGGCGGCGTCGTACGGCGTGATCTTGTTCGTGATCTTGGTCTTGCCGTCCGCCCAGTACATCGGCTTCGCGTGCGCGTCGATCGGCAGGATCTGACCCTTGCCGGGGTGCTGGCCGACGTTGTTGTTGCGCTGCGAGGTGTCCCACTGCCAGATCATCAGGCCGGGACGGTACGCGTAGTGCTCCACCCAGTTGTTCTTGGCACCGCCGTCACGCCAGCCGAAGTTGTACGGGCCGACCTTGAGGGTCTTGTCGTAGCTGACGTACTGGCGGTTCTCGGCGATGTAGAACTGCGGGAAGTCGCCGGAGATGGACGCACCGACGCGGGAGAAGCCGCGTGTGGTCCAGCCGTTGTCGTCGCCCTCGGCGTTGTCCGTGAACAGGGCCGCACCGTCCGCCTTGACCGTCAGGTTGTCGGCGGTGAAGCCCATGCCGCCCGCGCCGCCGTCGGTCTTGTAGCGGAAGCGGATGCCGATCTTCTTGCCCGCGTAGGCGTCGAGCGGGAAGACCAGGTGCTGGAACTTGGCCGAGTCGCCGGTCAGGGCAGGCTTGTCGCCGCCGTCACGGGTGATGGTGGCGCCGTCGGCCGTGCCGTCGATGGAGTGCCAGCTCGCGCCGTCGTCCGTGGACACCTGCGTGTACAGGTAGTCGTAGTCCTTCTCGATGTTCCACCAGCCGTCGAGCTCCAGGGATGCCTTGGACTTCCCCGTCAGATCGACCGTGCGCTCAAGGGTGTTGGAGAGGTTGTCGCCGTAGTCCGACCACCACTGCTTGGAGCCCTCGGCGGGCTTCACGATGTCGGTGGTGACGTTCTTCTTCGGCAGCTCGACGACGAGGGCCTGCTTCAGCTTGGTGTTGTACTCCGAGACACCGAGCTTGTGCGTCGAGCGGGTCGCCGCCTTCGCCTTGTCGTAGTTGAGCCAGCCCAGCTGGAGCTTGTCCCAGGCGGTCATGTCGCCCGGCATGTCGCCGATGGACTCCTTGCCAGTGCCGAGCCAGGAGCCCGCCGACATCAGCGACCAGAAGCCGACCGAGTTCTCGCCCGCGTACGAGGTGTCGTACAGGTCGGGCAGGCCCAGGTCGTGGGCGTACTCGTGGGCGAAGACGCCGAGGCCGCCGTTCTCCGGCTGCATCGTGTAGTCGCCGACCCAGATGCCGGTGTCGCCGACCGGGGTGCCGCCCGCCTTGAAGCCGGCCGGGCCCGTGTCACCGTCGTCGCGGGAGTAGGCGTAACCGCGGTGCGCCCACAGGGAGTCGCCGCCCTGCGCGCCGCCGCCGGCCGAGCCGTCCTCGCCCGCGTGGACGATCTGGAAGTGGTCGATGTAGCCGTCGGGCTCGTTGAAGTTGCCGTCGTTGTCGTGGTCCGTGCGGTCCCACTGGTCGTACGTGGCGAGGTCGGCCTTGATGTCGGCGTCCGTCTTGCCGGCCGCCTTCTGCTGCGCGACCCAGGCGTTGATGCCGTCGCGGACCAGGTCCTCGACGTTCGGGCAGTTGTCGGCGCCGCAGTAGTTGGAGCCGTAACGGGCCTCGTTGTACTCGACCTTGACCCAGTCGGAGACCTCGCCCTCGACCGAGTAGCGGCCCGAGGAGGTCTTCTCGTAGTAGGTCTTGAGGGAGTCGACGCCCTTGCCCGAACCGAAGTACAGGTCCTTGTAGTGCTGGGAGTCGTAGTCCTTCTTCCAGGCCGTGCTGTTGTCCTTCGCACGGTCCGGCTCGGCTATCCGGTTGTGCAACGGACCCGGCTGGCCGCCGTACTTGGGCTTCAGCTCGTCGGTGTCGTCGTCCTGGCGGTCCACGAGGGTCGTGTTGTCGACCTTGTCCCCGAACTCGGTCAGGATCGTGAAGATCTTGTCCGTGCGCTCGCGGCCCAGCTCGACGTACTTGCCCTTGGAGAGCTCGACGACCTTCGAGCCGTTGCGCTCCTGGACCTTGGACGTGCCCTGGAGCACGCTCTGGAGAGCGGCCTGGCGCTGCTGCTCCATCTGCTCGCTGAACGGGCCGTCCATCACATGGCCCTTGCCCCCGTACGTCTTTCCGTCGGCGGTGCTGCTCGTCGCGGCCGGAGTGTCGGCCTGGGCGGTCGTCGCCGCGATCGACCCGGCGGCCGCGGTGGCGGCCAGGGTCACGAGGACGGCGGCGGATCTCAACGCCCGTCTCTTGGTGGTCACTTGGTGTTCCCCTCCTCCGTGGCCCGAAAGCCACGTGTCACAAGTGACGCCATTTGACCGGAGGTAGGAGAGAAATAACAGACCTTGACTGTGACGTTTCCATTGCACTATGCAGACCGGGACATCCGCATACCGGACGCGCGCGACAAACCTCCAAAGGGCGCGCCGTACCGTCCACTTGGTGGACGCGATGACTCCGTGCGCCCCCCATGCACCGGCACTGTGGGTTAGGTCATGCTTACTGGCCGTTCCGCTCGGGCACAGGTCCGAATAGAGTCGGATCGACGGCGCTCGACCTGTTCGATCCCACTCCTGCTCCCCGATGTCACGAGGACGGATACCGCCATGCCTCGCCCGACTGTCGCACAGCTCTCCTACGGTTCGGCCACCGTCGTCTGTTCCACCATCGCCATGGTCCTGCTGTCACAGACCAGTTCGGGACCCGGCATCCCCGTGATCGCCGTGTCGGCGCTCATCCTGGGGCTCTTCGTGGCGATGTCGGTACCGACGCGCAAGCAGGCGCCGACCGCCCCTGTCGCCTCCTCCGGCTCCGCCGGTTCCGGGGAACGGGTGCCGGCGCAGCGCCTCACGTCGACGCTCGCCTCACCCGCCGGATCGGAGACCTCCCGCGAGCCGGTCCACGAAACGGCGGGCCCGTGAGGCACGGACCCGCCGGTCGCGTACGGCTGTCGGTCAGGCGCTGGTGACCACGACCGTCTTCGCCGCCTTGTCGTGCAGGCCCTGCTTGTAGGGCTTGTCGAAGAAGCTCCAGCCTCCGGAGATCGCCGTCCAGATGCAGGCGCAGCAGAACACGGCCGGGACCCACAGGACGACGGCGCGGATCAGGTTGGTCTGCGCGCTGGGCGTCGCCCCGTTGTCGAGGTTGGCGACGCGCAGCTTCAGCCACTTCTTGCCGAGGGTCTGTCCGGTCTTCGTCGTCATCAGGACGTCGTAGCCGATGTAGAGCACGGCGGCGAGGAGCGACTGGGCGAACTGCTTGCCGTACTCGACCTTGTCCGGGTCCGTCTCGTACTCCGCCAACCCGAAGGCCCACGCGAGCAGCCCCACGACGATCGCCACGAGGATCATGTCGATGATCCTCGCGAGGACGCGCCTGCCGCTGTCGGCCAGCGGCGGCATCCCGGCGAGCGGGTCCTGCCCACCGCCGTAGCCCCCGGCGCCGTACGGGTCGCCTCCGTAGGGCGGGGGCGGAGGCGGGGCGGCGCCGCCGTACGGGTTGTTCGGCGGCGGGGTGTCGTAAGGCCCCTGCGCGTTCTGGGGGGTGTCGTACGGGGAGCCGCTGCCCGGGGTCGTCGGCGGCGGCTTGCGGAACGGATCGTCGTCCGGCGGCTGGCCGGACCCTGAGGGCGGCGGTTCGGTACTCATGGCCCGAGTGGACCGCGTCGCCGGGCGCCCCGCATCCGGCGGGCCGCCGTCCGGATGACCGCCGTGGGTGGGTCGGTGCGTTGCCGGGTGCGGGTTGCGTCGTGGCTGGTCGCGCAGTTCCCCGCGCCCCTGAGATGCGCACCTTCGGTGCGGCATCTCCCCTATGAAGGCTCAGCGGCGAAGCCGCAAGCCTTCAGGGGCGCGGGGCTGTGTCATGAGCGGCTCCGCCGCAGGGCGCGAGCAACCCCCGCTCACCCGCAGAGGGAACCTCGCTCAGCCCGCCACGAACGTGCCGGCCACCTTGTCGTGGAGGCACTGGCGCCACGGCCGGTCGAAGAGGCCCCAGAGCACGCCGAGGATCCCGACGGCCAGCACCCCCGGCACGCTGTAGACGAGCCACCTCTTGAGCGACGCCCCGAACGAGGGCGCGTCGCTGCCCTCGATCTCCCGCACGCGGAGCCCCATCAGCTTCTTGCCGAGCGTGCGCCCCCACTTCGCCGTCGGCAGCGCCTCGTAGAGGACACCGGCGACGAGCAGCACGGCGAGCACGATGCCGAGGTACGTCGCCGTGGTGCCGTCGAGCAGCCAGACGGTGACCTGCCGGCCGGAGGCCTTCGCCGCGTCGATCTTCTCGTCGACATGGTCGACGGCCTTGGTGCCGAGCGGCACGGCGGCCGCCGCGGTGATCGCACCCAGGACGAGCGAGTCGATGAGCCGGGCCACGAACCGCTTTCCGAGGCCCGCCGGGCGCGCGGAGGCCTGCGCCTGCGCGGCGGCGAGGAACGGGTCGTTGGCGACGGGCTTGAACGGGGTGAACGGACCCTCGGGCTCGGCGGCCGCGGGGGCAGGAGCCTGCGCCGGGCCCGGGCCCGCGAGCTGGTGCACCTGCTGCGCCCAGGACGCCGAACCGCCGCCGGGCCCCTGCGTGACGGGCGTGGGAAGCGCGGTCTGCTGCTGCGGTGGGTAGCCGTACGCGGGCTGCGGTGCGGGCTGGGCGACGCGCGGATCCGCCGGAGCGGGCTTGGGCTGCGCCGGAGCCGGGGCGGCAGCGTGGGCCTGGGGCTGGGCCGGGCGCTGTGCTTGCGCCGGGGGCTGCGCCTGGGCCGGGCGCTGTGCTTGCGCCGGAGCCTGGGACTGGGCCGGGCGCTGCGTCTGGGCCGGGGTCTGCGGCTGGGCCGGGGTCTGCGGCTGCGGCTGCGGCTGCGGCGGGGCCTGGCGTTGCGAGGACTGCGGCGGCACCGCGCGGATCGTCATGGTGCCGTCCGTCTTCGGCGCCCGGTCCGCGCCGGGGCGCACCGCACGGATCGCGACGGTCCCGTCGGTGCGCTCGGCCGGCTCGGGCCGCTCCTCCTCGGGCCCCGCGCCCCAGGAGACGCGGCGGTCCTGCTCACCGCCGAAGCCGGTCTGCTGCGAGGTGGTGGCCTGCCAGGCGGTGGCGGGCTCGGGCGAGGCCGGGTCGTCGGCGCCCGTCTCCGTACGGACCGAGGGCTCCTCGTCGAGGAAGACGGGGCCCGTCTCCTCGGCCGGCGGCACCGAAACCGGCGCCGAAGCCGGAGCCTGCGCCGCGGCCGGGGCGGGACGCGCGCCCGGCGGGGCCGGCAGGGGTTCGCCGTCGGACGGGGCGGGGCGGGAGGTGCCGGGGACCCAGGCGGCTCCGTTCCAGTACCGGACATATCCGGGAATGGACGGATCGGGGTAGTAGCCTTCGCGGGGCCTGTCGTCGCCGGGGGCCGGGGTTGGGGCGCTCATGTCCGTCGTCCCGTATCTGCTCGGGGGTCTTGTTGTGGCCTCTACGTCTATCAGACGGCCGCGCCCGCCCGTGCCGGTCCGCGGTTACACACCACTTTCCGGGCAACGGAAGTCCTCGGAACGGCTCTCGGGACCCCTGCCCCGACGGCCGGAAAAAATTCTTCTCCGAACTCGCGTAATGCGGCGGGGACATCGCGCTCTCTCCTTGCACGGGCCCGCTCCGGGGACCGTACGAACGAAGGGGAAGGCACGACATGCACTCCGTGGTGGAACGCGAACTCGAGCTGAATCTGGTGTTGTCGCCCGAGCGAAGCATCCCGGTACCGGCCCGGCTGACCTACCGCACCGACGACCCGTACGCCGTCCACATCGCCTTCCACATCGGCTCCGAGCACCCGGTCAACTGGACCTTCGCGCGCGAGCTGCTCGTGGAGGGGGTGTTCCGGCCGTGCGGGCACGGGGACGTGCGGGTGTGGCCGACGAAGTCGGACGGCCGCAGTGTCGTCCTGATGGCGCTGAGTTCACCGGACGGCGACGCGCTGCTCGAAGCGCCCGCGGCACAGGTCTCGGCCTGGCTGGAGCGGACTCTGCGGGTGGTCCCTCCGGGCTCTGAGGCCGAGCGGCTCGGCATCGACGACGGCCTCGCCGAGCTGCTCGCTGTCACCCCGGCCGACGACCTCTACCTGCGCGACCCGTGGCCGTCGGACGAGTCGTCGTCCGACGAGCGGTGAGCGGATGGAGGCGTCAGGCCGCGGGGTCCTGCGACGCCGAGGCCCGGGTCCCGGCCGGGGGCGCCGAGGCGGTGGCGGTGCCGACCGCCAGCCCCAGGGAGGCGACGGCGAGAGCGCCGGCCAGGACGGCGGCGCCGAGCTTCCGGTTGCGCAGGGCGTGGGACTTGTTCTTGCTGAGGCTCATGCATCCAGGGTGCCGCCGCACTGCACTCCGGCACATGAGGCATTCGTCCTTTATGCGGGCGCTACGTGACGTCCGGCGGCGCTACGTGAACAGCTTGCCGGGGTTGAGCAGCCCCAGCGGGTCGAAGGCCGCCTTCACCGCCTGCTGCATCTCCACGCCGACCGGACCCAGCTCGCGCGCCAGCCACTCCTTCTTCAGGACGCCCACGCCGTGCTCGCCGGTGATCGTGCCGCCGAGCTCGAGGCCGAGCGCCATGATCTCGTCGAAGGACTCACGGGCGCGCCGGCCCTCGTCGGCGTCCTGCGCGTCGAAGCAGACGGTGGGGTGGGTGTTGCCGTCGCCCGCGTGGGCGCAGACACCGATGGTCAGGGCGTACTTGTCGGCGATCCGCTCGACGCCTTCGAGGAGTTCGCCGAGCTTGGAGCGCGGCACGCACACGTCGTCGATCATCGTCGTGCCCTTGACCGCTTCGAGGGCGGTGAGCGACAACCGTCGCGCCTGGAGCAGGAGTTCGGACTCGGCGGCGTCCTCGGCGGGCACGACCTGGGTGGCCCCGGCCGCTTCGCACAGGGCGCCGACGGCGGCGAGGTCGGACGCCGGGTCCGGGGTGTCGAAGGCGGCGAGGAGGAGGGCCTCCGTGGTCTCCGGCAGCCCCATGTGCGCCATGTCGTTGACGGCCTTCACCGTCGTACGGTCCATCAGTTCGAGGAGTGAAGGGACGTGGCCGCCCTCCATGATCCGGCAGACGGCGTCGCAGGCGGCCGCCGCGGACGCGAACTCGGCGGCCAGGACGAGCTGTTGGGGCGGCTGCGGCTTGAGCGCCAGGGTCGCCTTGACCACGATACCGAGGCTGCCCTCGGAGCCGACGAAGAGCCGGGTGAGGTCGTAGCCCGCGACACCCTTCGCGGTACGCCGGCCGGTGGACAGCAGGCGGCCGTCGGCGAGGACGACGTCGAGCCCGAGCACGTACTCCGCCGTCACTCCGTACTTCACACAGCACAGGCCGCCGGAGGCGGTGCCGATGTTCCCGCCGATGGTGCACATCTCCCAGCTGGAGGGGTCCGGCGGGTAGTACAGGCCGTGCTCGTTGACCGCGCGGGACAGCGTGGCGTTGATGACGCCCGGCTCGACGACCGCGATCCGGTCGACGGGGCTGATCTCCAGGATGCGGTCCATCTTGACGAGGGACAGCACGATGCAGCCGTCGGTCGCGTTGGCGCCGCCCGACAGGCCCGTGCGGGCGCCCTGCGGGACGACGGGGACGCGCAGCGCGGTGGCCGTGCGCATCACGTGCTGGACCTCTTCGACGGTGCGCGGCAGGACGACGACCGCGGGAGCCCCCGCGTCGCAGAAGCTCGCCATGTCGTGGGCGTAGGACGCGGTGATGTCGGGGTCGGTGACGATCGCTTCGGCCGGCAGGCCCTGCGCGAGGTCCGCCCGGAGCTGTTCGATGAGGGTGCGGCTCATGATCACAGCGTCGCACTCGGGGCCATCGGTGTGAACCCGTCTGCGGCCCTCCCCCGTGTGCTCTTCGTATTGACGCACATTGACGCAGAGTGAGCGCCATGAACAACTCGGTCAACCCGGTCGACTCGGCCAACTCGGTTCAAGACGTGCCGCCCGCGGCGGACGAGGCGCCGCAGGCCGGCGGCCGACGCCTCTCCCCCGCCGTCAGGCGCGCCCTCGTCGCGTCCGTCGCCGGGTGCGTGGTGCTCGGGGGTGTGCTCGTCCTGCTGCCGGACGAGGCGCCCGCGCCGCCGGCGCTGCCGGGGCCCGCGGGCCGTGCGGTGATCGCGGCGGCGGCCGGGGCACCGGCCTCGCTGCCGGACCTGAGCGCGCTGATCGCGGAGCGGGAGGCGCAGCTGCGCGCGAACCCGCGCGACGACCGTACGTGGGCGGCGCTCGGGGCCGCCTACGTGGAGCGCGGGGCGCGGACCGCCGACTCGGCCTACTACCCCAAGGCCGAGCGGGCGCTGCGCAGTTCGCTCGCCGCGCGGCCGAAGGGGAACGTGGAGGCGCTCGACGGACTCGCCGCGCTGGCCGCCGCGCGGGGCGACTGGCCCGGCGCCAAGAAGTGGGGCGAGGCCGCGGTGAAGCTCGCGCCGGGCCGCTGGCCGGCGTACTCCGGTCTGGTCGACGCCTATCAGGGGCTCGGCGACTACAAGGCCGCCGGCCGCACCCTGGAGAAGCTGTCCGAGCTGACGTCCGGCACGGCGCTGACGCTGCGCACGGCGGCCGTCTACCGGGACCGGGGCTGGCGCGAGGACGCGGCCGCGGTCCTGTCCGACGCGGCGGCGCGCGCCTCGACACCGGCCGAGCAGGCGGCGCTGCTGCTGCGCGCCGGGGACCTGGCGTGGGAGCGGGGTGAGGCGGCGGACGCGCTGCACCACTTCGACGCGGCCCTCGCCGCCGACCCGGACTGCCACGCGGCGCTCGCGGGGCGCGGCCGTGCGCTCGCCTCCCTCGGCCGTACGGCACTGGCGACGCAGGCCTACCAGCGGGCTCTGGCCAAGCGGCCCGCGCCCGAATACGCCCTGGAACTGGGCGAGTTGTACGAGTCGCTCGGCCTCGGCAAGGAGGCGCGCGCCCAGTACGGCGTGCTGCGGGCGCGGGCCGCTCTCCAGAGCGCGCACGGGGTGGACGACGCGCTCGTCCTCGGCCGCTTCGAGGCGGACCACGGGGACGCGGACGCGGCGGTCGAACGGCTCCGGGCCGAGTGGAAGCGGGCGCCGAGCGTGGCGGCCGCGGATGCGCTCGGGTGGGCGCTGCATCGGGCCGGGGACGACGACGAGGCGATCGGGCTGTTGCGGCGGGCCACGGACCGGCAGAAGGGCGGGACGGTCCGCTCGGCCCTGATCATGTATCACCGGGGCGCTGTGGAGCGCGAGTTGGGCCTGTACGGGCCCGCCCGGCGGCACATCGGCGAGGCGCTGCGGATCAACCCGACGTTCTCCCCGCTGTTCGCTCCGCGGGCCCGGGAGGCGCTGGAGTCCTTGGGGGAGCCGCCGGAGGGTGGGCCCGAGCAGATGTGGCCCCCCAAGCCCAAGGTCTTCGCGCCCGCGCGGAAGCAGGTCCCGCCGAAGCGCCGTTGAGGGGTGTGGCGCGTGGGCGGGTGCGGGTCGCGTCGTGGCTGGTCGCGCCCCGTGGCGGAGCCGCTGATGTCACAGCCCCGCGCCCCTGAGATGCGCACCTTCGGTGCGGCATCTCATAGGGCGCGTTCGCGTCGGGGAATGCGACGCGAAGCGCCTGCGTTTCAGGGGCGCGGGGAACTGCGCGACCAGCCCCCACTCACCCGCAGACGAACGCGACCACGGTCACACCAGCGCCGTCCCAATGAGCCCGTTCCGCGTGACCAGTTCGGCCAGTTCCGCCTCGCCCAGATCACCGCTCCCCGCGGGACGCCTCGGCAGGACCATGTAGCGGGTCTCCGCGCTGGAGTCCCACACCGTGATCCGGACCTCCTCCGGCAGCGTCACGCCGAACTCCGCGAGGACCGCGCGCGGCTCCCGGACCACCCGCGACCGGTACGCCTCGCTCTTGTACCAGCCCGGCGACGGGCCCAGCAGGCGCAGCGGGTAGCAGGAGCAGAGGGTGCACACGATGACGTTGTGGACGGATTCCGTGTTCTCGGCGACGCGCAGGCGCTGGTGCTGGACGCCGCCCGACGCGAAGCCGAGTTCGGCGACCGCCGCCGCGCCGTCCGCGAGGAGCCGCTCCTTGAAGGCGGGGTCGGTCCAGGCGCGGGCCACCACCTTCGCCCCGTTGAGCGGGGACGCCCCGGCCAGGAATCCGTCGATGACCTCGTCGACGGTGTCGCCGCCGACGATGCCCTTGTCCTCCAACAGGCTCTCCAGGAGCCGGACCTGACGGGAGATCACCGCGTCGTCGTGGTCACCGCTCATCGCCGGGTTCCGCCTTCCGCAGGTAGCTCTCCGTCAGGTCGAGGACGACGTCGTGGTCGCCCTCGCCCCACAACTCCCGTGCGGCGAACCGCACCGCGTAGATCATCTCGACCGGCGCGTCGTCCCCGCGGCCCTGGGCCCGTGCGTCGGCGAGCGGCGCAGGCCCCTCCGGCTCGACGACGACGCCGAGCTTGCCGCGGGCGTAGCGCGGCAGCCGGGTGTGGTGCGGCGGGTCGTGGAGGTACGTGCGGACCAAGTCCCCGGCGGCGTAGGCGAGTTCACGCGTCATCGAGGGCACCCGCCTCGATGACGCCCTTGCGCTCCAGGAGCGTACGGATGGCGTGGAACCAGCGCTCGTAGTACGAGGCCGCCAGATAGTCGGCGGGTGGCATCGTCTCGATGGCGTCCCGGAACTCGTCGAGGTTGAACACCTTCTTGACGAGCAGCGCGCGCTGGAGCGCGAAGACGCGGGCTTCCCAGTCCGCGTGGAAGGGTTCGGCGTCATCGCTGGTGTCGATGGCGCCGAACCCTGTCATGCCGCCCACGTCGTTCATCCTGGCCATACGGTCAGGCTAGACGCGACCGTCAGAGATTTCCGCGCTTCGCCTGCTCCCGCTCGATCGCCTCGAACAGGGCCTTGAAGTTGCCCTTGCCGAAGCCCATCGAGCCGTGCCGCTCGATCATCTCGAAGAAGACGGTCGGCTTGTCCTGGACCGGCTTGGTGAAGATCTGGAGCAGGTAGCCGTCCTCGTCGCGGTCGACGAGGATCTTCAGCTCGCGCAGCGTCTCGACGGGCACGCGGGTCTCGCCGGCCCACTCGCCGAGGGTGTCGTAGTACGAGTCGGGGGTGTCGAGGAACTGGACTCCCGCCGCGCGCATGGTCCGTACGGACGCCACGATGTCGTTCGTGGCGAGCGCGATGTGCTGGACGCCGGCGCCGCCGTAGAACTCCAGGTACTCGTCGATCTGGGACTTCTTCTTGGCGATGGCGGGCTCGTTGATCGGGAACTTCACCTTGAGGGTGCCGTCCGCGACGACCTTCGACATCAGCGCGCTGTACTCGGTCGCGATGTCGTCGCCCACGAACTCCTTCATGTTCGTGAAGCCCATGACCTTGTTGTAGAAGGCGACCCACTCGTTCATCTTGCCCAGCTCGACGTTGCCGACGCAGTGGTCGATCGCCTGGAAGGTGCGCTTGGCCGGCGGCTCGACGATCGGGTCGGCGGCGGCGAAGCCCGGCAGGTAGGGGCCGTCGTAGCCGGTGCGCTCGACGAGCGTGTGGCGGGTCTTGCCGTACGTGGCGATGGCGGCGCGCACGACGGTGCCGTGCTCGTCCTTCGTCTCGTACGGCTCCTCGACGCCGCGGGCGCCGTGCTCGACGGCGTAGGCGTACGCGGCGCGCGCGTCCGGCACCTCGATGGCGAGGTCGACGACGCCGTCGCCGTGGGCGGCGACGTGGTCGGCCAGGAAGCGGCCCCGGTCGGTCGTCGCCTTGATGACGGAGGTGAAGACGAAGCGGGCCGCTCCGTTGGTCAGGACGTACGAGGCGGTCTCGCGGCTGCCGTTCTCCGGTCCGGAGTAGGCGACGAGCTTCATGCCGAACGCCGTCGAGTAGTAGTGCGCGGCCTGCTTGGCGTTGCCCACGGCGAAGACGACCGCGTCCATTCCCTTGACCGGGAAGGGGTCGGCCTGCCGGGCGGTGTCGGGGGTCTGCTGCATGGACGAGTGTGTGGTCTGCGTCATGTGTGGAGGCTCCCGCCGTTCCACAAGGTGCGCAATAGTTTGCGTATTTGCTGGGCAATCTGACCAGTGCGGGGCCCGATACCGCGGGCTTTGTGTACAGGATGACCACCGTGGAGGCGGGCATGTCGATCGATCATCTCGACGGGCGGCTGATCGTGCTGCTCGCGCGGGAGCCGAGGATCGGGGTCCTGGAGATGTCGCGCCGCCTCGGAGTCGCGCGCGGCACCGTGCAGGCCCGCCTCGACCGGCTTACCTCGAACGGAGTCATCCGCGGATTCGGTCCGCAGGTCGATCCGGCGGCGCTCGGATACCCCGTCACGGCGTTCGCGACCCTGCAAATCCGGCAGGGGCAAGGCGCCGACGTCAGGGCCCATTTGGCGACCGTCCCCGAGGTCCTGGAGCTGCACACGACGACCGGCAGCGGGGACATGCTGTGCCGGCTCGTGGCCCGCTCGAACGCGGACCTTCAACGTGTGATCGACCGGGTTGTCGGTTTTGATGGCATCGTCCGGGCTTCCACGGCGATCGTCATGGAAAATCCCGTTCCGCTGCGGATCATTCCGCTGGTGGAGCAGGCGTCGGGAGATTCCTGACGGCCCTTCGAGCACCGCCCGGGCGGTGAGGCGCGATGAACTTCTGGGACTACTTGGTGGCCCGGCACCAGCAGCTGCTCGCCGACGCCTTCCAGCACGCCAGCGTGGTCTTCCAGTGCACCGTCCTGGCCACCGCGATCGGCATGGTCATCGGGGTCGTGACGTACCGCACCGAGTGGGCGCGGAACATGGCCACGAACATCACCACGAGCATCCTGACCATCCCGTCCCTGGCCATGATCGGTGTGCTGATCCCGATCGTGGGACTCGGCGTCCCGCCGACCGTCATCGCGCTGACCCTGTACGGGCTCCTGCCGGTCGTCCGGAACACGATCGTGGGCCTGCGCGGCGTCGACCCCGCGCTGATCGACGCGTCCAAGGGCATCGGGATGTCCCGCGCGGCCCGGCTCTTCAAGGTCGAGCTGCCGCTCGCCTGGCCGCCGATCCTCACCGGGATCCGGGTGGCCACGCAGATGCTGTTCGGCATCGCCGCGATCGCCGCGTACGCCTCCGGCCCCGGCCTCGGTAACGAGATCTTCCGCGGCATCGCCTCGCTGGGCAGCGCCAACGCGCTCAACCAGGTGCTCGCGGGCACGCTCGGCATCATCATCCTCGCGCTGCTCTTCGACGCCGCGTACGTCCTCATCGGCCGCCTGACCATCCCGAGGGGGATCCGTGTCTGAGACCACCACCGAGACCGCGGCGCAGACGCCGGCGGCGCAGGCGTCCGGGGCCAGCATCGAGCTGGAGAACCTGACCAAGCGCTACCCGGGCTCGTCCGAACCGGCCGTCGACAGCGTCAACATGGAGATCAAGGCAGGCGAGTTGATCATTTTCGTGGGCCCGTCGGGCTGCGGGAAGTCGACGACCCTGAAGATGATCAACCGGCTGATCGAGCCGACCGGCGGCCGCATCCGGATCGGCGGCGAGGACGTCACCGACATGGACCCGGTGAAGCTGCGTCGCAAGGTCGGCTACGCGATCCAGTCCTCCGGACTCTTCCCGCACATGACCGTCGCCCAGAACATCGCGCTCGTACCGAAGATGGTCGGCTGGTCCAAGTCGAAGATCAAGTCGCGCGTCGAGGAGATGCTCGACCTGGTCGGCCTCGACCCGGGCGAGTTCCACGGCCGCTACCCGCGCCAGCTCTCCGGCGGACAGCAGCAACGCGTGGGCGTGGCACGGGCGTTGGCCGCCGACCCGCCCGTGCTCCTGATGGACGAGCCGTTCGGCGCCGTCGACCCGATCACCCGCGACCACCTCCAGGACGAGCTGATCCGGCTCCAGCACGAGCTGCACAAGACGATCGTCTTCGTCACCCACGACTTCGACGAGGCGATCAAGCTCGGCGACCGGATCGCGGTGCTCCGCGAGAAGTCGCACATCGCGCAGTTCGACACCCCCGAGGCGATCCTGACCAACCCGGCCGACGACTTCGTCTCCGGTTTCGTCGGCGCGGGCGCGGCGCTCAAGCGCCTCAACCTCACCCGCGTACGGGACGTCGAGGTCACCGACTATCCGACGGTGGGCGTCGACGACCCGTTGCAGGACATCTTCAACAAGCTGCGCGCGGCCGGAACGAACGAGCTGCTGCTCCTCGACAAGCGCCGCCGCCCCTACAAGTGGCTGCGCCGCGGCGACCTGATGCGCGCCAAGGGCTCCCTGGCCCGCGCGGGCACCCTCGTACACGACACGGTCACCTGGGACGCGACCCTGCGCGACGCCCTGGAGGCGGTGCTCACGGACAACGCGGGCCGGGTCGCCGTGACCGGGCGGCGCGGCGAGTACGAGGGCGTCGTCGACATGGAGACGCTCATGAACTCCGTGCACGAACTCCTGGAGGCCGACCGCCTCGAAGCCGTCGAGCACCAGCACGAGCTGGAGGAACAGCGCGCCCACCAGACGCAGTTGGAGCAGGAGGGCGCCGACACGGCCGACGGGGAGGCGAAGGCGTGAGCAGCCCCCTGAAGCACGGCGGCGAGCGCCCCGAGGGCGAGCACGAGGTCAAGGGCCTCGCGTTCCGCGACGACGGCGAGGGCGAGCAGGAGGCCGCGCCGTCCCCGGGCCCGGACAAGGCGCCGCGCCGCATCACGTGGCAGAAGCTGACGTTCCTGCCGGCGGTCCTGGCGATCGTGCTGCTGATCACCTGGCTGTGGTTCCGCAACGCGGACCTCGACTCGATCTCCGAGAACGCCATCTCCGGCGGCCAGGTCGGCAAGGCGCTGCGCCAGCACATCAGCCTGACCGTGATCTCGACCTTCTTCGTGCTGATCATCGCGATCCCGCTGGGCATCCTGCTGACCCGCAAGGCGTTCAGGAAGGCGACCCCGTTCGCCCTCGCGCTCGCCAACATGGGCCAGGCGACCCCGGCGATCGGCCTGCTCGCGCTGCTCGTCATCTGGCTGGGCATCGGCGAGAGGTCGGCGCTGATCGGCATCATCATCTACGCGATCCTGCCGGTGCTCTCCAACACGATCGCGGGCCTGAAGGCGAACGACCCGACCCTCCTCGAAGCGGCGCGCGGCATCGGCATGTCGCCGATGGGCGTGCTGCGCAAGGTCGAACTGCCGCTGGCGGTCCCGCTGATCCTCGCCGGTGTGCGCACGGCCCTCGTCCTGAACGTCGGCACGGCCACCCTCGCCACGTTCGGCGGCGGTGGCGGGCTCGGCGTCCTGATCACCACCGGGATCACCAACCAGCGCATGCCCGTCCTGATGCTCGGCTCGATCCTGACGATCGCGCTCGCGCTGCTCGTGGACTGGCTGGCGTCGCTGGCCGAACTCCTGTTGCGGCCGCGCGGGTTGGAGGCACGCTCATGACGCACACCTACCGGGCGCGGGCGGTGGCGGCAGCGCTCAGCGGTCTGGCGCTGCTCGCCGGCTGCGGCCTGACCAGCGGCAGCCCGCTCGTCGACGACGTGAAGCCGGGCTCCATCGGGCAGGGCGAGCCGCTCAAGGGCGCCAACCTCACGGTCACGTCGAAGGAGTTCACCGAGCAGCTGATCCTCGGCGCGATGATGGGCATCGCGTTCAAGGCGGCCGGCGCGGAGGTCCTCGACCGGACCGGCATCCAGGGCTCCGTCGGCGCCCGTGAGGCCATCAAGTCCGGTGACGCGGACGCCATGTACGAGTACACGGGCACGGCCTGGATCACGTATCTCGGCAACTCCGATCCGATCACCGACCCGCAGAAGCAGTGGCAGGCGGTGCACGACGCCGACCTCAAGAACGGCATCACGTGGCTGCCGCCCGCCGAGCTCAACAACACGTACGCGCTCGCGATGAACGACGCGAATTTCAAGAAGTACGGGACGAAGACGCTCTCCGACGTCGCCGCCCTGTCGAAGTCGAACCCGGGCGCGGTCACGCTGTGCGTCGAGAGCGAGTTCGCCAACCGGGCCGACGGGCTGCACGGCATGGAGAAGGCGTACGGGATGAGCGTCCCGAACGGCAACGTCACGCAGATGGACAGCGGCATCATCTACACGCAGGCGGCGAAGGGCAGTTGCACGTTCGGCGAGGTGTACACGACCGACGGCCGCATCAAGTCGATGAACCTCCACGTGATGGAGGACGACAAGCACTTCTTCCCGAACTACAACGCGGCGCCCGAGCTCAACACCAAGGCGCTGAAGAAGTATCCGCAGATGGCCGACGTCATCGAGCCGATCACCAAGAAGCTGGACAACACCGTCGCCCAGGACCTCAACGCGAAGGTCGACGTCGACGGGCAGGACCCGCACGACGTGGCGAAGGACTGGCTGGTGAAGGAGGGCTTCGTCAAGGAGTAGCGCCCGGCCTGCTGATCAGCAGGAGGGGACCTTCCCCGCGCCCTTCCCCAGGTTCGTCAGGTCGGTGACCGCGCCCTTGAGCGTGGTCACCGGGATCAGCCGCATCGACGCCGGCGCGGAGGCCTTGGCGTCCGCGCACTCCGCCTTCGGTACGAGGAAGACGGTGGCGCCGTCGCGGTCGGCGGCCTGCACCTTGAGCGAGACGCCGCCGACGGCGCCGACCTTGCCGGACGCGTCGATCGTGCCCGTACCGGCGATCGACTTCCCGCCGGTGAGGTCGCCGCCGCTGCCGTCGCCGTCGAGCATGTCGACGATGCCGAGCGAGAACAGCAGGCCCGCGCTGGGCCCGCCGACGTCACCGAGTTGCAGGCTGACGCGGATGTCCTTGTCCCGGTCGCCGAGGTAGCCGAGAGCGGCCTCGGTGGCGGCGTCCTGGGACCCCTTCATCTCCTGCTTGTTGTGCTCCTCGACCTCCTTGGTCGAGTCGCCCGCCGGGTACACGGAGTCGCGCGGCATGACCGCCCGGTCCTCGGCGAACCATCCGTCCAGTACGTCACCGAGGTGCACGTCGGCGTCCGGCCCGGTCGCCACGATCGTCACCGCGCGCAGTTTGCCCGTGGTGTCCCGGGTCGGCGCGCCGGTGATCTCGATGACGGGCCTGCCGTCCGACTCCCCCAGCACATCGGTCGTCGGCCCCGGCTGCGCGAGCGAGAACGGCAGCGGGGCGAACCCGGCCACCGCCAGCAGGGCGATGACGGGGGCCGCGCACAGGGCGAGGGCGACGGGGCGGCTGAGGCGATTGAGCACGGGGCCAACTTATCGTCTGCCCGGTTGATCTTGGCGGGTGCGTGCGGCGTCGCCGCGGGGCCGGCCGCGCCCTGCGGCTCAGCGCAGCGCGTCGGCGACCTCGCGGGCGGCGTCGAGCACCCTGGGCCCCACCCGCTCAGGCACCGCGTCCGCCAGCATCACCACGCCGACGCTGCCCTCCAGTCCTGTGACCCCGAGCAGCGGCGCGGCGGCACCGGACGCCCCGGCCTCCAGCTCCCCGTGCGTGAGGGTGTACCCCGGTTCGGCGACGGCCCCCTGGCGCGAGGCGAGGATCGCGCGGCCCGCGGCACCCCTGTCGAGCGGGTGGCGGAACCCGGTCCGGTACGCCACGTGGTAGTCGGTCCACGTCGGCTCGACGACGGCCACGGCCAGTGCCTCGCTGCCGTCGACCAGTGTCAGATGGGCGGTCGCCCCGATGTCCTCGGCGAGCGAGCGCAGCGCGGGCAGCGCGGCCTCGCGCACCAGCGGATGGACCTGCCGGCCCAGGCGCAGCACGCCGAGTCCGACGCGGGCGCGGCCGCCGAGGTCGCGGCGGACGAGGGCGTGCTGCTCCAGCGTGGCGAGCAGACGGTAGACGACGGTGCGGTTGACACCGAGCTTGTTGGACAGCTCGGTCACGGTCAGCCCGTGGTCCGTGTCGGCGAGCAGTTTGAGGACGCGCAGTCCCCGGTCGAGCGTCTGGGAGGTCTCCGCGGTCACGACGCCCACTCCTTAGTGGTGAGTGTCGGCGGACCCCCTACGCGGCGGTTGCGTCGCCTGTCCCGTGGGCGACGCGCGTCAGAGGCCGCCGGTCGGTGATCAGGCGCTGGGCTGCATACGGCCGCTACGGCTGGTTACGGCTGCATACGACTGTCTTGCTTACGACTGTCTTCGTACGTACCGGCTGCGCTCCGCGGCGGCGCTGCCACGGGGCGTGTGCGTTGCCGGGAATGTAGCGAGGTCGTCCCGCTGAGCGGAAGACTCCGTCCAGAATCCGGTCAACCTGTGGCCGGAGTTATGGGTGATTGCCCGCACTTGGTGCGGGCCTCACTTCATCCGGGTCGCCCACTCCTGGACCTTGGCGATGCGCTGGCGCAGCTGCCCGGCCGTCGCCTCGGCGCTCGGCGGACCGCCGCACACCCGGCGCAGTTCGGTGTGGATCACGCCGTGCGGTTTGCCGGTCTGATGCACGTACGCGCCGACGATCGTGTTGAGCTGCTTGCGCAGCTCCATCATCTCCTTGTGGGAGACCACCGGCCGCCGCTCGGCGGGGAGTTCGAGGAGATCGGCCTCGCTGTCGGGCTTCTTCCTGCTGTGCGCGATCTGCCGGGCCTGCCGTTTCTGGAGGAGCAGCTGCACCTGGTCGGGTTCGAGGAGCCCGGGGATGCCGAGGTAGTCCTGCTCCTCCTCGCTGCCCGGGTGGGCCTGCATGCCGAACTCGGCGCCGTCGTACAGGACACGGTCGAAGACGGCCTCGGACTCCAGCGCCTCGAAGGCGAACTGCTCCTGCTCGCCGGTGTCCTCGTCCTGCTCCTTGTTCGCCTCCTCCATCTCCTTCTCGGACTCGGCGTAGGGGTCCTCCTCCCCTTCCTTCTTCGGCTTGTCGAGCACGTGGTCGCGCTCGACCTCCATCTCGTTGGCGAAGCCGAGCAGGTCGGGGACGGTGGGCAGGAACACGGAGGCGGTCTCGCCGCGCCGCCGGGACCGCACGAAACGGCCGACGGCCTGCGCGAAGAAGAGCGGCGTCGAGATCGTCGTCGCGTACACGCCCACGGCGAGCCGCGGGACGTCGACGCCCTCCGACACCATCCTGACCGCGACCATCCAGCGGTCCTCGCTCGCCGCGAAGTCGTCGATCCGCTTCGAGGCGCCGGCGTCGTCGGAGAGCACGACGGTCGCCTTGGTGCCGGTGATCTCGCGGATCAGCTTGGCGTAGGCGCGCGCGGAGTCCTGGTCGGCGGCGATGACGAGGGCGCCCGCGTCCGGGATGCCCTTCCTGACCTCGGTCAGGCGGGCGTCGGCGGCGCGCAGCACGCTCGGCATCCACTCGCCGCGCGGGTCGAGCGCGGTGCGCCAGGCCTGGCTGATCGCGTCCTTCGTCATGGGCTCGCCGAGCCGCGCGGCGATCTCGTCACCGGCCTTGGTCCGCCAGCGCATGTTGCCGCTGTAGGAGAGGAAGATGACGGGCCGCACGACGCCGTCGCCGAGCGCGCTGCCGTAGCCGTACGTGTAGTCGGCGGAGGACCGCCTGATGCCGTCCTTGCCCTCCTCGTACGTGACGAAGGGGATGGGGTTGGTGTCGGAGCGGAACGGCGTACCGGTCAGCGCGAGGCGCCGCGTGGCCGGCTCGAACGCCTCCAGGCAGGCCTCGCCCCACGACTTCGAGTCACCGGCGTGGTGGATCTCGTCGAGGATGACGAGGGTCTTGCGCTGCTCGCTCCGGTTCCGGTGCAGCATCGGCCGTACGCCGACACCCGCGTACGTCACCGCGACGCCCTGGTACTCCTTGCTCAGCGGGCCCGCGCTGTACTCCGGGTCCAGCTTGATCCCTATCCGAGCGGCCGCCTCGGCCCACTGCTTCTTCAGGTGCTCGGTCGGCGCGACCACGGTCACCTGCTGCACGACGTGGTGGTGCAGCAGCCAGGAGGCGAGGGTGAGCGCGAAGGTCGTCTTGCCTGCGCCCGGCGTCGCGACCGCGAGGAAGTCGCGCGGCTGCTCCTGGATGTACTTCTCCATCGCCCCCTGCTGCCAGGCTCGCAGCTTGTTGGCGGTGCCCCAGGGGGCGCGGCCGGGAAAGGCGGGCGAGAGGTGGTGGGACGAGGAAGAACTGGTGGCGGCGGTGGTAGTCACGGTCTCCGAATCACATGAGGCTGGACGGCACTGCTACGTATGACAACCGGGCCACCCTACCGGTGAGCGTGTTGACGAGCGCGCTGGACGACGCCGGACGGGGGGTGGTTGGGACACGCGTCACAGATCAACTCGCGTACGTTCACGGGCAGTCGCCGCTACGTCACTGCTCTGCCGCGCGCAGCCGGGTGGCCACCCACGCCCCCACCAGCGCGACCGCCGCCATCGGCAGGAACACGGCGACGAACGCCGCCGGGTGCGAGCCGCCCGCGCCGTCGGCGACGCCGTGGCCCACCGCTCCCCCGCCGAGCGCGGCGAACGCGGCGCCGCCGGCGGCGAGCAGCACGACGTTGGACAGGCCGTCGGAGATCTGGAGCGCGGCCGAGTTCGACCCGGCCTCCTCGGGCGCGGACAGCTGGAGCAGCAGCACGCTCGTGGAGGAGATGACCAGGCCCATCCCCAGACACCCGAAGGCCCACGCGACGGCCACGGTCCACACCGGCACCGCCTCGATCAGCACGCTCGGCGCGGCGACGATCGCGGCGGCGACCAGCACCATGCCCCCGGCGACGAGCCGCTCCCGGTACGGCTCGAACCGCGGCCGGGACTGGAGCCACGACCCGAGCGCCCACGTGCCGCCGCCCGCGGCCAGCGACAGGCCGGCGAGCGTCGGCGAGAGCCCGCGCTGAGTGACCAGCATCAGCGGTACGAACGACTCGGCCGCGATGAACGACCCCGCCGCGATCCCGCGCAGCAGCACCACCGACGGCAGCCCGCGCACGGCCCGGTACGTGCCGCGCGGCAGCAGCCCGAGCACGGACGGTACGAGGAGGGCGGCGCCGGCGACACCGGGCACGAGGGCGAGCGGGCGCAGGTCCTGGGCCGCGTACTGGAGCAGCCCCGCGCCCACCGAGATCCCGAACGCGCGCCGGATCCGCCGCCGGTCGAGGCCCTTCTCGGCGCCGGCCCCGGGCGGGGGCCCGCCGGCCCGCCGCCGCACCTGCGGCAGCGCGAGGGCGAGGGGCAGCAGGACGAGCACGGGGATCCCGAGGAACACCCAGCGCCAGCCGAGGTGCTCGGTGACGGTGCCCGCCGCGAGCGGCCCCACGATGGACGGCACGACCCAGCTCGCCGCGAACGCCGCCATGATCGCGGGCCGCAGCGGTGCGGGGTAGGCGCGGCTGACGACCACGTACAGCGCGACGATGACGAGCCCGCCGCCGAGCCCCTGCACGGCCCGCCCGGCGACGAACATCCACATGCTCCCGGCGGTCCCGGCGAGCAGCAGCCCCGCGGCGAACGCGGCGATCCCCGCGCCCACCGGCCCGAGCGGTCCGCGCCGGTCGGCCCACTGCCCGGCGAGCACCATGCCGAACAGCGACGTCGTGAAGTACCCGGAGAACGCGAAGGCGTACAGCGACACCCCGTCCAACTCCCGTGCGGCGACGGGCATCGCGGTGCCGACGGCGGTCGCCTCGAAGGCAATGAGCAGCACGACGGTGACGATGCCGATGCTCAGGGCGCGGTAGGTCCGCCCGAGGACGCCGCCTTCGGTGGCTCCCGTGACTTCGGCGACGGCGGCGTCCAGGGGTGCGGGGGCGTCATCGAGGGCGGTCATGCGGATCAGGGTAAGTGGCGTAGGGATCGTTGACCCCTGTCGGGAGGAGGGGTTCCCACTGGTCCCTTGGTCCTACGCCCGCCCGTCGGCACGGGCCTTTCATGAACGGCGTATGGCAGTCACGTTGCAGGGGCGGCGGGACCGTTGAAGGCGGCCGGGGCGGGCCCTACGGTCGAAGTCATCAAGGCCGTGTGCCCGAGTGGCTTAGGGATTCGCCTGCAAAGCGAAGCACACCGGTTCGATTCCGGTCACGGCCTCGGCAGCTCAACGGCGCTGAGCTGCACGCCTGTGAAGGGGCGTCCCGCGTACATGCGGGACGCCCCTTCGGCATGCCGCACCAGGAATGAGAGAATCGTTCAACAAAACTACGAACCGCACGACTGATTCGACCGAGGACCGCCCCGCGCCATGCACACCCCCCGCCCCCACCTGCTCTTCTCCTTCGGCACCCTGCTGGACGAGCGGGTCCAGGCCACCCTGTTCGGCGGCCCCGTCCCGAGCCGCCCGGCGGCCCTCGCGGGCCACACGACGACACCGCTCCGGATCACCGACGCGACCGTCATCGCCACGAGCGGCCTCGACGTCCACCTCACGCTGGTGCGACAGCACGGGGCCGAGGTGAAGGGCGCGGCCCTGCGGCTCACCGACGCCGACCTGGAGGCGGCGGACGCGTACGAGGTCGACGACTACGTCCGCCGCCGCGTACGCCTGACCTCCGGGGAGACCACCTGGGCCTACCTGGACGCCCGGCCCCTGCGACCCGCGTCCCGCATCGTGATCGTCGGCGACAGCATCGCGTACGGGCGCTGCGATCCGCGGGGCGGCTGGGCGGGCCGGCTCGCGGCGGCACACATCGCGGAGAACGAGACCGGCCACCGCCTCTTCAACCTGGCCATCCCCGGCAGCACCCTGACCGACGTCAGCGAGCAGACCCCGGCGCTCCTCGGCCCGCGCCTGCCCGACACGCTCCTGGTCGCCGCGGGCATCAACGACGCGGCGCTGCCCGGCCCCCGTACGCGTACGGACCGCCAACTCACCGACGCCCTGGCCTCGTTGGCGGACACGGCGATGCGCCACAACGCCCGCCTCGTCGTGGCGGGCCCGTCCTGGATCGACGAGACACGCACCCCCGCCGACGACGGCCTGCACTTCACGCGCGACCGCGCCCTGGCCCTGCGCGCGACGCTGCGCACCTGGTGCGCGGACCACGACGTCGACCACCTCGACCTGTGGGAGCCACTGCGCGACCGCCCGGACCTCCTCACCGACGGCCTGCACCCGACGCCAGAGGGGCACGAGGCGCTGTACCGGCACATCGTGACCCTCGCGCACCAGACGTCGCGCAGGGCGCGCTGCTAAGTTCGACCGCCATGCGATCACGTGAGTACGACCTTGACTTCCGCGACAGGGCCGGACGCGAACGCGCTTGGGGGCTGGGCCTGTTGGCCGTGGCAACGCTCCAGTGGGCATGGTGCGCGCTCCTGCTCCTCACCCCGTACACGGTCGACGAGGAACCGAACGACCGTCACCCCGCGGAGTGCGATTCACGACTGCTGACCGATGCCGGCACGGCCAACAACGGCATCTACAAAGGGGATTGGTGCCAGAACGAACGCGACTGGCCCGAGGCCGTCCTGGTGCTCGGCCTCTCCGTACCGGTCTCCGCCGCGGGTGTGGCGCTCTTCACGAGCGGCCGCGTGAGCATGCGGATGAGCGCCCACGCCGAGGCGATGCGCGAGCTGGACAAGTACGCCGACGCACGTGACGCGCGGACCACCGGGGGCACCACGTGACCGCCATGGCGATCGGCTTCCTCGTGGTCGGCGCGCTGTTCGCAGTGCTCGGCGCCGTGAACCAGGCCTGGTTCGAACGGTGTTGGCCGGGCGGCCGCATGCGCGACGCCTCACCGGGCTGGCGCCGAACGCTCTTCCTGTTCCTGGCCGTAGCCCTGGCGTACTGGGGGATCAAGGGCCTCAGACTCGCGGACGAGACGTCCTGGAGCAACCGCGAACTCCGCGACACGGTGAACGAGGCCGCCTCCGCCCTCGAACAGGAACCGCAGCTCGACGACCCGCAGGGCGACTACCACTCCCTCGTCGACAGCGAGGTCCGAAAGGCGGGCAAGGGCTCGGGCCCGGTCATCGCCCTCGACGTCACGACCGCCGACAAGAACTCCTACACGGTGACGGCCACCGGCGCGGGCGACGGCTTCTGCCTCCACATCACCCGGTCCGAATCCGCCGACGGCGCCTTCGTGGTCCCGGGCGCGGGCGACCAGCCGAACACGGTGGTTCCGGAGTACGACTTGAAGACGAAGGTCTCGTCGGGCAGTTGCTGAACTCGCCGAGAGGGGCACCCGCCCCCCGCCATGCACAAAGGGCTCCGCGGGGAAGCGCGAATCCGTTTGCGTGCTCATCGCCACCGGAGCTCGTGAGCCACCGCCGCATCCACCCCCCGCCCGATTCGAGGAAAGTGCCGAAAAAGCCCGATCCGAGCAGCCTGAGAGATCACCGCCGAACGATGTGATCTTGCTGATCGCCGCGCTACGTTGATTCGGAGCGGCCGCGTCCACCGGCCGCGGAAACAAACAGTCACACGGGGGAAGGCGGCACCCATGGCGTGGGATGAGTGGGAGCAACTGAAGGCCGACGCGGCGCACCGGCAGTCCACGCGAATGCAGCTCAACAGCATTCCGGTGGAACCGGGCGGAGGCGGCCCGAGCTCGTACGGCGATCTCAAGGCCTCGAACACGGACCTCATCGCCGTGGGTAACGCCGCGCGTGAGCTGCACAAGAAGTTCGACGAGGCCAGCGACAAGGCCCGGCTCGCGTCCATGAGCGTCGTGGACAGCATGAAGACGAGCGACGGCTTCGAACTCGGCGCCGCGATCGACCATGTCGCGGTGCACTGGGTCGACCAGGTGCAATCGCTGCTGGACGCATCCGCCCACATCGCCAACCACTTGCACGTCACGCAGAGCATCCACGCCAAGGACGAGGTCTACATCGAAGGCGTGATCAGCAGCATCTCGACCCTGGACAAGGGATTCGACGAGAGGACCACGGGCAAGTAATGGACCTCGACGCGCTGCGCCATCTCAACTTCTCCAAGCTGGACGACGCCATCGAGCGCTGGGAGAAGATGACGAGTGACCTCAAGGAAGTCGCCTCCGACGCCCGCGACCACCTGAAGAAGAAAGCGGACTCGGCGAAGTGGGCGGGCATGAACGCCACCGTCACACGCGAGTTCGTGGACAAGACGGCCGGCGAGTTCGACGACGCGCACACCCAGGCCCAGACGGTCACGCGCATCATCAAGGACACGCGAGGCGAACTCGCCACGTACAAGCAGCAGTTGAACACGGCGATCGAGAACGCCAAGAACTACACGGTCGTGGACACGGGCAGCGGCTCGTTCACCGTCACCCCGAACCCCACGACCGACCCGGAAGGCGCGAAGGCAGGAGCGAATGCCTTGCGCGACGACATCCAGAACATTCTCAAGAAGGCGATCGAAAGCGACAGCACCGCTTCCAAGGCCCTGCGGCTGATCGTCGACCACGCCGAGCTCGGCTTCTCCGACGCCAGTTACAAGGACCGTGACGAGGCGGCCGGCGCGATCAAGGCGGCCGAAGAGGCGGCCAAGATCGCCCGCAAGGACCCGCACGACGTCTCCAACACGGAACTGGCGTCGCTCAACGCCAGCATGGCGAAGTACGGGAAGGACCCCCTCTTCGCCGAACAGTTCGCGGTCGATGTCGGCCCCAAGAAGGTCATGTCCTTCTACGCCGGAATCGCCGACCCCTATCAGGCGAGCTACGACCCCAAGCGCTACGAGCAGGCCAAACAGCTGCAGAAGAACCTGGGCATCACCCTCGGCACCGCCACCCTCTCCGACAGCGCCAACATGCGCAGCTGGGAGAAGCAGGTGGTCAGCATGGGCCCGAACGAACTCGGCACCGACGACGCCAACAACCCCCGCGGCTTCGCGGTCATGAGCAACCTGATGCGGTTCGGCAACTACGACGACCAGTTCCTCAACGACTACGGCGACAAGCTCATCGCGTACGACAAGGAACGCAACGTCAAGGACATGAACCCCTGGATCAACAACTGGAACCAGGGCGACCTCAACTACTGGGGCAAGGACGACCGGGGCCGGGACCCGATGACGGGGTTCCTCGAGGCGCTCGGAAACAACCCCGACGCCTCGACACAATTCTTCGCCCAACCCGACGGCGCCGGCTCCACGGTCAACAAGGACTCAGAGGTCAATGAGCACCTCAAGTACCTGACGAAGGACCGGATCTGGGCAGCCGACCCCACCCTCGACGGCAACCACAAGATCGTCGCCGGTCGCGACGCCCTCGGGCACGCTCTGGAGTCGGCAACGCTCGGCTTCCCCTACACGGACGACCCGAAGCAGGTTCCGTCCGGAGTGCACCGCACAGCGGCCACAGCCGGCGTCATGGAACAGGTCGTGTACCTGTACGGCAGCGAAGACGGGCCCGAAATGCTGCACAAACAGCCCGAACTCGCGGACAGTCTCGGCACAATGGGCGGGGCCTACACCGACGACCTCAACTATGCGATGTCAGGACTCGGCGATCACGGCAAAGACGCCGGCGACTTCCCTGCCAGATATGCCGGGCGGGCCGACTTCGGCAACCAGGGAGCCATCAATTTCCTCAGCGTGATGGGACAGAACGAAACCTCCCACAAGATCATGTCCGCCTCGCAGCACCTGTACACGTTGAGCCTTCTCGATGCGAACCCGCCAACGAGCGATGCACGTTACGACCGTGGCGTAGACGCACTGTCCATGGAGGCCGAGGCACGCGGAATCTTGGACCACTCACGAGTGCAGCAGGCGACCACTGATTTCGGTGAGTCCTCCACCGAGGCGAACAAATCACTCGGCCGCTCGGCAGAATGGATCAAGTTCGGCGCGGGCGCGGTGGTCGGTGGAGGCGTTGCCGCCATCCCTCTCCCTGGAACCAGCGCCGCCGCACTGGTCATTGCACCTCTCGCCGCGGACACGGTTGGCGAGGCGGTCAATACCTTCATCGGGCAGCAGATCGACCAGGGCGTGGACGATGCCGAGAAGGATCCCGACCAGCAGAGCCAACTCACCAGCCAGCAATTCTACGGAAAAGGAACGGACGAGCTGGGGAAGAGCTACGAGCACTACTTCAGCAATTACGAGAAGGCCGGAGGGGAAGCGGATCGCAACCAAACCCTTCAGCAAATCAAGACGATGTACACGTCGACCGGCTCAGACGAGGACGATTTCCGAGGTCGCGCTCCGTACAAGGATTGATGGACAATGCGAATGTACACCCCAAGGGGTCGTGGCCGAATTTTCGCCCTCGGTGCAGTCGTGGGAATGGTGATAATTTCCGGCTGCTCGAACGGGAAGTCCGATGGCGTCAGCGGCGTCTCGGCCGACAAGCTCTGCGACGAGTCACTCGACCGTGAATCGGCAGCTGCCTTGGAGAAGATCTCCGGCACCACGAAGTTTCAGGAACTGCCGGGAAAGAACGACTTCGGCGAACCGAATAAGTTTTCGCTCGCGCGAGCCGGCAAGCACCTCAGCACCGAAACCACGCAGCGCACTCAATGCAACGTCTACAAGGCTTCCGACAAATCCGGGCACCCGTTGCTCCAGATTGATTTCATTGGCGTCAAGCGCACGCCGACACGCAAGGGGCTTGAAGACGCGACAGAGAGGACTTTCTATCCCGTGGGCTCCATCGCCTACGCTGGAGATGGGAACTCTACCTCGCTCTACTTTGAGTGCCGAGAGGCCAGCAAAGCAGACGGTTCGAAATTCATTGATGCCGCGATGTACAGCTCGGCAAACCAAATGAAAGTCCACAGCACCGAGAACGAGAGGATGGCGATCCTGAATTCGATTTCGAGGAAATTCGCCAGCCAACTGGGGTGCCTGGCCGAAGCCCGATTGCCGAAACACCTTCCCAAACCGTCACCGTGACGAGGGGGCCCCGTCGCGGCTAAGGGAGACCCTGCTGCGATCCGTCGGGACGGTTTCCCTGAGTCGATCCGTACGGCTGCTGCCCTTGACCTGTGAACTGCTGGTTCCCGTACGGAAGTTGACCCCCGTAAGGAGCGTACGGAGGCTGCATCGGCGTGGCGGTGGGCGGCAGTTGCTGATGATCGCGTCGGCGCCTCCGGGTGATCGCGAGGGCGGCGGCGCCGCCGGCGATCACGACAGCGGCGATTCCCCCTCCTACCCACAGCCCGATGTTTCCGCCCCCGGACCTGGTCGAACTCTCCGTGGCACCTCCGCCGTCCGAGGCCTCGGCACCGGACCCCGTCGATGACTCCGACGACGGCGACGACTTGGCAGCGCCGGGATAGTCCGCCATCGGGAACTTGTCCGCCGGCCCCGGATCCCCCGGCGTCTTCAGCGCGACGCGCGGCCGTACGATCCCGTACCCGATGGAGTCGTTGCGCTTCGCCCCGTCCGTCGGCCCGCCGATCGTGTTGAGCATGACGCGCAGGACCTGGTTGTTGGTCCAGTCGGGGTGCGCGGCCCAGATGAGGGCGGCGCTGGCGGAGGCGATGGCGGTGGCGTCACTGGTGCCCTCGGATTTGCAGAGCCCGGTGGAACCTCCACACGCGTGAACCATGTCGACACCTGGTGCCGACAGGTCTACTTGAGGCCCGTGCGTGGAGAACTTGGCCCGGTGGAGGTCCTGCCCCACGGCGCCGACAGCCACGACTCCCGGGGTGGCTGCCGGGTACTCCACCTTGTTGGCTTTGTCGCCGCTGTTTCCTGAAGCGGCGAACACCAAGGAGCCCTTGTCCAGTGCGTACTTCACCGCCGGCGCCAAGGCAGTGAGCTCGGTGCTCGATCCGCCCAGGGAGATGTTGATGACCTTCGCACCGGAATCCGCCGCATACCGGATGGCTTTGACGAGCTGGGTGCTCTCTTCGAAGGGCAGGACACCCTTGCTGATGTCGGGCATCCGGATCGGCAGGATCTTCGCACCCGGCGCGAGACCGAATGCCCCCTTGCCGCCGTCGTAGGCACCGGTGCCTGCGATCAGGCCCGCCATGCCCGTGCCGTGCCCGTCGTAGTCGCTGTGCTCGTCGCCCTTCTCCAGGTTGGAGGCGAGGTCCAAGCCGTCCAGCACTCGGCCTTTCAAGTCCGGATTGCCGGCGTCCACGCCCGTGTCGATGACGGCGACGGTGACACCTTCGCCCGTGCTCGTCTTCCACATCTTCTCGGCCTGCATGGCATCGAGAAACCACTGTTGGGAGCGCGTCGTATCAGCGTGGGCCGGAACCGCAGCCGTGCCCACCAGCAGCGCACCGAGCAGAGCCGTGGCTGCCGCGCCGCGGCGTCGAGTGCTGAGGGTGGGCATCGTTCTGGTCTACCTCTCGTCGTTCTTCGTCGTGTCGTCGACCACAGACGGTACGGCCCGGCGGTCGTCGGGCCGCCATGTGGCCTCGTCCTCGGTCAGGTAGTCGGGGCGGCCGTCCCGCTGGTCGTCTCGACGGGAACCCGGGCGAGCGCCGTGCGGAGCCGCACCCGCACCGGTCGTGCGCCCGGACTGGCCGGAACCCTGCGTGCCGTCCGACGGCCCGCCCGCGGCGCCCTGCCCACGGACCAGCCCCGAGCCTCCGGGGCTGAAGGAACGAGCCCCGGAGCGGCCCTGCTGCTGGCCACGGCCTCCCACGATTCCGCCCTTCTCGGCAGAAGCTCCGGTGACGCGCCTGCTGGAGCCGGTACCTCGCTGGCCGGCGGCGCCGCCACCGGCCGTCGGGACGGACCGGCCACCGGCTGCTCCCTGCCCCGTCGCGCCCCGGCCACCGCCCGCGGGCCGGCCGCCGACCACCGAGCCACGCGGAATTCCCTTGGCAGGCTTGCTCGTTGTGGGCTGGGGGCGTCCGCCTGTGACTCCGTTGGCCGGCACCCGGCCAGGTGCTCCCTTGGCGCCCGCTCGTCCCGCGGCCGAGGCGCCCTGCGCCGGCATCGGCTGGCCTCCGCGCACCCCCGGGGTCGTGGGGCGTCCCGTGCTCCCCGACGCGGAGGGCGTGGCAGTCCGCCCCGTCCCCCCGCTCACCGGTGTGGTGCCTCCGCGCCCGGTGAGGCCGGGTCCCGTGGCACGCCCGAGCGCAGGCGGCCGCGTTCCCGCGTTTCCGAAGGCAGGCGGCAACATCCCCGGCGGAGCCACCGGATTGCTGCCTCCTCCGGTCTGGGGAGCCAGCGGGGAGATTCCCTGAGACGGAGCGGGGGCCGTCGTACGGGCATCCGGCAGGGTGCCGACGGAGTCGATCCCCATGTGGGTAGGGGTCTCGGGAACTTCAGGGCGTGCAGAGGCCGCGGGGAGACCGGACACGGCGCCGGACGCGCCCGTCTCCGCGTGCGCAGCGGCGGCTCCGACTGCCGTGTGGCCGCTTGTCCCCGCAGCCGCTCCGGCCGAACCGCCGACCGTCGACGCACCCGCACCCGCACCGCCCGTACCGGCACCCGGGCGAGCCAGGTCGGTCGACTCGTCCCTCGGCGGCACGAAGGCGGTGGGCGGCGGTGGAAACTTGGGCCGCTCCAGCGCGTCCATCTGGGAAGCGGACAGCGCGTACGACTGCCCCAGCTTCGTCATCTCCGCCGCCGCCTCGAGCCGCACCTTCTCCTGGTCCGCCTTCAGCGCGGCGAGTTCGCTCGACGACTTGGACGCGATCGACCGGGCGTCCGGGTCGTTGTGCGCGGCCTGCGCCGCGTCGAGGTTCGCCTGGGCGCTCGGCTTGTCGCGGGGGATGGATGCCTGCGCGGTGCCGATCGCGGTGGCCGCCTGCCCCATCCACTTGGCCGAGTCCTGGCTGAAGTCGCCGAGTCTGACCGTCGCGTTGGCGAGGTCGGAGGCCCAGCCGCGGAACGCCTCCGCGCCCTCGCCCTTCCATGTCACCCACTGCGGACGGATCTTGAGGTCGTCCGCGATCTTGTGGATCTCCTTCGCGGCGGCCGCGAGCCGGTCCGCCGCCGCCTGGACCTCTCCGCTGTTGGCCTGGTCGAGCCACTCCAGCATCTGTTCGTGGGTGAGGCCCGTGAACTGCGTGCCTCCGGTGCCGCCGCTGCCGCCGTCAATCGGTGCTTCCGCCATCAGATCGCTCCACCCGAATCGCCGCCCGAACCGCCGGCCGTGTCGCCGCCGGAAGGGCCTCCTGAAGAGGCACCCGAAGAGCCGTCCGAAGAACTGCCCTGGTCGGCACCG
Source organism: Streptomyces sp. NPDC052225 (assembly GCF_040679615.1). Classification (NCBI taxonomy): domain Bacteria; kingdom Bacillati; phylum Actinomycetota; class Actinomycetes; order Kitasatosporales; family Streptomycetaceae; genus Streptomyces; species Streptomyces sp. NPDC052225. Next base: position 204,533 of record NZ_JBFAVD010000004.1, on the reverse strand, counting down.
CCGGTCGAGCCGTCGTCGCTCTTCTTGTGCGTCGGCGGCTCGTACTCCCCGCCGTAGTGCTTCGTCGTCTCGGCGCTGATGGCCTGCATCCGGCGCCGGACGTCGTCGTCGATGTTCGCGTAGCCCTTGTGCGAGGCGAGGACCGCGATGCCCATGCCCTCTATGGAGTCGGACAGCAGCTTCGAGAGGTTCTCCAGCTCGCTGATCACCGACGCGTACGACGTGTAGAGGCCGGAGGCCTCCTTGAATCCGCCGTCGCCGCCGCCGAACTGGTGTCGTGCCAGCGCCTCTTGGCCGACCTTCTGCGGCCCGGCGGGCGACCCCTTCAAGTCCTTGATCAGCTGATCGACCCGCTGCTGGAACTTGGTGAACGACTCCAGCTCCGTGACGATGTCCCCGACCGCGTCCTGCGCCGCGTCGAACACACCGGACAGCCAGCCGCCCCCGGTACCGCCACCGCCGCCACCCTTGTCGTCCGCCATCGCGTACGTCCTCCCCGTTCCGCGTCCCCGTACGGCCCCTGCCGCGATCGGCCGTCGCGAGCAAAATCCGTATCAACTTTAGCCAGCCGCACTGACAGTTCACAGGAGCCCCAGGGCAGAGGCAACGCAGATCACGTCACAGAACGCCACGGAACGTAACGGTTCGCGCAGGAGATGTCAGGCGAGCAGAGGGGCCCAACCGGCGGGCCAACTGCCCTGCCAGGTCAGGCCGTTGACTCCGCCGGCTCCGGCGTCACCACCGCCGCCTGCGGGCGGATCGGCAGGCGGTTGACGGGGCGGCCCGTCGCCGCGCGGACCGCTGAGGCCACCGCCGCGGGGGACGCCACGACCGGGACCGCGCTGGCCGCCTTCGCCCCGAAGGGGGCCACCACGTCGCGCTCCTCGACGAGCTTGACGATGCGGATGTCGGGGGCGTCGAGCGAGGTGGGGAGGGCGTATCCGGTGAGGTCGGGGCGGCGGACGATGCCCTGCGGGGTGCGGAGGTTCTCCGTGAGGGCCGCGCCGACGCCCTGGGTGACGCCGGCCTCGATGCGGGCCGCGAGCTGGCCGGGGTTCAGGACGCGGCCGACGTCCTGCGCGACCGCCAGTTCGACGACGCGTACGGAACCGATCTCGATGTCCACGTCGACCACCGCGCGGATCGCGCAGAAGGCGAGGCCCACGAAGGCGTCGCCCTGGCCGGTCGCGTCCAGGGGCTCCGTGGGGTGCGGGCGGCACTGGGCGGTGGCCCAGAGTTCCTTGCCCTCCATGGCCTCCTCGACCGTCGTCGACAGGACACCGTCGTACGAGGTGATCTTGCCGTCGGCGATCTGGAGCAGCTCCGTGGACATGCCGAACTTGTGGGCCAGCGGCTGGAGGAGCTGCGTGCGGACCATCTTCGCCGCACGTTCGACCGCACCGCCCGACACCCACGTGTGGCGGCCGCGGCTGCCGGGGCCGGCCGGCGGCTGGTCCGTGTCGACGGGCGCGACGTGCACCTCGTCGATGCCGAGCGTGTCCTGCACGATCTGGCGGGCGAGGGTGATGAAGCCCTGGCCGGTCTCGACCGCCGCGCAGATGACGGTCGCCACGCCGTTGTGGACCTTGACCGTGGCCGTCGAGACCTCGTCCGCGCCCTCGGCGCCGAGCATGTGCACCATGCCGATGCCGTAGCCGACGCCGCGCCGGACCGCACCCGGTTCGCCCGCGCCCTCGGGGCCGCCGGGCAGCAGCCAGTCCTCCTCCGGGGTGTCCTTGGGGAGGGGCGGGAGCGGGAACTCCCGTACGGCGTCGAGGAGTTCGGCCACGGGGGCCGGGCACGTCACCGTCTGGCCGGTCGGGAGGACGTCACCCGTCGCCAGGACGTTGCGCATGCGCAGCTCCGCCGGGTCGACGCCCAACTTCTTCGCCAGCTTGTCCATCTGGGCCTCGTAGGCCGCGCACACCTGGAGTGCGCCTTCTCCTCGTACGTGACCGGAGGGCGGGTTGTTGGTCCGCACCGCCCAGCCTTCGATGGAGGCGTGCGGCACCACGTACGGGCCGCAGGCGAAGGCGACGGCCGCGGCGAGGGCGTCCGACGACGTGTCCGCGTACGCGCCGCCGTCGAGCAGGATCTGTGCCTCCACCTTCACCAGCTTGCCGTCCGCGTCCGCGTGGTGGCGGTAGCGCAGGAGGGTGGGGTGGCGGTGCGGATGGCCGAGGAAGGACTCCTCGCGGGTCGCCGTGAGCTTGACCGGGCAGCCGGTTCTCAGCGCGAGCAGGCCGAGCGGGAGGTGGAAGCTCGGGTCCTCGCGGTCCGCCGTCGCGCCCGCGACGCCGGTGACGACGACCTTCACGCGGTCCGGCTCCAGGCCGTAGCGGGCCGCCGCGAGATCCCGGTCGCCGTGCGGGTCGGTGGAGGCGATGTACAGCTCGACGCCGCCGTCGGGGCGCGGCACGGCGAGGCCGGCCTCGGCGCCGATGGGCGCCGGGTCCTGGCGGCCGATGCGGTACAGGCCCTCGACGATCACCTCGCCCGTCGCGTCGGCGTCGCCGTGGCGCAGCGGGATGTGGCGGATCAGGTTGCCGTCGGGGTGCAGGGGCTCGGCCGCGAACGACTGCTCGGGGTCGGTGACCGGCTCCAGGACCTCGTACTCGACGATGATGGCCGCCGCCGCCATGCGCGCCGTGTCCGGGTGGTCGGCGGCCACGGCCGCGAGGGCCTCGCCGTGGTGGCGTACGACATCGGAGGCGAACACCGGGCGGTCCGCCGTGCGGTGGCCGGAGAGCGGGCCGCCGGGGACGTCCTCGTGCGTGACGACCGCGCGGACGCCGGGCATCTCGCGCGCGTGGGTCGTGTCGATGGAGACCACGCGCGCGTGCGCGTGCGGTGAGCGCAGGATCGCCGCCCAGAGCAGCCCTTCGGCCCACAGGTCGGCGGCGTACGGGAACGTGCCCTCGGCCTTGGCGCGCGCCTCCACCGACGGGAGCGTCGTGCCCAGACCGTGCGGGATGCCCTCCGGCTCCGGGGCGCCGGCCGCCTCGGGGATCATCCCGGTCGACCCGTTGGTCTCGGTCGTCACGCCTGGCCTCCGTCCTGGAACAGCTCACCATGGGCCGGTCCCGCCTGGTGCGGAATGCGGAGCTCGTCGTCGGCCGGCTCCGCCGCGTCGTCGGCGGACGCCTTCCGCTCGGCCGACACCTGGCGCACCGCGTCGAGCACGCCGCGGTAGCCGGAGCAGCGGCAGAGGTTGCCGCACAGGGCCTGCCGGGTCTCGAGGTCGGTGGGGTTCGGGTTCCCCTCCAGCAGGTCGTGGACGGTCATCGCCATGCCGGGGACGCAGAATCCGCACTGGACGGCGCCGCACGCGGCCAGCGCGCGCTGCACGTCCGAGGGCTGTCCGTCCTCGGCCAGGCCCTCGACCGTACGGACTTCGCTGCCTGCCGCGGTCGCCGACGGTACGAGGCAGGAGGCGACGAGGCGGCCGTCCACCTGGACGTTGCACGCGCCGCACTCGCCCTGCGAGCAGCCGTCCTTGGCGCCCGCGAGGCCGAGCCGCTCGCGCAGCACGTACAGGAGCGACTCGCCGATCCAGGCGTCGGTGACGGGGCGGTCGGTGCCGTTCACGCGCAGGACGTAGCTGACGAGGGGGTGGTCGTCGTGGAGCGGGAGGGCGGCGGAGGGGTCGGGCGCGGTCTCCGTGACCTCGGCGGCTTCGGCGGCCTCGGCTTCATCCGTGCCCTCAGCGGCGTCAGCGCCCTCAGCAGGCGCTTCGGCATCTTCGGTGGAGTCCGCGGGCTCAGCGGGTTCGGGGACCCCGGCAGCCGCCTCGACCGGCTCGGGTACGGCCGCCTCGACCGGGTCGGGTACGACCTCCGCGACCGGCTCGGGTACGACCTCCGCGACCGGCTCGGGTTCCGGCTCCGAAGGCGCCTCGGCGGCCTCCGGCTGTGCCCACGGCTCCGACGCCCACGGCGCGGGCGCGCCGCCCGGCAGCGTGGGCGGCGGCGTCCGGTCGCCCCACTGCGCGGCGAGCGACGACTGCGTGAACTCGCCCGATTCGTCCGGGAGATCACCGTTCGCCACGGGGATCGACCACTGCCCGGTCTGCCCGGGACCCGCCTGGTACGCGCCCTCGTGGCGCGGCTCTTCGTACGGCTCTTCGTACGGCTCCTGGTTCGCCACGGGCCAGCTGACGGGCGCCGCGCCGACCTGCGACGCGTCACCGCCCGCGCCCGAGGCGGGGGCGATCAGGTCCTGCGGCAGCACCCACACGCCGGTCGCCGCGGGGTCGGTCGCGGCGGCACCCGTGGCCGGGCTCACCGTCATCTGCGGCGGTACGTAGCCGTGGCCGGGCGCGGCGAGCGGTGCCGCGTCCGGGAAGCCCTCGGGCGGCAGCTGTACGAAGGCCGTGGCGTCGGAGTCGTACTCGCCCTGGGGCAGCGGCTTCCAGCCGTCCGCCCCCGGGGCACCGGTACCGGGGTTCGTCACGACAGCGCCCTCCCAAGTGCACGTCGGGCCAGCACGGCGACGGTGCGCCGCAGATGCAGTACGGCGGACGGCAGCGGCTGCTGCGTGCCGTCCGGTGCGGGGGCCGGGTCGGGGATGCAGGCCGCGGCGACGTACTCGCCGAACGCCTGGAGCGCCTCCGGCACCAGCGCCCCGCGCTCGCCGTCCCAGTCGATGAGCGAGGCCACCCACTGCTCGGCCTCCAGGGGCCGCAGCGGCATCGGCGCGATGGCGCCGACGGCGCAGCGCACCCCGCGCCTGGCCGGGTCGAGGACGAGCGCGACGGACGCCGTGGCCCGGCCGGGGCCGGTGCGTCCCGTCGCCTTCAGGAAGACCTGCGGCGCGTGCAGCAGCGGCACGCGGACGAAGCCGATCAGCTCGCCGGGGCGCAGCATCTCCATGCCGGCCAGCAGGTGCGAGACGGGCACCTCGCGGCGCGCGCCGCCCTGCCCCGCGATGATCAACGTGGCTTCCAGGGCGGCCAGCACGGGCAGCGTGTCGTTGGTCGGCGCGGCGGAGGCGATGTTGCCGCCGAGGGTGCCCGCGTTGCGGATCTGCGGCGGGCCCGCGGCGCGCGAGGCTGCCGCGAGGGCGGGGATGAGCGCGGCGAAGTCGGGGCGGCCCATCCGCGCGTGCGTGAGTCCGGCGCCGAGCAGCGCGTGCCCGTCCTGGTACTGCCAGCCGCGGATCTCGCTGATGCGGCCGAGGCCGACGAGCGCCGCGGGACGGAGTTGACCCGCGTTGACCTGGGCCATGAGGTCGGTGCCTCCGGCCACGGGCACGGCCGCGGGCATGGCGGCAAGCGCCGCGACGGCCTCGTCCAGCGAACCCGGAAGTACCGCGGCCTGTGTCGCCTGCGGTGCGTGCGTGGTCAAACCGGCTGCCCCTTCCCGATGTCCGGCCGCGTGGGCCGACGCCCCGGCGATCTCCGCGTGGTCTGCCGCGTGAGAGCCGTTACCGCCGTTACGCCTGTTCCGCCGTACGGTACGTGCTGACAGGCCGGACGTGGCAACTCTGGCACATCTTCCCGCGTGCCCGGCGAGGGGGTCCGGTAGGAGACATTCGCCCCTTCCACCTGGGAGATGACCGATATCCCACCACTTCGCCGGTGCGCGGGAATTGGCACTCTTCGGCGACATATGAGCGACGTAGGGATGGCATAAGGACTGCTCATTCCGGGTGGGCGGCGCGTCCCCGCGGAGCCCCGCAGGAACACGCCGTGCGCACCCCCGGCTCACACGTTCGGGGGTGCCCCTTCGATCGGGCGTCCGAGCACCCCGGGTCGCCGCTGCCACGGCAACGGGCCACCCGGCGGCCGGTAGTCGACGCCCAGCGCGTCAAGTCGCCGGTAGTGAACGGTCATTCGGCGCTCGAAGTCCGCGAAGTCGCGCGCCCGCGGCGCGGGCAGCTCGCTCCACGCCACCTCGCTGAAGGCCGAGAGCCGGGGGAACGCCTGGTAGTCGACGCGCTGCGCGCTCTCCATCACCTCGGTCCACAGGTTGGCCTGGGTGCCGAGCACGTGCCGCGCCTCGTCCTCGGTGAGCTGCGGCGGGACGGGCTCGAAACGGTAGACGTCCTCCAGCGTGCGCACGTAACCGATCGGCACCGGCTCGTCCTCGCCGGGTGCCTGCCGGTGGTCCAAGTACACCTGCTGCTCTGGGCACATGACGACGTCGTGTCCTGCCTTGGCCGCGGTGATGCCGCCCCGGTAGCCGCGCCACGACGACACGGCGGCGCCGGGCGCGAGGCCGCCCTCCAGGATCTCGTCCCAGCCGACGAGGCGCCGCCCGCGCTCGCTCAGCCAGGTGTCGAAGTGCCTGATGAACCAGGACTGCAGCTCGTCCTCGTCCGCCAACCCCAGCTCCTTGATACGGGCTTGGGCGGTCGGCGACTGCTTCCACTGGTCCTTGGGGCACTCGTCGCCGCCCACGTGGATGAACGTGGACGGGAACAGGTCGAGGAGCTCCTCGAAGACGCCCTCGTAGAAGCGGAGGGTGTTGTCAGTGGGGGCGAGTACGTTCGGATTGACGCCCCAGGTGTCCCAGACGGGGAGGGAAGTGGTGTCGATGACATCGGAGTTGCCGAGTTCCGGATACGCGGCGATGGCGGCCTGCGAGTGGCCCGGCAGGTCGATCTCGGGGACGACCGCGATATGCCGGGCGTGGGCGTAGGCGACGATCTCGCGGATGTCGTCCTGGGTGTAGAAGCCGCCGTGCGGCTTGTCCTCCCACAGAGGGGAGGCGCGGTGGCCGAACTTGGTGCGCGCACGCCAGGATCCGGTCTCCGTCAGCTTCGGGTACCGCTTGATCTCGACGCGCCAGCCCTGGTCGTCGGTGAGGTGGAAGTGGAAGACGTTGAGCTTGTGGGCGGCGAGGAGGTCGAGGTAGCGCAGCACGCCGTCCTTCGGCATGAAGTGCCGTGAGACGTCGAGCATCGTGCCGCGCCACCGGAAGCGCGGGGCGTCGTCGACGGTGACGTACGGCAGGGTCCACACACGGCCGGGGCCGAGCGGCGCCCTGCGGTACGCGTCGGGGCCCAGGAGCTGGCGCAGCGTCTGCGCGCCCCAGAAGACACCGGCCGGGGCGCCTCCCGCGATGTCGACACCGTCGGCGGTGACGCTCAGCCGGTACGCCTCCGCGTCGAGCGCCGGATCGACGCGCAGCCGTATGACACCGTCCGGGCCACCGGCGTCCTGCGGCGGCAGCTCAAGACCGGTCGCCGCGCCGAGTGTCGCGCGCAGCCACCGCGCGGTGTCCCGGGTGCCCTCCCCCGCCGCGATCCCCGTGCCGTCGCCGAGCACGAACGAGCCACTCCCCCACGCCACTTGGCGGGGCGCCGGAACGAGACCCATCTCACCGAGACCGCTCACGTCAGTCACGTCACTCCTCAATCGCTCGCCGAGAACCGCTGCACGAGAACCGCTGTACGAGAATCGCTGTACGGGAAAGGCCCCCGGCGTGCGCGATCGCACACCAGGGGCCTCGCATCGGAAACCAGAGCTGCCAGAGCTACTTCTTGCCGCCGTCCTTGCCGCCGTCCTTGTCGCCACCGGCGCCCATGGACTCGTAGATCTCCTTGCACATCGGACAGACGGGGTACTTCTTCGGGTCCCGGCCCGGCACCCACACCTTGCCGCAGAGCGCGACGACAGGCGTGCCGTCCAGGGCGCTCGCCATGATCTTGTCCTTCTGGACATAGTGGGCGAAGCGCTCGTGGTCGCCGTCGCCGTGCGACGTCTGCGGCGTCGGCTCTACGAGGGTCCCCGTACCTGTCCCGCGCTCGGGCTCAAGAGTGCTCATAACCGCCAAGGGTACTTAAGCCCGCGCGCGAGGCGAAGAGTCTCAGTTGAGCGAGGGGTCGTCCGCGTAGGTGGCCACCATCGCCAGCTCGCTGCGCTGGCGACGCAGGACCGCCCGCCACAGCCCCTCGGGGCGGGTCGCGGAGACGTCGCCGGGCTCGGACTCGACGACGTACCAGGCACCGTCGGTCAGCTCGCCCTCCAGCTGCCCCGGGCCCCATCCGGAGTACCCGGCGAAGATCCGCAGCGAGCCGAGGGCCGCGGCGAGCAGTTCCGGCGGGGTCTCCAGGTCGACGAGGCCGATCGCGCCGTGCACCCGGCGCCAGCCGAGCGGCGCGGCGTCCGTGGAGTCGCCGGGGATGACCGCGACACCGAGCGCCGAGTCGAGCGAGACGGGGCCGCCCTGGAAGACGACGCCGGGTTCGCCGGCGAGATCGCCCCAGCCCTCCAGGATGTCGCCGACGTCCACCGGGGTGGGCCGGTTGAGGACGACGCCGAGCGAGCCCTCCTCGTCGTGGTCGAGGAGCAGCACGACAGCACGGTTGAAATTCGGGTCCGCGAGAGCGGGTGTGGCCACGAGCAGCCGCCCTGTGAGCGAGGACACCTCGGTCATGCGAGACATGATCCCGCATCTTCCCGCCGTACGGGGAGGCAAGCGCGACAACCGCGTGAACGCAGCTCAGCGGGCGGACAAGCGGAATGGCCCGGACCTACGGGCCGGTCACCCCATGTGCCCGATTCGGAACGGTTCGTGTTGTAGCGAAGTCATGACGGTTCCAGACCCTCCTCGGGCTTACGGAACAGGGGGAGGCGGCCCTTACCCTTGTCCCTTGGCCCCCTGCCCATCTCATCGGAACGCGAGATTCATGACCGTCACCGACGATGTCCTGCTTGTCCACGGCGGAACCCCGCTGGAGGGCGAGATCCGTGTCCGCGGCGCGAAGAACCTCGTGCCCAAGGCCATGGTCGCCGCGCTGCTCGGCAGCGCTCCGAGCCGGCTGCGCAACGTCCCCGACATCCGCGACGTCCGTGTCGTACGCGGACTGCTCCAGCTGCACGGGGTGACGGTCCGCCCGGGCGAGGAGCCGGGCGAGCTGGTCATGGACCCGTCGCACGTGGAGTCGGCGAACGTGGCCGACATCGACGCGCACGCGGGCTCCTCGCGCATCCCGATCCTGCTGTGCGGCCCGCTCCTGCACCGCCTCGGTCACGCGTTCATCCCGGGCCTGGGCGGCTGCGACATCGGCGGCCGGCCGATCGACTTCCACTTCGAGGTGCTCCGCCAGTTCGGCGCGACGATCGAGAAGCGCGCGGACGGCCAGTACCTGGAGGCCCCGCAGCGCCTGCGCGGCACCAAGATCCGCCTGCCGTACCCCTCCGTGGGCGCCACCGAGCAGGTCCTGCTCACGGCCGTCCTCGCCGAGGGCGTCACGGAGCTCTCGAACGCGGCCGTGGAGCCGGAGATCGAGGACCTGATCTGCGTCCTTCAGAAAATGGGCGCGATCATCGCGATGGACACCGACCGCACCATCCGCATCACGGGTGTCGACAAGCTCGGCGGCTACACGCACCGCGCGCTCTCCGACCGTCTGGAGGCCGCCTCCTGGGCCTCGGCGGCGCTCGCGACCGAGGGCAACATCTACGTGCGCGGCGCGCAGCAGCGCTCGATGATGACGTTCCTCAACACGTACCGGAAGGTCGGCGGCGCCTTCGAGATCGACGACGAGGGCATCCGCTTCTGGCACCCGGGCGGCCAGTTGAAGTCCATCGCGCTGGAGACGGACGTCCACCCCGGCTTCCAGACGGACTGGCAGCAGCCGCTCGTCGTGGCCCTCACGCAGGCGACCGGCCTGTCGATCGTCCACGAGACGGTCTACGAGTCCCGCCTCGGCTTCACCTCCGCGCTGAACCAGATGGGCGCGCACATCCAGCTCTACCGCGAGTGCCTCGGCGGTTCCGACTGCCGGTTCGGGCAGCGCAACTTCCTGCACTCGGCGGTCGTTTCGGGCCCGACCAAGCTGGAGGGCGCCGACCTGGTCATCCCCGACCTGCGCGGCGGCTTCTCGTACCTGATCGCGGCGCTGGCCGCGCAGGGCACGTCCCGCGTGCACGGCATCGACCTGATCAACCGCGGTTACGAGAACTTCATGGAGAAGCTCGTCGAACTCGGCGCGAAGGTTGAGCTTCCGGGGAAGGCGCTGGGCTAAGCGCCGCTTGTCTTCCGTACGTTGACGGGGCCGCCGGGACGATCCGGCGGCCCCGTCGCCGTACCGCCCGAAAGAGCCTGAGAGTTCACGTGATCCGTCTTCCCCGCCCCGCCGCCCTGCTGACCGACATGGACGGCACGCTCGTCGACACGGAGCGGGCGTGGCTCGCCGTGGTGGGCCGTTTCACCGGCTCCCCGGCCGGGCTCGACGCGTTCGCGGGTCTGACGATCGCGGACGCGGCGCTGCGCTGCGTCGACGAGGGGCTCACGGCGTCGTCGTACGAGGACGCCTGCGCCTGGCTCGACCGGGAGTTCACCGCGGCCGTGGCCGCCGGTGTGCGGGTGCAGCCGGGCGCGCTGCGACTGTTGGACGGGGCGCGGGCGCTGGGCGTCCCTGTGGCCCTTGTGACGGCTTCTGAGCGGCATGTGGCGGAACAGGTCGTCAAAGTCCTCGGCGTGGAACGGTTCGCGGCGCTCGTGACGAACGGCGACACGGAGCGCGGCAAGCCGCATCCCGACCCGTATCTGAGGGCGGCTCAGCTGCTCGGTGCGGCTCCGCAGGAGTGTCTGGCGGCCGAGGACACGCCCACGGGGGCCGCGGCGGCGCTCTCCGCGGGGTGCCGGTTGCTGGCGGTCCCGTCGGTTGCGGGGATCGCGCCCGGGCCGCGTACGACGGTCGTGGCTTCCTTGGAGGACGTCACGCTGGCGCGTCTGCCGGCTTGACGGCTCACGGGCGCCCGCGGGCCGGCGGGGGCTGGTCGCGCAGTTCCCCGCGCCCCTGAAATGCAGACGCTTCGCGTCGCATTTCCCCTACGAAGGCTGCGCGCAGCGCATGCCGACCCGCACCCGCCGACGCGACAGCACCCCGCACACGCGAAAGCGGCCCCCCGGAGACCCGGAGGACCGCTTTCTCGCCTAAGACTTACTTGCCCTTGGCGGCTTCCTTGAGCTTCGAGCCCGCGGAGACCTTCACGCTGTAACCGGCCGGGATGTTGATCGGCTCGCCGGTCTGCGGGTTACGGGCGGTGCGAGCGGCACGGTGGGTGCGCTCGAAGGTCAGGAAGCCGGGGATGGTGACCTTCTCGTCGCCCTTGGCAACGATCTCGCCGACGGTCTCGGCGAACGCGGCCAGCACGGCGTCGGCGTCCTTGCGAGTCACCTCGGCGCGGTCGGCCAGCGCGGCCACCAGCTCACTGCGGTTCATGTTTGTACTCCCGTGTTCTTCTTGCCGTTGAGGCGTGCCACGCGGACAGGCCGCGTGTTGGGCAACAGCGAAGCCGATGCTGCCAGGGTCTCGGTCAGGCCCAGGACCCGGGTCCGTCGTCCAGACCCTCGCGCCCGAAGACGCATCCTGCCCCCACCAGCGGCGGTAAAGCCAATCCGGTACCCCTCGGGGTCACACGGACGGCGCCACCACCGGGGGCGGGACGGCCCTAGGGGGGCCTGCTTCCCGGCCACCCTAGAGGGCCCGGAAGGGCCCCGCATTCCGCGACGCGCCGGGCCTCAGGCGGTCGTGGTCCCCGTCACAACGACTCCGGCGGCCTTCGCCGCGGTGCGCACGGCACCGGCGACGGCGCCCGCGACCTTGTCGTTGAAGACGCTCGGAATGATGTAGTTCGGGTTGAGCTCGTCCTCGCTCACCACGTCGGCCAGGGCGGTCGCCGCGGCCAGCATCATCTCCGTGTTGACCGTACGCGACTGGGCGTCGAGCAGGCCACGGAAGACGCCCGGGAAGACGAGGACGTTGTTGATCTGGTTCGGGAAGTCGGAGCGGCCCGTGGCCACGACGGCCGCCGTCTGACGGGCGATCGCGGGGTCGACCTCGGGGTCCGGGTTCGCGAGCGCGAACACGATGGCGCCCTCGGCCATGGCCGCGACGTCGTCGCCGTTCAGCACGTTCGGGGCCGAGACGCCGATGAAGACGTCCGCGCCGACGACCGCTTCCTTGAGCGTGCCGGTCAGGCCCTCGGGGTTGGTGTTGTCCGCGATCCAGCGCAGCGGCGAGTCGGTGTCGGCGTCGACCAGGTCCTCGCGGTCGGCGTGCACGACGCCGTGGATGTCGGCCACCACCGCGTTCTTGACGCCCGCCGCGAGGAGCAGCTTGAGGATGGCGGTACCGGCCGCGCCGGCGCCCGACATGACGACCCGGATGTCGCCAATTGCCTTGTTCGTGACGCGAAGTGCGTTGGTCAGGGCGGCGAGGACGACGATCGCGGTGCCGTGCTGGTCGTCGTGGAAGACGGGGATGTCGAGGGCCTCGCGCAGCCGGGCCTCGATCTCGAAGCAGCGCGGCGCGGAGATGTCCTCGAGGTTGATGCCCGCGAAGCCGGGGGCGATCGCCTTGACGATCTCGACGATGGCGTCCGTGTCCTGGGTGTCCAGGCAGATCGGCCAGGCGTCGATGTCGGCGAAGCGCTTGAAGAGGGCGGCCTTGCCCTCCATGACCGGCATGGCGGCCATCGGGCCGATGTTGCCGAGGCCGAGGACCGCGGAGCCGTCCGTCACGACCGCAACCGTGTTGCGCTTGATCGTGAGGCGGCGGGCGTCCTCGGGGTTCTCGGCGATCGCCATGCAGACGCGGGCCACACCCGGCGTGTAGACCATGGACAGGTCGTCACGGTTGCGGATGGGGTGCTTGGACTGCATCTCGATCTTGCCGCCGAGGTGCATGAGGAACGTACGGTCGGAGACCTTGCCGAGCGTCACACCCTCGATGCCGCGCAGTTCCTCGACGATCTCGTCCGCGTGGGACGTCGAGGAGGCCGCGATCGTGACGTCGATCCGGAGCTTCTCGTGGCCGGAAGCGGTGACGTCGAGGCCGGTCACCGAGCCTCCGGAGGACTCCACGGCGGTGGTGAGCTGCGATACGGCGGTTCCGCTCGCGGGCACCTCCAACCGGACCGTCATCGAGTAGGAGACGCTGGGCGCCGTTGCCATGGCCGACTTCCTCTGCTTTCACCGTGTAGCTGTTGCCGTCCGATGGTCGCACCTACCGGTGAGTACGTGGTAGCCGCATCGGATTTTGAACCTTACGTTCATCCAGCTATGAGAACCGTTTTTGGAAACTTACTTCCACCATACGAGAAGTAGCGGGAAACAGAAAGAGGCCCACGTCACTTCTGTGACGTGGGCCTCTCTCGTACGTCTATGACACCGACCCGCCATGCTCGCCTCGCGGCAAGTGGTCCCTCTGAGGGACGAAGGTTGGGCCCGGGGGCTTGGATCGAGCCGGTGCCGTCATCAACGGTAACACCGGACCCGGGGGAGGCAAGGGTCAGTCGCGCAGCAGGTCCGGCACCCCGTTCGCGTCCGGTTCGTCACGGTCCGCGGAGACCACCGTGAGCTGCTGCGTCGCGCGCGTGAGCGCCACGTACAGGACGCGCAGACCGGCCGGCGATTCGTCCGCGATCTCGGCCGGGGAGACCACGATCGAGGCGTCGTACTCCAGACCCTTGGCTTCGAGGGAGCCGAGCGGGACGACGCGCTCGCCGAGCCCGGCGAGCCAACGGGCCGCCTCCGCGCGCCGGTTCATCGCCACGACGACGCCGACCGTGCCGTCGACCCGGTCGAGCAGCCGCGCCGCCTCCTCGCGGACGGTGTCGCCCATCCTGTCCCGTACGACGGTGAAGCGCGGCTCGACGCCCGTCGAGCGGACGGCGGACGGGGACTTCGAGCCGGGCATCGCGAGCGCGAGGACCTTCGCCGCGAGGTCCGCGATCTCCGACGGGTTGCGGTAGTTGACGGTCAGCTCGAAACGGCGCCGGGGACGGCTGCCGAGCGCCTCGTCGCGGGCCTCGGCCGCCTCGTCCGGCGTCGACCACGAGGACTGCGCCGGGTCGCCGACGATCGTCCACGTCGCGTGCCGGCCGCGGCGGCCCACCATCCGCCACTGCATGGGCGTGAGGTCCTGTGCCTCGTCGACGATGACGTGCGCGTACTCCGTGCGCTCCTGCGCGAGCCGCTCGGCGCGCTCGTACTGCGTCTCCTCGCGTACGGGCATCAGCTCCTCCAGGCCGGAGAGCTGGTCGAGCGGGTCGTACGCGCGCTTCTTCTTCGGGCGGGCCGGGGTGCCGAGGACGGCGTTCAGCTCGTCGAGGAGGGCGACGTCGTGGACGGAGAGCGCGTCGCGCTTGAGGGAGCGTGCCAGCTTGCGGACCTCGCCCGGGTTCAGGACGCGGCGCGCCCAGCGGCCGAGGCGCCGCTCGTCGGCCATCGCGGACAGGACGGCGCGGGGCGTCAGCTCCGGCCACCACGCGTCGAGGAAGTGGATGAACGCGTCCTCCGACGTGACGTCCTCGTCGAAGGAGGAGCGCAGTTCGGCGGCGAGCTCCGGGTCGGAGTGCCGGGTGCCCGCGCCCGACTGGTTCCACAGCGCGTCCAGCAGGAGCCTGCGGGCGCGCGGGCGCAGGTGGTTGACGGGGGCGGTGCCGCTCAGCGCCGTCTGCCGGATCCGGTTCAGCTCGCCCGCGTCCAGCTCCAGGCGGCGGCCGAAGGCGACGACGCGCAGCCGGGTGGGGGTCTCCTCCGGTGCGGAGGGCGCCTCACCGCCCTCGTCGTCGAAGGTCAGCTGGTCCTGGTCCTGCGCGGGCCGCGCCGGGCGCCCGGATTCGAGCGCGCCCCTGGCCGCCCTGCGCAGCACGGTCAGCATCCGCGAGGAGCCCTTGATGCGGGCCACGGCGGGGCTGTCGTACTCGGTGGCCTCGGCCCCGTCGACGAGCGAGCCGACCGCGCGGATCGCGACCTGGCCCTCCTCGCCGAGGGACGGCAGCACGCCCTCGGTGTACGCGACGAGCAGCGGGGTCGGCGAGACGATGAGGATGCCGCCCGCGTAGCGCCGCCGGTCCTGGTAGAGCAGGTATGCGGCGCGGTGCAGGGCGACGGCCGTCTTGCCGGTGCCGGGGCCGCCCTCCACGTACGTCACGGAGGCGGCGGGCGCGCGGATGACGAGGTCCTGCTCGGCCTGGATGGACGCCACGATGTCGCGCATGGTGTGGCTGCGGGCCTGGCCGAGGGCGGCCATGAGCGCGCCGTCGCCGATGGCCGGCAGCTGCGTACCGTCGAGGTAGGCGGTCAGCTCGGGGCGCATCAGGTCGTCCTCGACGCCGAGGACCTTGCGGCCCTTGGAGCGGATGACGCGACGGCGTACGACGCGGCCGGGGTCGACCGGGGTCGAGCGGTAGAACGGCGCGGCGGCGGGCGCGCGCCAGTCGATGACGAGCGGCGAGTAGTCCGCGTCGAGGACGCCGATGCGGCCGATGTGCAGGGTCTCGGCGATGTCGGCCGTGTTGTCGTCGCGGACGGCGCCCTCGGCCGGCTCGACGGCGGTGTACGCGCCGTCGGGGCCCTTCTTGCCGTCCTTGCCGAGCAGCAGGTCGATGCGGCCGAACAGGAAGTCCTCGAACTCGTTGTTGAGACGGTTGAGGTGGATGCCCGCGCGGAACACCTGCGCGTCGCGCTCGGCGAGGGCGCCGGGCGTGCCGACCTGGCCGCGCTTGGCGGCGTCGTCCATCAGGAACTCCGCCTCGTGGATCTTCTCCTCGAGACGGCGGTACACGGCGTCGAGATGGTCCTGTTCGACGCCGATCTCACGGTCGCGGACGGAGTCCGCGCTCATGGTGTCCGAGATGTTCGAGACTTCCGAGTTCACCGCTGAATCGTGCTGAGCCTGAGCGGCCACCGGGCCCCCTTCTGACGTGCTGGGCAGCCGTCAAAGGTACGCGAAAGGGGGCCCCGGAAGCTACGTACGGAGCGTCACGGCTACGCGTTCACCTCCACGAGCCGCTTTCCGTCGAGCGTCTCGACCTCGAAGTGGTCGATCTCGTCGCGCTCGAAGGCCGCGCCGCCGTGCACGTACAGCGGGTAGGTGGCGCTCTCGTGCGGGCTGTCCGTGATGCCGTAGCCCCACTTCGGGACGGCCCACGTGGTGACCGTCTCGCGCTCGCCGTTCTTGCCGACGGCGATGAGGGAGCACTTCAGCGGGCCCTTGACGTTCTTCAGCTCCAGGGCGGTGTGCGTGCCCCACGCCTTCTTCTCCATGCCGATGGTCGCGGTGACCTTCGTCGTGGCGTCGGTCGCGTGCACCTTGTCGGGCATGTGGTGGAAGAAGGCGTCCTGGGCGGGGCTGGTGGGGTGCGGCTCCGCGACGGTGCCGGTGCCGCCGTCGTCGGTGACCGCCATGACCGTCAGCGGGCCGCCGATGATCAGCGCGGCGGCTGCCGCCACCAGGTACATGCCGCGGCGGCGCTTCCGGGTCCGCTTGCGCGCGACCTCGTCGACCAGGGACTCCGCGAGGCGCGGGCTCGGCCGGGCCGCGAGGGCTGCGCCGATGTGCGGCGTGCCGCGCTCGGGCGGCAGGTCGGCGAGCGCGGCGAGCATCGGCTCCATGCCCGCGAACTCCTCCAGGTGCCGCGCGCACGCCACGCACGTCGCCAGGTGGGCCTCGAACGCGCTCGCCTCGGCGTCGTCGAGGATGCCGAGCGCGTACGCGCCGACCGTCTCGTGCACGTCACCTGTCGGATCCGTCGGCTCGTGCCCGTACGTCGATGTCATGCCGTCACCCCCCGCTCCTCCAACGCCAGCTTCATCGAACGGAGCGCGTAGAAGACACGGGAGCGCACCGTTCCGCTGGGGATGCCGAGCGTCTCGGCCGCCTCATTGACCGTACGCCCTTTGAAGTAGGTCTCCACCAGCACTTCGCGGTGGGCCGGGGAGAGGTCCTCCAGGGCATCGGAGAGGGTCATCAGCCACAGCGCCTTGTCGATCTCGTCCTCCGCGGGGATGACCTCCAGCGGCGACGCGTCGACCTCCTGCGGCCGGGCCTGCCGGCTGCGGTGGCCGTCGATGACGATGCGTCGGGCGACCGTCACCAGCCAGGGGCGTACCGAACCGGTCGCTCGGTTGAGCTGGCCGGCGTTCTTCCAGGCACGGATGAGCGTTTCCTGGACGACATCCTCGGCGCGCTGCCGGTCCCCCGCCACCAGCCGGAGCACATAGGCCAGAAGCGGTCGCGCGTGCTCGGCGTAGAGCGCGCGCATCAGCTCCTCGTCCGGCTCGGGCGGCCGGGGCGCACGATGTCGGGCCCGGGGCGGGCGTTCATCGGCCACGGCGGAATCCTTGCGCACGCCTACCTCCGGTGTCCCCACTTCGACGTTTCGCCCTGACGCCTCTTGCTCCTTGGCTCATGGGAGAGATACGGAAGTGAACGCGCCGGTGTTCAAAGGGGGTTCGACGTGTCGTAGGTCACGCCCGGGCCAGCGCCGCCCTGCGCCGGTGCCGGGCGACCCGTTCGCGGTTGCCGCACACCTCGCTGGAGCACCAGCGGCGGCGGCGCCCGCGGGACGTGTCCAGGTACAGGAGCGGGCAGTTGTCGCCCTCGCACTGGCGCAGGCAGCCGCGGGCGGCCGGGTCGGTGAGCAGGTCGACGGCGTCGCGGGCCACGGCGGCGAGCAGCGCCGGGCAGCCCGGCTCGGCCTGCAAGGACCGTACGAGGGTGCCCTCGGCGGTGCGGACGGCGCAGGGCGCGGGCGGGGCCGCGCGGGCGAGCAGGTTGACGCGTTCGAGGGCGGCCGGGGCGGGGCGGCCGGCGAGTTCACCGCGGACCAACTGGGCGATGTGGCCGCGCAGTTCACGGAAGGCGGCGAGCCAGGCGGGGGTGATGGTGGGGGGCGCGGCGCCGGCCGGGACGAGCCGGGCGCCGACGAGCCAGGCGCTCAGCCGGTCGGGGGACGTGAGGCGTTCGTCGGGGTGCGCGGTGGCGACCAGGTCCAGGCAGAGACGTCCGGAGTCGAACCGCAGCTCATGAAGAGCGGAGTGAGGGGGGAGGGGGAACTCTGTGGGTACTGCTGCCATGTTCTCTACAGTGCCCGCCCTGGCCCTACTTGGGAATGTGGGCGGGAGGATCGTCGTGCAGGAGGCGCTGGAACAGGACGTGGTCGCGCCAGGCGCCGTTGATGTGGAGGTAGTTCGGGGCGAGGCCGTACTCGGTGAAGCCGCACTTGGCGAGGACGCGCTGGGACGCCGTGTTGTCGGTGAGGGTGCCCGCCTCGACGCGGTGCAGGCCGAGTTCGTCGCGGGCGGCGCGGCACACCTCCTCGACGGCGGCGGGGATCAGGCCGCGGCCGCGGTAGTCGCCGTCGACCCAGTAGCCGAGGTTCGCGCTGCACAGCGGGCCGAGCGCGATGCCGCTGAGCGCGAGCCGCCCGACGACCTGCCCGTCCGCCGCCTTGTCGAACAGCAGCCAGGTCGCGCCGTTGTCCTCCGAGATGCGGGCCGCCTGCGTCTCGGCCGTATAGAAGTCGGGCCCGCGGTACGGCTCGATGGACCGCAGGTGGTCGACGTTGCGCAGGTGCGCTGCGGCGAGGGCGGCGGCGTCGGCGACCGTGGCGCGGCGCAACTCGATGTCGGCGGCGATCAGCATGTCCGTACGGTACGCGGATGCGCGTGGACGCTCGCTTATGGGGGTGCGCGGCTCGACGATGTCGGGGCGCGCGGCCCGCGGGTTGACTGAGGGCATGACGAAGACGACGCGGTACACGGGTGGGGTGTTGGGAGCGGCCACGGTCGCCACGGGGCTGATAGCCGGCTCCTTCTATGTGTTCGGGTGCGCGGTGATGCCGGCCCTGGCACGCAGCGGCGACCGTACGTACATCGAGGTGATGCAGAACATCAACGACGTGATCCAGAACCCGGTGTTCCTGCTGGTGTTCATGGGCGCGCTGCCGCTGACCGGCCTCGCGGCGTGGTGGACCCGACGCCAACAGGGCCTGCGATTCTGGGTGTTGGCGGCGTTCGTGGCCTACGCGCTGGCGTTCGTCGTGACGTCGGCGGTGAACGTCCCGCTCAACGACGCCCTGGCCGCGGCCGGCGACCCGGCCCGTATCGCGGACCCGGCCCGCGTACGGGACCGCTTCGAGGGGCCGTGGGTGGCGTGGAACGTGGCGCGGGCGGTGCTGTGCACCGTGGCGACGGGGTGCCTGGTGCGGGCGACGGTGGGGTGGGCGCGGCGGGGCGCACGGTGACGCCCGACGCCCTCACGAATCCGCGTACTTGGCGTCCGACGCGGGGTCGAGCGCAAGCCGGTACCCCCGCTTCACCACTGTCTGGATCAGCTTCGGGGCGCCCAGGGACGAGCGCAGACGGGCCATCGCCGTCTCCACCGCGTGCTCGTCGCGGCCCGCTCCCGGCAGCGCGCGCAGCAGATCGGCGCGGGCCACGACCCAGCCCGGCCGTCGCGACAGCGCACGCAGCAGCGACATCCCGGCGGGCGGTACGGGCCGCAGCGCCCCGTCGACCAGGACCGCGTGGCCCCGGATCTCCACCCGGTGGCCGGCTATCGGCAACGTACGGGCGCGGCCGGGCAGTTCCCTGCACAGCAGCTGGACCAGCGGGCCGAGCCGGAAGCGCTCCGGCTGCACCGTCTCCACGCCGCGCGCCTGCAGCGGCAGGGCCGTCACCGGTCCCACGCAGGCAGGCATGACGTCGTGGTTGAGGGCCGCGAGCAGCTCGGGCAGCAGGCCCCGCTCCTCGGCCCGGTTCAGCAGCGACGCGGCGGCCGGCGCGGACGTGAACGTCAGCGCGTCCACCCCCCGCGACACCGTGGCGTCCAGGAGCCGGTCCATCGGGCCTATGTCCTCGGGCGGCATCCACCGGTAGACGGGCACGCCGACCACTTCGGCGCCCGCCTCCCGCAGCGCCTCCACGAACCCGGGCAGCGGCTCGCCGTGCAGCTGCACCGCCACGCGCCGCCCCTGCACCCCCTCGGCGAGCAGCCGCTCCAGGACCTCCGCCATCGACTCCGAGGACGGCGACCACTCCTCGGTCAGGCCCGCGGCGCGCACCGCGCCCTTGACCTTGGGCCCGCGCGCGAGGAGCTCGACGCCGCGCAGCCGGGCGATCAGGGCCTCCCCCAGGCCCCAGCCGTCGGCCGCCTCGACCCAGCCGCGGAACCCGATGGCGGTCGTGGCGACCACCACGTCGGGGGCATGGTCGATCAACTCCTTGGTCGCGGCGAGGAGTTCGCTGTCGTCGGCGAGCGGCACGATCCGCAGGGCGGGCGCGTGCAGCACCGAGGCACCGCGCCGCTGGAGCAGCGCGCCCAGCTCATCGGCCCGGCGGGCGGCGGTCACGCCCACGGTGAAGCCCGCGAGCGGCCCGTGGTCCGGGCTTACGGTCTGCTGCTGTTCGTACATCTGGTTCTCGTCCCGGTCGACGGTCGTCCCGTTACGCCGTGGTGGAGCGTGGCGTCGTCCGAGCCTGTCAACGCTCCGTGACAGGCCCGGATCAACGTGATTGCGTCGGTGTTACGTGCTCCGGTCTCACACTTCCGCGTAGCTGAGCTGCGGCTTCGCTTCGGCCGTCGGTGCGGCCACGGAACGTGCGGCCGAACGGCGAAGGTATACGGCCCACGTCACCGCGAAGCACACCGCGTAGAAGACGAGGAAGGAGACGAAGGCACCCGTTCCGCTGCCGGAGGTCTGGAAGGACTGCCGGAAGGCCAGGTTGATGCCCAGCCCGCCGAGTGCCCCGACCGCGCCGATCAGCCCCATCGACGCCCCGGAGAGCCGGCGCCCGTACGCGGCCGCGTCCTCCCCCGTGAGGCCCTTGGCCAGCGCCTTCTGCTGGAAGATGCCCGGGATCATCTTGTACGTGGACCCGTTGCCGAGCCCGCTCAGGACGAACACCACGATGAACGCGACGGTGAACAGGGCGAGCGACTTCTGCACCGAGGCGAGGATCACGACGCCCGTGGCGACGGCCATGCCGACGAAGTTCCACAGCGTGATGCGCGCGCCACCGTACCGGTCGGCGAGCTTGCCGCCCACGGGACGGATCAGCGAGCCGAGCAGCGGGCCGATGAAGGTGACACCGGCCGCCTGGAGCGGCGTACGGCCGAACTGGGTCTGCAGGACGAGGCCGAAGGCGAACGAGTACCCGATGAAGGAACCGAAGGTGCCGATGTACAGGAACGACATGATCCAGGTGTGCGCGTCGCGCGCCGCGTCCTTCGCCGCTCCGGTGTCGTTCTTGACGGTCGCCAGGTTGTCCATGAACAGCGAGGCGCAGAGCGCCGAGACGAGGATCAGCGGGATGTAGATGCCGAGCAGGACGCGCGGGCCGCCGTTCGCGCCGATGACGGCGAGCGCGACGAGCTGGATGACGGGGACACCGATGTTGCCGCCGCCCGCGTTCAGACCGAGCGCCCAGCCCTTCTGCCGCAGCGGGAAGAAGGAGTTGATGTTGGTCATGGAGGAGGCGAAGTTACCGCCGCCGACACCGGTCAGGGCCGCGCACACCATGAAGGTGGTGTACGAGGTTCCCGGCTCCATCACCACGAACGCGGCGATGGACGGAACCAGCAGCATGCTCGCCGAGATGACCGTCCAGTTGCGGCCGCCGAAGACGGCCACGGCGAACGTGTAGGGCACGCGGGCGAAGGCGCCGACGAGGGTGGCCATCGAGACGAGGAAGAACTTCCCCGCCGGGTCGATGCCGTACTCGGGTCCCATGAACAGGACCATGACCGACCACAGGGTCCAGATGGAGAACCCGATGTGCTCGGACAGGATGGAGAAGAGCAGGTTGCGCCGGGCGGTCTTCGCGCCTGTCTCCTCCCAGAACGCCTCGTTCTCGGGATCCCACTGTTCGATCCAGCTCCGGCCGGCCATCTGACGCCTCCAGGTCACGGTTCACTGCTGATGCGACCGAAGGTAGGGAGGCCAAATTTCCGGACTGTGGCGGGGAGTGACCGCCGGGGAACGTTGTCTTCACCTGACAGGCAGGCGGGTGGTGAGGCCCGGGGGCGGGGTTGACGCGGCGCAGCCTCAGCGGCGCCCCCGGGTTCCCTCAGCCGTCAGGAGTGGCGGGACTTCTTGCGCCCCTTGCGCGAACCGTCCGGCCACAGGCGCGGCGAGCGCTTCGCGGCGAGGTCCTCGATCCAGCCCGTGCCCACGATCGCGAGCGCGATCAGCGGCCAGACGAGCACGAACATCCAGATCATGTACGTGGAGTCGAGCGCCCCGCTCCAGCGCGCGTTCTCCATGAACGGCAGGTTGTACGCGAGGTCGATGATCGGCACCGTCGCCATGATCAGCATGTTGTGCCAGAGGTAGATCGTCACGGCGCGGTTGTTGGAGAGCGTGACGAGCTTGTCCCACTTGGCGAGCTTCCCGGGCAGCTCCTGCCAGGACGGCGAGTACTGGAGCAGGATCACGACGAAGCCGAAGGACCAGGTGGCCTGGGCCAGCGGGATGTCGTTCAGGTCCCAGCCGTCCGGGCCGAGGTGGCCGGTCGCCCACCACAGGCCGAAGGCCATGACGAGCGCGGCGCAGGAGACGGCCAGATAGCGCGGGATCTTCTTCAGGACGCCCTCGTGGTGGGCGAAGCCGAGCACCCAGCAGCTGCCGTAGACGGCGAAGTCGGTGACCGCGTTGCCCGTCTCGCCGGGGATGGTGACCAGGCCCGTGCCGACGATCGCGGTGAGGCCGAGCGGCGCGAGCAGCGTCGCCCACGGCACCTTGCGGAACGCCCACAGCAGCAGCGGCGAGGCGATCACGAACCACAGGTAGGCGCGCAGGTACCAGAGCGGGCCGGCGGCCTGGGCGGGCCAGGTGGTGTCGAGCAGGCCGCCGTCGCTGCCGATGTGCCACGGGTAGGTGGGGGCACCGATCGGGACGATGTAGTTGAGCAGGCTGATCCAGCCCCACGTGCCGCCGTTGTCGGGGTCCTTGCCCGGGTTCCAGCCGCTGGCGAAGAGCATGCCGAGGACGACGACGCCGAAGCCCCACATGGGCGGCAGCAGGCGCCGGACGCGGCCGCGGATCACGCCGATCGCGGGGCGGCTCAGCGAGCGCGCCATCAGCGACCCGGCGAGCGCGAACATCACGCCCATGGAGGGGAACAGGACCGTCAGCCAGGCCCAGCCGAAGAGGTGGTAGACGACGACGCGGACCAGCGCGATGGAGCGCAGCAGGTCGAGGTAGCGGTCGCGGCCCGGCTTCTTGGGCGCGGCCTTCGCCTGGGGCAGCGGGCTCGTGGCGTCCGCCGGCCGCGTCTGCGGCGGCACTTCGGCCAGGCGCGTGGTCACGTCCGGCGCGGCGGTCTGCGGCCAGGCGGAGGTGGCGGGCGCGGCCGGGGGCCACTGCGCCTGCTCCTGCCCGCCGAACCAATCGCCGTTGCCCGGCGTCCCGTCGGAGCCGTACGAGCCGTTCGCCCGGTCGTAACCGTCGTAAGGGGGCTGCGTCATGCCACCGGCCTCCTGTCGTCGTGGGAGACCGAGGACGTCCGCTGGTGCGGCAGGCCGCCCGGGGCGGCTCCCACCGCTCCGGTGCGGCGCAGCTTCTGCCAGCGCAGCCGGCCGCCGGTGAGCGCGGTGATCCAGGACTGGAGCAGCACGACGTACATCAGCTGCCGGTACAGGAGCTGCTGGAGCGGGAGGGATATCAGGTGCGTCATGCGTTCCTTGTCGAGCCGGAAGGCGTACGCCGCACAGACCACCTGGATCGCGAGCACGCCGAACCAGGCGATGACCGTCTTCTGGGTGGGGCCGAACACCACTCCGTAGAGCAGGAAGATGTCGATGAGCGGCGCGAGCAGCGGCGCGAGGACCATGAAGAGGGAGACGAGCGGGAGGCCGACGCGGCCGAAGCGGCCGGACGGGCCGCGCTCGACGAGGGCGCGGCGGTGCTTCCAGATCGCCTGCATGGTGCCGTACGACCAGCGGTAGCGCTGCGACCACAGCTGCTGCACGGACTCCGGGGCCTCGGTCCAGGCGCGGGCCTTCTCCGCGTAGACGACGCGCCAGCCCTGGCGGTGCAGCGCCATCGTGACGTCGGTGTCCTCGGCGAGGGTGTCGTCGCTCATGCCGCCGATGGGCTCCAGGGCGCTGCGCCGGAAGGCTCCGACGGCGCCGGGGATCGTCGGCATGCAGCGCAGGATGTCGTACATGCGGCGGTCGAGGTTGAAGCCCATCACGTACTCGATGTGCTGCCAGGCGCCGATCAGGGAGTCCCTGTTGCCGACCTTCGCGTTGCCCGCGACGGCGCCGACGCGCGGGTCGCCGAACGGCTGGACCAGCTCGCGGACGGTGGCCGGTTCGAAGACGGTGTCGCCGTCCATCATCACGACGAGGTCGAACCGGGCGTTGGCCAGGCCCCGGTTGAGGGCGGCGGGCTTGCCCGCGTTGTGCTGGCGGACCACGCGGACGTTCGGCAGCCGCATGTTCTCGACGATGCGAGCCGTGCCGTCGGTGGAGCCGTCGTCGATGACGATGATCTCGATGGGGTGCTCGCTGAGCATCAGCGAACGCACCGTGTTCTCGATGCACTTGGCTTCGTTGTAGGCCGGGACCAGGACCGAGACGGGCTCGGTGACCGGCGGCCCCCACGCGAAGTTCCTCTTGCGCACCCGGCGCGCGTGCGCCGCGGACAGGATCAGCATCAGGCCGAAGCGGCCCATGACGAGGACGCCGATGACGGCGAGCCCGGCGACCAGGACGCCCGTGATGTTCTCCGACGCCTGGACCGCGTAGATCCAGGCCTTGCCCTTCCACAGCTCCACGCCGGTGACGGGCGTGTGGGCGCTGTTCATGTCCATGGCCTCGGTGAGGTTCATGAACCGGTAGCCCTGCCCCTGGAGGCCGGGCAGGAAGCGGTCGAGGGCGGCGACGGTCTGCGAGCGGTTGCCGCCGGAGTCGTGCATGAGGACGATCGCGCCCTTGCCGCCGTGCGGCGTCGCGCGCTTGATGATCTCGTCGACGCCGGGGCGCTTCCAGTCCTCGCTGTCGGTGTTGTTGACGACGGTGATGTAGCCGCGCGAGCCGATGTACTTGGTCACCGGCCACGACTTGTCGTCCATGGCGTCGGCGAACGAGGAGTACGGCGGCCGGAACAGGGAGGTGCGCACGCCCGCCGCGCCCTCCAGGGCCAGCTGGTTCTGCGACAGCTCCCAGTCGATCCGCTTGGACGACTGGTAGGAGAGGTCGGGGTGGTTGAAGGTGTGCAGGCCGACCTCGTGCCCCTCCTCGACCATGCGGTGGACCAGGTCGGGGTAGCGCGAGGCCATGGTGCCGGTGACGAAGAAGACGGCGTGCGCGTGGTGTTCCTTGAGGACGTCGAGGACCTTCGGGGTCCACTCCGGGTCCGGCCCGTCGTCGAAGGTGAGCACCAGCTTGTGGTCGCCGATGGAGCGGCTGGTCTCCTGGCCCCCGCGGGTGTCGATGACCGGGCCGCCGTCGAGGATCTTCTGCGGGACCTTGTCGGTGGCCGCCTCCGGCTGGATGCGGTGGTCGGCCATGATCTCGCTGTGCACATAGCCGCGGAGCATGAGCATCGCGACCATCGCCACGAGCAGCAGGGCGGGCAGCAGATAGCGCAGGGGGAAGCGGCGCTTGGGGGCGGCGCCCCGGCGTCGTGAGCGGTCGGACATTTACAGGACGCTGCTTTCGAAGGACGCGTCGGACACGGTCGGCGGCTCGCCGCTCGGGCTCGGGTCGCTCTGGTCTACGGGCAGGGACGCGCCGTCGGCGACGGTGTCGGTACCGCCGCCCGCGGGCGGGTCGGTCGTCGGGTCGACGGGCGGGTCGGTGGTCGGGTCGACCGGCGGGTCGGTGGTCGGCTCGACCGGCGGCGTCGTCTTGACGGGCGGCGTGGTCTTGTCCGGCGGCGGGGTCGTCGTACCGCTCGTGGGCTTGCCGGACTCGGTGGTGCTGTCGCCGGGCTTGCCCGACTCGCCCGCGCCGGCGCCCGGCGACGCCGATCCGCTCGGGTCGGCCGTCCCGCTCGCGCCGGACGCGCTGCCGGAGGCGCTCGGGTCGGGGGTGCCGCCCGGCGACGTCGACGGGGTCGCCTCGTCGGCCGGCAGCGTGGGTTTGGTGTCGACCGTGCTGGATCTGCCCTTGTCCTCGGGGGCCATGGGCAGCCAGGGCGCGCTCGAGTTGCCCGAAAGGAGGGTGACCACGATGACGACGGCGTAGACCGCGCAGGCGATGCCGACGGCCACACCGGCCCGCCGGAATCTGCGGCTGCGCCGCCCCGAGTCGTCGACGAAGACAGGGACTTCCTTGTCGTCCCCGCTCGCCTGATCTTCCCCCGTGTGCCCGCCGGCCCCGAGGAGGTCCCCCAACTGGCGCCCCGCGCCGTCGAGTTGGACCGTCACCTCGTTCGGGTCATGGGTATGACCCGCCGACGCGTCTTCTCGCCAGTTCTCCACCGTACGCACATCCCCCCAAGGACATGATCGTGGGTGCGCGCGCGACTACCCGGGCACTCGTCGGCCGGACCGGGCCCCCACCCGGTCCGAGCGCCCCCCTTATCACACTGCGCCCGGACCATGAATGTAGCGCACGTAAGTGACAGTCGTGTCCGCGGTTCATCCCAGGCTCATCATGATGAGTGCATCTGTGGCCGGTATCCACGCCCCCTCCGGCCTCTTCAGCCACCCGTTCTCCTCGGCCAGCACGGCGGCCGCGGCGCGCAGGGCCTCGATTCCGGGGTGCTTGCGTCCCTTTCGCCACACCAGTGACACCGGTGACAGGGGAACCGGGTCGACCAGCGGCCGCAGGACCGAACCCGGCATGGCCGGAAAATCCACCCCCGTGAGTACTGGATTCCGGTATTTCGCCATGATCCGCCGGAATTCTTCCTCGCCGATGGCGAGCGGCGCGGGTGGCGCGATCTCGATGCCGCGCCCGGCGAACAATTGCCGCGCGAGATCCGTCCATTCCGGCGTACGGGGATTGCCCGCGCCCGCGTAGATCCGCTCGCCGGCGAGCCGCCCGAGCGGGACCTCGTCGAGGGCGGCCAGCGGGTGTTCCTCGGGCAGCACGACGGCCATCGGCTCGTACCGCATGGGCTGCTGGTCGAGGCGCTCGCGCACGGCGGGGTCGAGGCCGGCGAACCGCCCGAAGGAGACGTCGATGCGCCCGGCGAGCAGCTCGGCGGCGGCGTGCGTGAGGCCGCTCTCGTAGCGGGCCATCAGCTCGGTCTCCGGGGCGAGTTCGCGCGCCCGCGCGAGGACCCGCTCGTGCACGAGCCCCGGGCTGTTGACGTCGACGAGCAGCGGTGTGCCCTCCGGCGCGGGCCGGGCGAACGCGGCGAGCAGCTCGTCCTGCGCCTCGACGACGCGGCGGGCGTACGGCAGCAGCCGCGTACCGTCCGCGGTGAGCGTGACCTGCCGGGTGGTGCGGCCGAACAGCTCGACGCCCAGCTCGCGTTCCAGGCGCCGGATGTCACGGCTGAGGGCCTGCTGGGCGACGTAGAGCCGGGCGGCGGCGCGCGTGAAGTGGAGCTCGTCGGCGACGGCGAGGAAGGCGCGCAGCAGCCGCGGCTCGACGGACGGCGGAGACATCCGGCGAACCTACCCCACCACTCACAACACAGGTGCGTGAATCATCGCCGAGTAGGTGTTGGACGGCGTACGTGACCTGCGGCGACGCTCTTTGTCATGGCTGATGCAACCACCACTGCCCCGCCCTCCCCCCGGACCGGCTACGCCCGCCTCTTCACGATCCCCGGCGCCCGCGCCTTCACCCTCGGCAACCTCGTCGCCCGCTTCCCGCAGGGCATGTTCAGCATCAGCGCGGTCATCATGATCTCCGGCGCCCGCGACTCGTACGCGCTCGCCGGCGCCGTCACCGCCACGGGGCTGGTCGCCAACGCGGTCGTCGGTCCGTGGACGGCACGCCTGGTGGACCGGTTCGGGCAGGCGCGGGTCGCCGTCCCCGCGACCGTGGTCTCCGCGTGCGGTTCGCTCGCGCTGCTCCTGTGCGTGCACGTCGGG
The DNA here is from genome assembly GCF_040679615.1 of Streptomyces sp. NPDC052225. Classification (NCBI taxonomy): domain Bacteria; kingdom Bacillati; phylum Actinomycetota; class Actinomycetes; order Kitasatosporales; family Streptomycetaceae; genus Streptomyces; species Streptomyces sp. NPDC052225. The sequence goes on along the minus strand of NZ_JBFAVD010000004.1, from coordinate 176,787 downwards.
GCGCCGAACTGGACGCTGTTCGCCGCCTACCTGGCGTCGGCGGCGACACCCAACACGGGCGGCATGTCCCGGGCCCGCTGGGCGCACCTGCTCAAGGACGAACCGGACGCCCTGCACACCGCGAACTCCTTCGAGCAGTCCGCGGACGAACTCTGTTACATGCTGGGCCCGGTGGTCGCCGCCTTCTTGTGCGGATCGCTGTTCCCGGAGGCGGGCACGCTGGCCAGTGTCGTCCTCATGGTGACCGGCGTGCTGATCTTCGCCGCGCAGCGTGCGACGGAACCGCCCGCCCACGCCCGTACGAAGACGACGAGGACGCCGCTTCGCGCGCGCGGGATGCCGCCGCTCCTGGTCGCCTTCCTCGCGACGGGCGCGATCTTCGGCTCGCTGGAAGTCGTCACCGTCGCGTTCGCGGACGCGCAGGGCCACAAGGTGTGGGCGGGCGGCATCCTCGCGCTCCAGGCGGCGGGTTCGTGCGCGGCGGGCCTGGTCTACGGCGCCCTGAAACCGACGGGCCCGGCCGCCCGCCGTCACCCGCCGTGCGTCGCGGCGATGGCGGCCTTGATGACCCTCCCGCTGCTCGCGGCGTGGTCGACCGGCTCCCTGTTCGCGCTGGGCGGCGCGCTCCTGGTCGCCGGCATGGCGACGGCGCCGACGATGGTGACGGGCATGACCCTCGTCCAGCAGCGCACCCCCGAGGGCCAGTTGAACGAGGGCATGACGCTCGCGGTGACCGGCATCCTCGGCGGCATCGCGTGCGGCTCGGCGACGGGCGGCGCCGCGGTGGAGCACTGGGGCCCCACCGCGGCGTACACCGTGCCGGTCACGGCGGCGGCGCTCGCGCTGCTCCTGTCGCTCTACGGCTACGTGCGCGGCACCCGGTGACTCAACAAGCGGCGGGCTTGCGCCACGAGCACTCCAGGTCTCCGCGCCGCTCGGCCGCGGGGACCGAGCGCGTGGATCTGGGAAGGACCGCGGTCACGGTCTCCCCCGCGGACGACTTGGCGAGGGTGACGACGATGGCGTCCTCCAGGGGCTTCACGGAGGACACCAGGTAGTTGTTCTGTACGACGCTGTAGACGAGCTCGCGCCCGTCTGCGTCCTTCACATAGCCGGACAGAGCGGAGGCACCGGTCAACGACCCCGTCTTTCCCCGGGCGTTGAGGGCGGCCGGGGTGCCGCACATCCGGGTCCGCAGCGTCCCGCCGACGAACCGGTCGGGGTCGCAGGCCACCGGCAGCGACCTGTACCAGTCGGCGTACCAGGGTTCGTCGCGTACGGACAGGAGCAGGTCGGCGATCTGCCGGGCCGCGAAGTTGTCCTTGCGGGAGAGGCCGGAGCCGTCGACCTGGCGGACCCTGCCGGCGTCGACCCCGGCGCCCTTCAGGTAGTCGGCGACGGCGGCGAGCCCGTCCTCCCAGCTCCCGGGCCGGCCCGTCCGCTCGTACCCCATGGCCTTGACGAGGGCCTCGGCGTGCATGTTGTTGGACAGCTTCATGAACGGGACGAGGAGGTCCTTGAGCGCCATGGAGTCGTGCGCGGCGAGCCGCCTGGCGCTCTCGGGCGCGGCCCGGCCGAGCCGGGTGGCGCCGCCGACCTTCACTCCGTGGGCGGCGAGCGCGTCGCGGAAGACGGCGGCCGCGTACCCGGTCGGCTCCCACACCGTGACCCACTCCTTGGTGGTGTCCCCGCCCACCGGGACGGTCCCGCTGACGGTGATGGTGTTGGTCCCGTGCTGCCGCTCGACGGCGAGGGTGTCCGCTCCCCCGGCGCCGACGGTGCTCGCGCCGCTGACGTCGATGTGCACGTAGTCGTTCTTGGGGGTGACGCTGACGACGGGCTTGTCCCCGGCCTTCGCGCCGGGCTTCGCCTCGACGATGACGGTCCCCGCGTCGTAGTCGGTGTCGGGCGCGACGGTCAGGGCCGAGATCTGGGCGGCGTAGTACGAGGACTCGTCGTCGGCGCCCCACGTGTCGCCGAGCCGGTGCGCGTCGAACCGGGTGTCGTCGGCGACGAGCCGCCCGTTCACCCGCTTCACACCTGCCGCGGCGACGTCGGCGGCGAGCTTGTCGTAGTCGGCGGCGAGCGTGGTCGGGTCGCCGGTCCCGCGCAGGTACAGGTCCCCGCCGAGCACCCCGTCCTTGACGCGCCCGTCGGCGAGCACGTCGGTGGTGAACCGGTAGCCGGGTCCGAGGACGCCCATCGCGGCGGCCGACGTGGCGAGCTTGGTGTTGGAGGCGGGCATGAGCCGCCCGGTCGGGCTGTGCTGGTACAGCGTCTCGCCGGTGCGGGCGTCGGCGACCACGACACTCGCCGCCCCGCCCTCCATCCGCGGGTCACCGAGGATGGTGTCGATCGCCTCGGTCAGCCCGCTGGGATCGGAGTCGGCCCCGGCGGGCGCGCCCCAGGAGAACGTGGCGGCGACGACGACCGCGACGGCGGGCAGGGCCCACCGCCGCGCTCTCGTACGGGAGTTGACGTGCTCTCGTCTCACGGTTCCGTCAGGTCTGCTCATGCCTCAGGAGCATCCCGGAGACCCGGGCGCGGGCCAAGACCCCACGAGCGGCCAGGCGGGTATGGCTCGATGCGACGCCCCGGGCCGGTGGCCGGGCCCCGTCACCCCTGCCGCAGCGCCGGCATCGGCAGCGGCATCCCGTACGCGGTGGCTCCCGCGCCGACACCGCCCTCGCAGGTGTTCGGCGGCACCGTGCCCGAGCCGCGGGTGGACGGTTTCTCTGCGGCCCAGAACATGTAGCCGAGCATGCCGGAGGTGGTGCCCGCGCCGTTCGGGGCGACGGTCTGCGTGAAGGAACCCGTCGACTTCTGCAGCGACGTGGCGAAGTCGGTGCACTCGGGGAGGGTCTTGCTCTGGTCGCTGATGTAGACGGCGCCGGTGAACTTCGCGGGGGCGAGCGGCGGCACCGGCGGGGAGTAGGTGGGCTTGCCGTCCACGTGCTCCTGCCAGTTGGCGATCGCCGAGCTGGTGGAGGGCTGGCGGGCCGGGACCATGGCGTTGGCGTAGTCGAGGACGGGCGTGTCGGTGCGCAGCCAGTCGGCGGTGGCCTTGCGGTTGATGCCGATCAGCCAGCGGTCACCGGCGGCGGTGTCGAGGGTGAGCCGCGCGGCCGGGGCGGCGCCCGAGGCGTCGTACGGGTGCACGGAGCGGTAGGCATCGATGAAGGTCTGGAGCCCGGCGAGGTTCGGGTTGGTGTTCTGCTCGTAGTCGATCTCGATGCCGACCCCGAGCTGGGTGGCGACGGCGGCGGCGTTGAGCCCGAGCTGCCGCGCGTTCTCCGCGAGGGCGGCGTCCCATGCGTCGGTGTAGGTGATGCCGCCGATGGAAAGCATCACGCGAATTCCGCGGGACGTGAAGTACTGCACTATTTCCGGGGTGATTCCCTTGGGCACACCGTTCGCGGTGGTGGCGTCATTGGTGCGGTGCAGGAGTTTCTGCGGTTCCAGGAAACTCAGCACGACGAGGTTGACGGAGGGGCGCCCGTCACCGCGGTCGATCAGCCAGTGGTTCTTGGAGTCGAACTCGCTGACGCTGCGCACGGTGCCCCAGATGCACGCGTCGTCACCGCAGTGCCAGGCACCGTAGATCTGCGGCGGGGTGGTGGCCGCCGAGGCGGGCGAGCCGGTGAGCGGGACGAAGAGCGCGGCGAGCAGGGTCAGTACGCCGAGAAGTCTCAGACGCATCCGGTCCTCCGTAGCGGGGGGATGGGCGTGGGGGGCGGCGCCGAGAGCGTGGCAGGTACAGACCAAGTCCACAAGGGGGCGGGCATGACGAAGGCCCGGTGACCGTTGAGGTCACCGGGCCTTTGCCCACATGGGATGAGTGGAGATGGCGGGAATCGAACCCGCGTCCAACGGTGCAGCAGCAGGGCTTCTCCGTGTGCAGTTCGCTGCGATTTTCTCGGCCCCGGCGATCACGCGAACAAGTCGCCGACGGGCCCAGTCACTGTTTGATTTCCCATCGAACCCCGTGACCGGGCTCGATGGTTTAGTTCCCTAGATTATGCCAGGATCCGGGTCGGGAACATCCCCGGGCTGACACCCTTTTAGGGTCCTTCAGTCGCTGTTATTAGGCAGCGAGGGCGAAGGACTGGGAATCGCTCTTAGAATTGGCGATTATTGGTTGCGACATATGGTTTACGAGATCATTGCCGCTTCCTCGACACGCTTCCCCTGCTTCGACATCCGCTGTCGAAACCGATCATCCCCATGTTGATTTATCAAACTGGGCCCGAAGACCCGGTGTCCTCACCGTGGAGGACGTGTTCCATCGTACGTGACCAACGCGCGACGATGCCAGCCTATTCCTGACGGGCTCAGCGCTCGCGCGCCCGCTGCCGGCGCTTCGCCGCCGCGATCGCCCGGTCCGAGTCCCTGCGGTCCTGCTGCTCGCGCAGCGTCTGCCGCTTGTCGAACTCCCGCTTGCCCTTGGCCAGCGCGATCTCGGCCTTGGCGCGGCCGTCCTTGAAGTAGATCGCGAGGGTCACGATCGTGTGCCCCGTCTCCTGCGACTTCGACTCCAGCTTGTCGATCTCGTCGCGGTGCAGGAGCAGCTTCCGCTTGCGGCGCACGGAGTGGTTGGTCCAGGTGCCCTGGCTGTACTCGGGGATGTGGGCGTTGTGCAGCCACGCCTCACGCCCGTCGATCTGGACGAACGCGTCGGTCAGGGACGTCCGCCCCTGCCGCAGCGACTTGACCTCCGTACCGGTCAGCACGATGCCGGCCTCGTAGGTGTCCATGATCAAGTAGTCGTGCCGCGCCTTCTTGTTCTGCGCGACGATCTTGCGCTTGCCGTCCTTCTTGGACGCGTCCCCCTTGCCCTGCTTGGGCTGGGACTCCTTCGGTACGTACATTCCCTTGGCCATAGTGCTGGCCATTTTCGCACTACGAGGGGGACCCGAGGCCACTCAATACTGTCTCGGCCCGCGGCAGCGCCCGCTCGTCGGCCTCCAGGTCGGGGGTGATGCCGCGTCCGTCGACGCCGCGGCCCGAGGGGGTGCGGTAGTGCCCGACGGTCAGCTCCGCGACGGAGCCGTCGGGCAGCCGGCTCGGCATCTGGACCGAGCCCTTGCCGAAGGTCCTGGTGCCCACGACGACCGCGCGGCCGCGGTCCTGGAGGGCTCCGGTGACCAGTTCGGCCGCGCTCATCGTCCCGCTGTCGACGAGCACGACCACCGGTCTGGACGTGTCGCCGCCCCGCTCGGCGTGCAGGGCGCGCTGCCTGCCCCGTACGTCGTACGTCGCCACGAGGCCGCCGTCGAGGAACGCCGAGGCCGCGGTGACCGCCTCGGTGACCAGGCCCCCGGAGTTGCCCCGCAGATCGAGCACGACGCCCGCGCGCGCGGGTGCCTCGCGCACCGCCCTGCGCACCTGGGCGCCGGAGCCCTTGGTGAAGGCGGTGGCCTTGATCAGCACGGGGCCCGAGGGCAGATGCGCGACGGTGACGGACTCGGTCGACAGGTTGGCGCGGCGCAGCGTCTCGCTCCACGCGCGCGTGCCGCGCTGGAGACCGACCCGGACCGACGTGCCCGCGTGCTCGCCGCGCAGCAGGGTCAGCACCTCGGTGACGGGCCGCCCGGAGACGGGCCTGCCGTCGACGGCGGCGATCCGGTCGCCCTCACGGATGCCGGCGAGCTGGGCGGGCGATCTCTCGCGGACCTTGGAGACCTCGACCGCGCCGTCGGCGGTGCGCTTCGCGCGCAGCCCCACCCCGGTGTACGTACCGTCGAGGGCCTGCTCGAACTCCTCGTACTCGCCCGGGGAGTAGACCGCGCCCCACCGGTCGCCGCTGCGGCTGACGGCCTCCTCGGCTGCCTGCGCCGACTCCTGCTGCGACTTGCCGTCGGACATCGCCTCCCGCGCGGCCCGGGTCGCGTCCTCCAGCGGCTCCTCGTGCGCGGCGGCGACCGAATTGCCGTGCTCCTCCGGCGATTTCCGGCCGTCACCGGGCCAGGATCCGGTCGCGGCACCCGCCGCGAGCACGCTCGCGAAGATCAATGTCAGGGCCGCCCCACGACCGTAGCGGCGGGGCCGGGACGTCCGAAGCAGCGGATCCGGGCCTGACATGTCGGTGAGTCTAGGACAACACGGGGCGCCGTACGGGTTGTTGAACCGTACGGCGCCCCGGGTCGCGCAGGAGACTCGTCACACCTTGAGGTACTTGCGCAACGCCACAAAAGCGGCCAGCGCGGGCATCAGGACACTCACGGCGAGGATGAGCGGCAGCTTCGTCAACACGGCGTCCCAGCCGATGAAGTTGATGAGCTGGAGCTTGTCGGAGAGCGCCACGCCGTTGTCGATCACGAAGTACTGGCCGCCCGCCAGGATCGTGCAGGCGATGCCGCCGCCGATGAGTCCGGCGACCGCCGCCTCCATGATGAACGGCGCCTGGATGTAGAACCCGGACGCGCCGACGAGCCGCATGATGCCGGTCTCGCGGCGGCGGCTGAACGCGGAGACGCGGACGGTGTTCACGATGAGCAGCAGCGCGACCACGAGCATGACCGCCATCACCGCGCCCGCCGCCCAGTTGAGGTAGCCGAGCAGCCGGAAGAGGTTGTCGAGCACGCCCTTCTGGTCCTGCACGGACTGCACACCGGGACGGCCGTTGAACGCGGTCGCGATGACCTGGTACTTCTCCGGGTCCTTCAGCTTGATCCGGTACGACTCCTGCAACTGGTCCGGCGTCAGCGAGCTGGCCAGCGGGGAGTCGCCGAACTGCTCCTTGTAGTGCTTGTACGCGTCGTCCTGCGACTCGTGCGCCACCTTGTCGACGACGGGCAGCTTCTTGAGGTCGGCGAGGATCTGGTCCTTCTGCTCGTTCGTGACCGGACCCTTGGCGCAGTTCGGGTCGGACTCGGCGTCTCCCTTGTTGCACAGGAAGATCGAGACGTTGACCTTGTCGTACCAGTAGCCCTTCATCTGGCCCACCTGGTCGCTCATCAGGAGCGAGGCGCCGAACAGCGCGAGCGAGAGGGCCACCGAGATGATCACGGCGAAGGTCATCGTGAGATTGCGGCGGAGACCGACGCCGATCTCCGACAGGACGAATTGGGCACGCATAGCGTCTACTGAGCCTTTCGCAGCTTTCTCTGTACTTCTCTCAGTGCTGGTAGCCGTAGACGCCGCGCGACTGGTCGCGCACGAGGCGGCCGTGCTCCAGCTCGATGACGCGCTTGCGCATCTGGTCCACGATGTTCTGGTCGTGGGTGGCCATCACGACGGTGGTGCCGGTCCGGTTGATGCGGTCCAGGAGCTTCATGATGCCGACGGACGTCTGCGGGTCGAGGTTGCCCGTGGGCTCGTCCGCGATCAGCAGTTTGGGCCGGTTCACGAAGGCGCGGGCGATGGCCACGCGCTGCTGCTCACCACCGGAGAGCTCGCCCGGCATCCGGTCGTCCTTGCCGCCGAGGCCGACGAGGTCGAGCACCTGCGGGACGGCCTTGCGGATCTCGCCGCGCGGCCGGCCGATGACCTCCTGCGCGAAGGCGACGTTCTCGCCGACGGTCTTGTTGGGCAGCAGGCGGAAGTCCTGGAAGACCGTGCCGAGCTGGCGGCGGATCTGGGGGACCTTCCAGTTGGATACGCGTCCCAGGTCCTTGCCCAGGACGTGCACCTGGCCGTGGCTGGCCCGCTCCTCGCGCAGGATGAGCCGCAGGAACGTCGACTTGCCGGAGCCGGACGAGCCGACCAGGAAGACGAACTCACCGCGCTCGACCTCCAGGGAGACATCCCTGAGGGCGGGTCGGGTCTGCTTGGGATAGACCTTGGAGACGTTGTCGAATCGGATCACGGGTGCACCACAGGTCGCCGGGGGTAGGTGAGCGTGACCATACGCGAACCGGCATGCGGAGCGCAGGCGCCGTCCCCGGTTGCGCGTTTTGTCCCCGTACGGAGCCGATCCCGGTGCCGCTTTTGTCCATCCCCTGCCTGGTCAGGGACCGTCCTGGGGGCGGGGCGCGCCGAAAATCCGGGAAGCTGGCACAGTGGTAGGGGGAACGGTTGCGTTTCCCGGAGCGTTGAGCGGAGAGAACCAGTGGGAAATCCCTTGGCCGGCTTCGCCGCGCGGGAGGAGGAGAAGCGCATGACCTACGACCGTTTGGTGTGCGCGAACTGCGCGGCCCCCGTGAGCGAGGGCCGCTGCCCCGTGTGCCGGGCCAACCGCGAGCGGCTCCAGCAGGAGGGCCCCCTGTCGGGCGTCAGCCCGGCCGCGCTGATAGCGCTGGTGGCGGTCCTTGTGGCGGCGGTGGCGCTGCTCGCGCACCAGACCGTGTAGCGGGACCCCAGAGACACCGAAGGCCCGGAGCCGCCGAGCGGCTCCGGGCCTTCGCGCATGCCTTACGCGGCAGCGCCGCCGCGGTTGCCGACGAGGCGCGGCAGGAGCCGGAAGCCGACGCCGCCCGCGATCATCGTCGCGGCACCGATGAGCAGCACGGTGGTGCCGTCCGCACCGGTCTCGGCCAGCTCGCCGCCCTTGCCCTGGTCGGCGGTCTGCTCGGCCGGCGTGGTGCCGGTGTCCTGCAGGCTGTCCTTGCCCTGGCCCTGCTCGACGGGGTTGTTGTTGCCGTCGGGGTTGGTGTTGTCGCCGCCGGTGGACGAACCACCGGTCGAGGAGGAACCACCCGTGGAGGACGAGCCGCCCGTGGAGGACGAACCACCGGTGGAGGAGCCGCCCGTGGAGGAGGAACCGCCGGTGGACGAGGAACCGCCGGTCGAGGAGGAACCGCCGGTGGAGGAGCCGCCCGTGGAGGACGAACCACCGGTCGCGGCCGAGCCGCCGGTCGAGGAGGAGCCGCCGGTCGCGGCCGAACCGCCCGTGGAGGACGAACCACCGGTCGCGGCCGAACCACCGGTCGACGACGAACCACCGGTCGCGGCCGAACCGCCCGTCGACGACGAGCCACCGGTCGCGGCGGAACCGCCCGCGGCAGCGGAACCGCCCGCCGCGGCTGCGCCGCCGGTCGTCGCGCCGGCGTCGACCCCGGCGACGGCGCCGCCGCCGACCGTGCCCTCGGTCCCGCCACCCTCGGCGCCACCGGTCACGGTGATGCCGACACCGTCCTCACCCGCGCTGACACCAGCCAGCCCCGGGACGTCGATCTCAAGCGCGGAGGCGGCACCCGCGGCGGTCAGGGACGCACCGGCAGCGATCACCGCGCCGGCGGCTATACGCGCCACACGGATACGCGTCTTCTTGGTCATCTGTCTGCTACCCCCAGTAGCCAATCGTCAATGGAGCAGCGCCCGGGACGGCGTTCGTTCAGGGGCAGCAGGGGTCGCGTTCGACCCTCCCCCGTTCACACACGTCCCACTGATACGCATGCCGCGCGCCAGCCTTCCCAGTTTTCAGATCAACGTCAAGGTCGTTGCGCACGCAATGTCCGCAATAGAGCGACTTGACCGTCGTACGGACATGTGACTGTGACGTAAAAGGCGCAAACGCCTTCACATTTCACGCACAACAAAAGGCAACTGCCGCTCACAGAGCGGCAGTTGCCTTGTCGATAAAGCGGTGACTACTTCTCGGTCTGCTTGCGCCAGCGAATTCCGGCCTCGATGAAACCGTCGATCTCACCGTCGAGAACGGCCTGCGGATTGCCGACCTCGAACTCCGTACGCAGGTCCTTGACCATCTGGTACGGGTGCAGGACGTACGACCGCATCTGGTTGCCCCAGGAGCTGCCGCCGTCGCCCTTGAGGGCGTCCATCTTGGCGCGCTCCTCCTGGCGCTGGCGCTCCAGGAGCTTGGCCTGCAGCACGTTCATCGCCGTGGCCTTGTTCTGGATCTGGGAGCGCTCGTTCTGGCAGGAGACCACGATGCCGGTGGGGATGTGGGTCAGACGGACCGCGGAGTCCGTCGTGTTCACGCCCTGGCCGCCGGGGCCCGAGGAACGGTAGACGTCCACGCGCAGCTCCGACTCGTCGATCTCGACGTGGTCGGTCTGCTCGACGACGGGGAGCACCTCGACGCCCGCGAAGGACGTCTGGCGGCGGCCCTGGTTGTCGAACGGGGAGATGCGGACCAGGCGGTGCGTGCCCTGCTCCACGGAGAGCGTGCCGTAGGCGTACGGGACCTGGACGGCGAAGGTGGTCGACTTGATGCCGGCCTCTTCCGCGTACGACGTCTCGTAGACCTCGGTCTTGTAGCCGTGGCGCTCGGCCCAGCGCAGGTACATGCGCTGGAGCTGCTCGGCGAAGTCCGCGGCGTCGACGCCGCCGGCCTCCGCGCGGATGTTGACCAGCGCCTCGCGGGAGTCGTACTCGCCGCTCAGCAGCGTACGGACCTCCATCTCGTCCAGCGCCTTCTTGACGGACACGAGCTCGGACTCGGCCTCGGCGCGGGTGTCGGGGTCGTCCTCCTCCTCGGCCATCTCGAAGAGGACGCCGAGGTCGTCGATACGGCCGCGCAGCGCTTCGGCCTTGCGCACCTCCGCCTGGAGGTGGCTCAGCTTGCTGGTGATCTTCTGTGCCGCTTCGGGGTCGTCCCAGAGGGACGGCGCGGCCGCCTGCTCCTCGAGCACGGCGATATCTGCCCTCAGCTTGTCGAGGTCCAGGACGGCCTCGATCGACTCCATGGTCGAGGAGAGGGACTTCAGCTCTTCGGAAACATCGACGACTGCCACGAGACCAGCCTAACGGCTGGGGCAAGTGGTCTCCGCCGGGTGCGGGTCCGGGGGCCCGGGGCTGGGGTTTCGGGGTGCGTGGTCGGGTGCGGGTCCGGTGGGGGCTGGTCGCGCAGTTCCCCGCGCCCCTGAAATGCATGCGCTTCGCGCGCATTTCCCCGACGTATGGCTGAGCGGCGAAGCCGCTGCCGCAGGGGCGCGGGGAACTGCGCGACCAGCCCCCGCCCACCCGCGGACGACAACGCACCGCCTACGGCGACGCCGGTGCCGAGTTCTCGCTGTCCGGTGGCGGTGACTGGTCGCCGCCCGACGTTGCCGCGTAGATGCCGCCGCCGATCGCCGCGGCGAGGACCACCCCGGCCACCCCCAGCGTGATCCGGCGGCGGCGGGCCGAGGAGCGGTTGCGGGCCGAACCGGGGCGGGGGGCGCCGCTGGCGCGGGGGGCGCGGGCCGTGCCGCGGGCGCCGCCGGCCAGCTCGTCCGGCGCCGGGACCCTCATCGACGTATGGGTGTCGCGGTTGGAGTCGGTGGGCGTGGAGCCGGGGACCAGGGAGACGGCACCGCGGCGCGGGACCGGCGACTCGGACGGCTCCGGGTCCGTGATCTCGGGTTCGTCGGGGAGCGGCTCGGTGTCGGGCTCGTCGACGTCCAGGGGGGCCATGCCCGCCACGAGGGGCTGGAGCTCGCGCAGCCGCGCGGCGAGCTCGGAGGCGCGCAGACGGGAGGCCGGGGCCTTGGCGAGGCACTGGATGAGCAGCTGCCACAGCTCGTCCGGGATGCCGGGGAGCGGGACGACGGTCTCCGTGACGTGGCGGCGCAGGATCGCTCCCGGGTGGCCGCCGCCGAACGGCGTGAAGCCGGCCAGGAGCTCGTACAGGACGGTCGCCAGGGCGTAGATGTCGACGGCCGCGCGGGGCGGCAGCCCCTCGACGATCTCGGGGGCGAGATAGTCCGGGGTGCCGATGATCTTCGTGGCCTTGGTGCGGCGCGGGGTGTCGATCAGCTTCGCGACGCCGAAGTCCGTGAGCAGCGCCGGGTGCGCGCCGCCGGGGCCGATGGGGCCCTGCATGTCCAGGAGGATGTTCTCGGGCTTCACGTCGCGGTGCACGATGCCCGCGGCGTGCGCGGCGGACAGCGCGTCGGCGACGTCCGCGGCGATGGCGACGGCGGCCTCGGGGGCCAGGCGCCGCTCGCGCTCGAGGCGGGTGCGCAGGTCGGTGCCCCGGACGAGGTCCATGACCAGGGCGAGGTCGTTTCCGTCGACCACGAGGTCGTGGACGCCCACCACGCGCGCGTGGTCGAGGCTCAGCAGGGCGGTGCGCTCCTGGACGAAGCGGCCGACCAGCTCCTGGTCGGAGGCGAGGTCCTCGCGCAGAAGTTTGATGGCGACGGGACCGTCGGGTCCCTCGCCCAGCCACACGGTGCCGGCGCTGCCGCGACCCAGGATCTGGTGTGCGGTGTACCGGCTGCCGATTTTCCGTGCCAAGACTGCTCCTACAGACGCGTGTTGGCGCCCAAGCTACGCGGCTCGGACGCCAACCAACGCATCAGCGGGGGAAATCACCCGTCGGATGTCGACAAATCTCCAACGCCACCTACAAGTTGCTGTCTAGTTGCCGGAATTGCCGCCCAGGTCGCCGATCCAGCCGGTGACCGTGTCGAACCAGTCGGACAGCTGGGCCCAGTAGCCCTTGCCCGTGCCGATCCAGTCCTGGAGCGGGGTGAACTCCCAGACCAGCCAGCTCACCACGAAGAGGATCACGATCATGAACAGGCAGCCCTTGAGGCAGCCGAGGCCCGGGATCTTCATCGGGTTGGCGCTGCGCTGACGCGGCTCGCGCGGCGGCCGCGGCTGCTGGGGCGGCGGTGCCTGCGGCGGCGCGTACTGCTGCGGCTGCTGCTGGGGCTGCGGGGCCTGGCGCGGCGCGGGACGCTGCTGCCGCTGCGCGTACTGCTGCGGCTGCTGCCTGCGCGGCTCCTGCTGCGGGCGGGCGACCTGGCGCTGCGGACGGCGGCGCAGGGGGTCGTCGTTCGGGTCGAGGTACTGGATCTGCGTCTGTTCGTTGCGGTCGCGGGCCGCGCGCAGCTGATTGCCCCACGCGTCCGGCATCTGCTGCTGTTGCGGCGGGTCCTGCGGGACCGGCGGCATGACGGCGGTCGGGTCGGCGGCGCCGCGGTTGTTCGGCAGCACGGAGGTGGGGTCCGCGTCCGCATACTGGTTGCCGGACTGGTGCTGCATGACGCTGGTGGCCGCGTTCGGGTCGTACGAGCCCGCGTTGCTCGGCAGCACCTGCGTCGGGTCGGCGGCGCCCGGGATGCCCGGGACCTGCGCCGGGTCCGGGTCCGGCATCAGCAGAGCGCCGACGCCCTCGGCGGCGGCGATCTGCGCGCTGTTCGCGTGCACGCCGATGCCCTCGGCGACGGTCCGCAGGCCACGCGCCAGGTTCTCCGCGCTCGGCCGCTCGTCCGGGTTCTTGCGGAGGCAGCGCTCGATGACCGTCCACAGCGGGTCAGGGACGGTGGAGGGGCGGCGCGGTTCGGCGCTGAGGTGCTGGTGGAGGACTTCGAGGGCGCTGCCGCCGGAGAACGGCGGACGCCCGGTGACCAGCTCGTACAGCAGGATTCCCGCACCGTAGATGTCGACGGCGCTGGTCTGCGGGCGGCCCTCGGCGGACTCGGGCGCCACATAGGCGGGCGTACCGACGAACTCGTGGGTACGGGTCAGGCCCGGGGAGTCGGCGAGGCGCGCGATGCCGAAGTCGGTGAGCATCGGGTGCATCCCGCTGTGGTCCTGCTTGAGCAGCACGTTCGCCGGCTTGAGGTCGCGGTGGACGACGCCGTCGGCGTGGCTGGCGGCGAGCGCGTCGGCGATCTGCGCGGTCAGCAGCGAGGCCGCGACCGGCGAGAACGGTCCGTTCTCGCGCAGGTAGCGGTGCAGGTCGGGGCCGTCGATCAGGTCCATGACGAGGGCGAGGAGCTCGCCCTCCACGACCAGGTCGCGGGTGCGCACGATGTTGGGGTGCGTGAGGCGGAGCAGGACGGAGCGCTCGCGGAGGAAGCGCATCACCACGTCCGCGTCGTTCGCCAGCTCCTCCTTGAGGACCTTGATGGCGACGGTCTCGCCGGGCTGCCCGGCGACGGCCGCCTCGGCGCCCGCGGTCTCGCGCTGGCGGGCTCGCCAGACGGTGCCCGTGGCGCCGCGTCCGAGCGGCTCCTCGAGCAGGTACTTGCTGCCTACCGGCCGCACGTCATGCGCTCCCTGCTTGCCTACTGCTGATGGACTTGCTGTCGGTCCTGCTGATCGACGACCCGTCTCCGGGTGTTCCGACCCACTCTAGTGGCGGACATCCCCGGACAGGCTGTCGATCTTCCACGGCCTCCCCTGCGGCCTCGCAGCCCGCCCTACCCGTGTTCGACGGAAAGACGCACGGCTGGGGCCGTTGGTTGCCGCCGGACGACGTGACCGATCTCAAGCGGGCACCGAGCAGGCACTTTTGCGGGCAGAGCCGACCAATCAAGATCACTTACGAGTGGGTGGTGGGCGTGTTGTCAGTGGCAGGTGCGAGGATGCCTCCAGCACTGGCTGACGTGCCCGTAGTGGTGGGGGAATCTGCGGTGGGGGACCGCGGGCTGTCCCGTCCCGGGTGCCCGCGCAGAAGGGACCGCAGACGGCGATGCAGATCCGGCTTACCGTCGTAGACCCCCTGGGCATGCGCCCCGACGCGACCGCGTACGGCGCGGACGTCCTGGTCACCGCCCCCGCCGGCACCGCGCTCGCGGCCGTCGCCTCCGGTCTCGCCGCGACCGTCGCGGGCGGCGACGCCCCTTCTTCCGTTCTGTACGCGGGTGGCGAGCGGCTCGACGCGCAGCGCTGTCTGCTCGGGGAGCCACCGCTGACCGACGGCGCGGTGCTCTCGCTGGGCGCCCCGACCGATCCCGGCCCCGAGCCGGACGGCGCGGCGGCGCAGCTCCATGTGGTGGCCGGGCCCGACGCGGGCGGGGTGCACCTGCTGCACGGCGGGCAGATCCGCATCGGCCGCTCCGCCGAGGCGGACGTGCCGCTGGACGACCCGGACGTGTCGCGGCTGCACTGCGCGGTGACGCTGGCCGCCGACGGCCGGGTCACGGTCGTCGACCTGGGCTCGACGAACGGTACGACGGTGGACGGCCGCCCCCTCGGCGCCCGCCCCGTGCGCCTCTCCCCCGGCGCACTGCTGCGCCTCGGCGAATCGGCGCTGCGCGTCGCGGGCGCGGGCGACGCGACCCGCACGGCGCCCCTGGGCACGGCGCCGGACGGCGAGGGACACGTGCGGGTGGAGTTCGGCGGCCCCAGGACCGCACCGGAGGGCGAGGCCGACGCGACCGGGCCCACAGACGACGAGACGCGGCATGCCTACGGGGAGGCGTCCTGGGGCGCCGCGGGAGAGCACCCCGCGGAGCCCGTGGTCCCCGAACCGGTCGTGCCGGAGCAGGGCACGGCGCCCGCCGCGGAGAGCACGCGCGTGGGCACACCACCGCGCGGCACCGCGCTGCCGCGCGCCCCTCGTAAGCGCGGCGGCCTCGGCCGGCTGCTGCGCCGCGGCGGCCGCGAGGAGCAGGACCAGCACCACGAGATCCACGAGCCGTACGCCCTGCGCACCCCGTCCACGCCCACCTCTTCGCAGTCGTACGAGGAGGAGCCCGCCCCGGGCCCCCAGGCCGCCGCCGAGACCTGGCCGGACGCCGCCGCGCTGCTGCTCACCGCGCTCGGCCCCGGACCCCGGCTGTGGGAGCGCGGCCCCGGGCACCCCGAGTCGCTGGCCCTGCGGCTCGGCACGGTCGACCGGCCCACGCCGGACGGGGCGGGGCTGCTGCCCGCGGTCCCCGTCACGGTGGGCCTCGCCGAGGCCGGGGCGCTCGGCCTCGCGGGCCCGCGGGCGCGTCTGACCGGCCTGGCCCGCTGCGTCGTCGCCCAGCTCGCGGGGCTGCACGCGCCGGACCGCCTGGAGCTCGTCCTGATCAGCACGGACCGGGACCGCACCGTGCAGCAGCGGGTCGCCGAGTGGTCGTGGCTCGGCTGGCTGCCCCATGTGCGTCCGGCGCACGGCCAGGACTGCCGCCTCCTGCTCGCCTACGACCGCGAGCAGGCGGCCGCGCGCACCGGCGAACTCCTTCGCCGCCTCGACGACCACGTCGCCGGGCACCGCCCCGGGGAGGCGGAGACCGCGACGGTCGTCGTCGTCGACGGCGACCCCGGTTCCGCCGCGCTGCGCGAGGCCACCGTGCGGCTCGCCGCCGAGGGCGCCGCGGCCGGCATCCATGTGGTGTGCCTGGCGGAGACCCCGGCCACCTCCCCCGCGTCGCCGGTCGAGCGGACCTTCGAGGAGGCGTGCGCGCAGTCGCCCGCGTTCCGCGCGTGCGGCGCCGTGGCCCTGCTCAGCGGGGACGTGGCGACGGCCCTGCGGCTGCACCGTGCCGCGCGCGGGCAGCTCGTCGGGCACGGCACGGTCGCCACGGTGGACGCGGTGTCGCTCGCCTGGGCCGAGCGGTTCGCGCGGGCGCTCGCCCCGCTGCGCACGGACACGGCGGCCGGTCCCGGCGGCAGGCCGGGCGCGCGCGTGACGGCGCCGCTGCCTCAATCCGCCCGCCTGCTGGACGAGTTGGGGCTCGCGCGGGCCACCCCCGCGTCCCTGATGGCGCGTTGGGCCGCGGCCGCCGACGATCCGGAGTCGCTCGGCGGGCGGGTGTGGGCCGTGCTCGGCGCCGGACCGCGCGGCCCCGTCGGCATCGACCTGGCCGCCGAAGGGCCGCACCTGCTGATCGAGGGGCCCGCGGGCAGTGGCCGTACGGAACTGCTGCGCGCGGTCGCCGCGTCCCTGGCCGCCGCCGAGCGGCCCGACCGGCTCGGGCTCGTCCTCGTCGACGGGCAGGGCGGTGCGGGCGGCGGCAGCGAGCGCGCCGACGGGCTGCGCGTCTGCACGGATCTGCCGCATGTCACCACGCATCTCGCGGCCAACGACCCGGTGCGGATGCGGGAGTTCGCGCAGTCGCTGAGTACGGAACTGAAGCGGCGGGCCGAGCTCATAGGGCGTACGCACTTCACGGAGTGGCACACCCAGCGGGCCGTGTCGGGGCGGATGGTCGCCCAGCGGACGGTGCCCACGGCGGGCGGTGGCGGGGCGGCCGACCTGGACGCGCCGCCGAGTTCGACGATGCGGCTGCGGCCGGGGGCGGCCCGGGAGAAGACCGAGACCGCGCCGCCGCTGCCGCGTCTGGTGGTCGTCGTGGACGATCTGGACGCGCTGCTCTCGCCGCCGCTCGGCTCGCCGGGGCGGCCCGCCGCGGGGTCCGTGGTGCGGGCCCTCGAGGCCGTGGCGCGGGACGGGGAGCGGCTCGGGGTGCATCTCGTCGCGGCGTTCGCCTCCGGCGGGGCGCCGGGGTGGACGGGGCGGCCGTATGTGGTGCTCGACGCGGTGGGCTCCGCCGGGGCGGAGGAGGTCGCGCCCGGGCGGGGGCGGGTGTTCGGGGGCGATGGGCGTGAAGTGGGGTTGCAGGCGGGGCGGGTGACCGGGAGGATTCCCCGGACCGCTACGCAGCGGCCCACTGTCGTGGCGCTGGACTGGGCCCGGATGGGGGATCCGCCGGACCGGCGGCCCGTACGGGAACTGGGGAACGGGCCTACGGACTTGGCGTTGCTGGCGAGTGCGCTGGAGCGGGCTGCTCGGTCGGTGTCGGCGCGCGAGGTGCCGTCGCTGCTCTAGCCGGGCCGGGCGGGGCTGTGCGTGCCGGGCGGGGCTGTGGTGCGGGCCCTGTCGGGGCGCTCGCCCCGCGCTGGGGGGCCGCCTTGCCCACCCTGCCGCCCTTGGCGGCAGATTGCCCAAGGCGGGGCGGCGGCCAGATCGCCCTAGGTGGAGGGGCCGCCCATCACGACCCCGTCACGATCACCGTCTTGACATGACCGGCACTCTTGCCGGGTCTCCCTGGCCGGGCGTAGACCAGAGCGCACGGGACACAAGCGCTCAGTACGTACGTTCAGCGTTCAGGACGAGAACGGGGCAGTGATGCGCAGCACTCTTCGGACACGCACCTTCCGCAAGGCCGTCATAGCCGTCACCGCAGGGTCGTTGGCCCTCGCGCTGACCTCCTGCGGGGACGACGACGACGGCAAGAAGCCGAGTGGCGGAGGCGAGAAGAGCTCCGGCTCCTCGCTCCAACTGCCCAAGCTGAACGGCGAGTCGGTGGAGATCGCCGCCGTGTGGACCGGTGAGGAGCAGAAGAACTTCAAGCAGGTCCTCTCGGAGTTCGAGAAGCGGACGGGCGCCAAGGTCACGTTCGTACCGGCACAGGACCCGATCATCAACTTCCTGGGGTCGAAGGTGGCCGGCGGCGCCCCGCCGGACGTCGCGATGCTGCCGCAGCCCGGCGCCATCAAGCAGGCCGTCGACAAGAAGTGGGCCAAGCCGCTCGGCAAGGAGGCCAAGGACCAGCTCGCGAAGAACTACAGCAAGGGCTGGCAGGACCTCGGGACGGTCGACGGGACGCAGTACGCGGCGTACTACAAGGCGGCCAACAAGTCCCTGGTCTGGTACAACGCGAAGGTCTTCGAGAACGCGGCGGCCAAGGAGCCCAAGACCTGGGACGAGTTCCTGAAGACGGCGCAGGCGATCTCCGACTCCGGTGTGACGCCGGTGTCCGTGGGCGGCGCCGACGGCTGGCCGCTGACCGACTGGTTCGAGAACATCTACCTCTCGCAGGCGGGCCCCGAGAAGTACGACCAGCTGGCGAAGCACGAGATCAAGTGGACCGACCCGTCCGTGAAGGACGCGCTGACCACGCTCGCGCAGCTGTGGGGCAAGAGCGAGTTCATGGCGGGCGGCAACAAGGGTGCGGTGGGCACCGAGTTCACCAAGTCGGTGGAGCAGACGTTCACCGGCGGCGACCAGCCCAAGGGCGCCATGGTCTACGAGGGCGACTTCGCGCAGGTCAACATCCAGCAGACCAAGGCGAAGATCGGCACGGACGCGAAGGTGTTCCCGTTCCCCGCGGTCGGGTCCGGGGAGCCCCCGGTGGTCAGCGGCGGTGACGCGGCGGTCATCCTGAAGGACTCCAAGGCGTCGCAGGCGCTGGTGACCTGGCTGGCCTCGCCGGAGGCGGCGACGATCCAGGCCAAGCTCGGCGGTTACGTCTCGCCGAACAAGAACGTGGACCTGTCGGCGTACCCGAACGACGTGCAGCGCACGATCGCCAAGGCCGTCATCGACGCGGGCGACGACTTCCGCTTCGACATGTCGGACCAGACCCCGCAGGCGTTCGGCGGGACGCCCGGCAAGGGCGAGTGGAAGGCGTTGCAGGACTTCCTGATGAACCCGAAGGACATCGCGGGCACCCAGCGCACACTGGAGGCCGACGCGGCCAAGGCGTACAAGGACTGACGCGGCGATGACCACGGCCGCCGGCCCTCCGGGCCGCGTCAAGAGCGTGACCGGAACCCGTAAGTCCATCGCGCTGCTGTTCCTGCTGCCGGCGCTCGTGCTGCTCGGCGCGCTCGTCGTGTACCCGATCGGGTACTCGGTGGTGCGCAGCTTCTTCAACGCGTCGGGCAGTTCGTTCATCGGGTTCGACAACTACGAGACGCTGTTCACGCGCGAGGACACCAAAGCAGCGATCAACAACAACATCTTCTGGGTGGTGCTCGCCCCGACGGTCGCCACGGCGCTCGGCCTGATCTTCGCCGTGCTCACCGAACGCATCCGCTGGGGCACGGCGTTCAAGCTGGTCGTCTTCATGCCGATGGCGATCTCCATGCTGGCGGCCGGCATCATCTTCCGCCTCGTGTACGACCAGGACCCGGAGAAGGGCGCGGCGAACGCGGTCGTCACCTCGGTGCACGACACGTTCGTCTCGTCGTCCGCGTTCCCGAAGGCGCATCCGCGGCCGGACGCGGGCATCGCCGGAAAGGCGGGCGGCCCGTTCCTGACCAAGGATCCGGTCCGGGCCGGAACACCCGTCCTGCTGCCGCTCGTCGGCGTCGCGCCGGACCAGATGCCGGACGGCGCGAAAGCCCCGAAGGCGGCGCCGACCACAGCGGGGAAGGTCACCGGCACGACCTGGCAGGACTTCACGCTCGGCAAGGGGGCGGGGAAGAAGAACCAGGTCGACGCGAGCGAGGTCGGCTATCCCGGGATGCGGATCGAGGCCGTGAAGGACGGCAAGGTCGTCGCGTCCACGACGGCCGCGAGCGACGGTACGTTCACGCTGCCCGCCGCCGCCGACGGGGCTCGGCTCCGCCTGCCCGAGGCCAACTTCGCGGAGCCGTACAACGGCGTCGACTGGCTCGGCGACAAGAAGTTCTTCACCATCCACCTGGGCGGCTTCGACCTCTACCTCAACATCGTGACGACCGCGATCATGGTCGCGTACGTGTGGATGTGGGCCGGGTTCGCGATGGTCCTGATCGGCGCGGGCCTCGCCTCCATCCCGCGGGAACTCCTGGAGGCGGCCCGGGTCGACGGCGCCTCCGAGTGGCAGGTGTTCCGACGGGTCACGGTGCCGCTGCTCGCGCCCGTGCTCGCCGTCGTCCTCGTGACGCTGATGATCAACGTGCTGAAGATCTTCGACCTGATCTTCATCATCGCGCCGGGCTCCTCGCAGGACGACGCGAACGTGCTCGCCCTCCAGCTGTACCGCTCCGCGTTCAGCGAGAGCAACGAGGGTCTCGCCAGCGCCATCGCGGTGCTTCTGCTGCTCCTCGTGATCCCGGTGATGTGGTTCAACATGCGGCGACTGCGGCGGGAGGTACGGCGATGACCACCGTGGACGAGAGCGTGAAGGGCGAGCGGTCGCTCGCGCGGCGGATCGGCGACGCGGTCAGCGGCGGCCTGCTCCAGTTCGTGCTGCTCGTGGTCGGCGCGGTGTGGCTGCTGCCCACCATCGGACTGCTCCTGTCCTCCCTGCGCTCCCCGGAGGACATGGCGGAGACCGGCTGGTGGAAGGTGCTCAGCGAGCCGTCCCAGCTCACCTTCAAGAGCTACAGCAGCCTCCTGGAGAACTCCGACATCACCCAGTCCCTCGTCAACACCGCCCTGATCACGGTGCCCGCGACCCTGCTCGTCATCGTGATCGGCTCGCTGACCGGGTACGCGTTCGCGTGGATGGAGTTCCCGGGGCGCGACTGGTGGTTCCTGATCGTGGTGGGCCTGCTCGTGGTGCCGGTGCAGTTGGCACTCGTACCGATCGCGAAGCTCTTCGGCGACATCGGCATCTTCGGCTCGCTGTTCGGCGTGATCCTCTTCCATGTCGGCTTCGGGCTGCCGTTCGCGGTGTTCCTGCTGCGGAACTTCTTCGCGGAGATCCCCCGGGAGCTCCTGGAGGCGGCCCGGCTCGACGGCGCCGGTGAACTGCGCCTGTTCGTCCGGGTCGTGATGCCGCTCGGCGCACCCGCGATCGCCTCGCTGGGCATCTTCCAGTTCCTGTGGGTGTGGAACGACATGCTGGTCGCGCTGATCTTCGCGGACACCGGCAACCAGCCGATCACGGTCGCCCTCCAGACGCAGGTACGCCAGTTCGGCAACAACGTCGACGTGCTCGGCCCCGGCGCGTTCATCTCGATGGTGATCCCGCTGGCCGTGTTCTTCGCGTTCCAGCGACAGTTCGTGTCCGGCGTGATGGCGGGCGCCGTGAAGTAGCCCGTACGCACGTGCTGTTGAGGGGCGGGTCCGCCACGTGGGCCTGCCCCTTTCGCACGTCCCCCGTATGCCGCATTCGGCGTAACCGATCTCATCCGTCGGCCGTTCCCGGGCAGTATGCCCGCGCCGACCCATGGATGTGCCACCTTGCCCCGGTTCAGTGTCATCGTCCCCGTGTACAAGGTGCAGGCGTATCTGCACGAGTGCCTCGCCTCGGTCCTTGAACAGTCCTTCGGGGACGTCGAGGTGATCGCGGTGGACGACTGCTCACCGGACGCCTGCGGGCAGATCATCGACGAGTTCGCGGCGCGCGACGCCCGGGTGCGCGCCGTCCACCTCGACGAGAACGTGGGACTCGGCCGCGCCCGCAACGCGGGCCTGCGCCACGCCACCGGCGACTACGTCCTCTTCCTCGACAGCGACGACACGCTCACGCCGGGCGCGCTCCAGGCGATCGCGGACCGCGTCAAGGAGACGGGCTCCCCCGACATCCTGGTCTACGACTACGCGCGCACCTTCTGGGACGGCCGCGAGGTCCGCAACCAGTACGCGTACCTGCTCACCGAGGAAGGCCCGGCGTCCTTCCAACTCGCCGACCGTCCCGGCCTGTTGAAGCTGCTCATGGTGGTCTGGAACAAGGCGTACAGCCGCGAGTTCATCGAGCGCGAGGGCTTCACCTTCCCGCCCGGCTACTACGAGGACACGCCCTGGACCTACCCGGCCCTGATGGCCGCCGAGTCCCTCGCGACGCTCGACCGGGTCTGCGTGCACTACCGGCAGCGGCGCCAGGGCAACATCCTGGGCACCACGTCCCGCAAGCACTTCGACATCTTCGAGCAGTACGAGCGGGTCTTCGAGTTCCTCGACCAGCACCCTGACCTGGACGCGGAGTGGCGGCCGCTGATGTTCGCCCGCATGGTCGACCACCTGTCCACGATCTTCACCAAGCGGGGCCGGCTGCCGCGCCGCAGCCGCGCCGAGTTCCTGCGCAGGTCCCGCGCCCACTACGCCCGTTACCGCACCCCGGGCGCCCGCCTGCCGCGCCGCAGCCGGCTGCGCCACGCCCTGGTCCGCCTCGGCACGCACCGCACCTACCGTGCGCTGTGGACGGCGCTGCGCGTCACGCGGCGCGCGGGCCGGTACGCGACGCGGGCCCGCCGCACCCTCAAGGCGGCCGCCCTCCAGCTCCATTACCGCGTCCAGCTGCGGCTGCCCGTACGGGAGAACGAGGCGGTGTTCGCCGCGTACTGGGGGCGCGGGCACGGCTGCAACCCGGGCGCCCTCGAAGAGGCGTTCCGCGAGCACGCCCCGCACGTGCGGACGTCCTGGATCGCGGAGCCCGCGCACCACCACACGATCCCGACGGCGACCCGCCGCCTCACCCCCGGCACCGCCGCGTACTGGACGGCCCTCGCCCGCTCCAAGTACCTCGTCAACAACGTCAACTTCGACCGGCGCCTGGTCAAGCGCCCCACGCAGATCCTCATCCAGACACAGCACGGCACACCGCTGAAGAAGATGGGCCTCGACCTCCAGGACCACCCGGCGGCGGCCCGCGGCACGGACTTCGCGGCGCTGCTGCGCAACGTCGACAAGTGGGACTACGTCCTGTCCTCCAACCGCCACTCCACCCTCGTGTGGGAGCGCGTCTTCCCCTCCTCGTACACCACGCTGGAGTACGGCTACCCGCGCAACGACCGCCTCCTGAAGGCGAGTTCGCGGGAGATCGCGCACATCCGCGAGACGCTCGGCATCCCCGAGGGCTCGACCGCGATCCTGTACGCGCCGACGCACCGGGACTACCGCGTCACCCAGCGCCTCACGCTCGACCTGGAGCGGATGCTGCGCACGCTCGGCCCGCGCTTCGTGATCCTGACCCGCGCCCACCACGCGTACGACGCCCCGCTGGCGCGCGCGGCGGGCGGCCGCCTCATCGACGTGTCGGACCACCCGCGCGTCGAGTCGCTCTGCCTGGCGGCGGACGCGCTGGTCACGGACTACTCGTCGCTCATGTTCGACTACGCGTGCCTGGACCGTCCGATCGTCGTCCACGCCGACGACTGGGACGCGTACGAGGCCGCCCGCGGCACCTACTTCGACCTGCGGTCCTTCCCGCCCGGCGCCGTCGCGCGCTCCGAGGACGAGCTGATCGACATCTTCGCCACGGGCCACTGGCGCGGCTCACGCTCCGCGCAGCTGCGGGCCGCGTTCCGCGAGCGCTTCTGCTCCTACGACGACGGGCGCGCCGGCGAACGCGTCGTACGCCACGTCGTCCTCGGCGAGCAGGTGCCCGCACCGGCCGCGGGCGGCACGGCACTCCCCCACCAGACGATCTCCGCACCGCAGGGCGCGCCCCACCCCGCCGGGGGCTGACCGGCCGCCCCACCACCCGGTCCCCCTCCGGCGTCACCGAAGGGGGACCGCCGGTTCCCGCTCACCGCTCCAGCAGGGCGAACAGGTCCTCCCACATCTCCAGCACCCGCTCCTGCGAGAACCGCTGGACGTTCACGCGGGCCCGCTCCCCCATCGCGTCGCGCATGCGCGGGTTGCCGGTGAGGCGCAGGAGGCGGTCGGCGAGGGCGTCGAGGTCGCCGAGCGGGGCGAGCAGGCCGTCCTCGCCGTCGCGGACGATCTCCCGGACGCCGGGGGCGCAGTCGAACGCGGCGCACGGGACGGCGCTGGCCATCGCCTCCATGAGGGCGAGCGGGAAGCCCTCGCCGCGGGAGGACTGGACGAACACGGAGGACGCGGCCAGGGCGCCGGGCACGTCGTCCGTGCGGCCGAGCCACTTCACCGACGTGTCGAGCCCCAACTCCGTGCACTGCTTGCGGAGTTGGGGCTCGTCGGCGCCCGCCCCGTACACGTGCAGCTGCCAGTCGGCGCGCTGCGGCGCGACCTTCGCCCAGGTGTCGAGGAGCATGTCGACGCCCTTCTGGTCGGCGAGGCGGCCGATGGAGGCGACGACCTTGTCGGTGCGGGGCGAGGGGATCGCGGGCAGGTGGGCGAGGGCGTTGGGCATGAAGCCCACGTTGTTCAGGCCCTCGGCGGTCCAGATGTCGGCGTCCTCCTGGGTGAGCGCCAGCCAGCGGTCCACGTGCGGGTAGTGCCGCTTGACCCAGTGGTAGCGGTGGCAGGCGCGGGAGTACGCGAACGACTCGTGGCTCATGCCGATGACCGTGAGGTGCGAGGTGTCGATCTCGCGCAGCCACTCCATCGGCCACACCTGCGTGACGACGACCACGGAGCCGGCCGGCGCCGGGCCCAGGATGGCGTCGAGCCGGGCCACGGCCTGCTTCCTCGCGGCGATCCTGCGGGACTCGCGGAGCCGGGCGGGCACGCTGAACCGGCGGGCGCCGCGCAGCGGGCGCGGGGTCGGCGGGTGTGCCTTGTAGAGGCTGGTGACGGGGTAGTCGGGGGCCTCGGGCACCGCCATCTTCAGGTCGGACTCGTGGACGCCGATGACATGCACCCGATGCCCGGCCGAACGGAACAGGCGGGCCATCTGGTGGGTCCAGGCGGTGACGCCGCCGAGTTCGTCGGTGGTGTTGGCGACGAGGAACAGATCCCTGGTCACGTGGCTGCCTTTCGGGTGAAGAGGGCGTCGACGACGGCGCGGGCCGCGCCTCCGTCGTCGTACGTCCCGAACTCGGCGGCGAACGCCCGCCGCGCCTCCTGCCAGTCCGCGTCCGTCTCCTTGATCCCGGCGAGGGCGCGGTGCAGCTCGTCCTGGGTCTCGACGACCGGGCCTCCGGCGCGGGCGCGCAGGTCGAAGTAGCTGCCGCGTTCGGCCGCGTACGTGTCGAGGTCGGGGGCGAAGTGGACGATCGGCCGGTCGAGGAGCGCGTAGTCGAACATGATCGACGAGTAGTCGGTGATCAAGACGTCGGCCAGGCAGAGGAGTTCGCTGACGTCGTGGTGCGCGGACACGTCGACGACGGTGCCGGGCGGGGTGTCCGGGAGGGTCGCGACCTCCATGTAGTGGGCGCGCACGAGCAGCACGTGCGTGTCACCGAAACGCTCGGCGAACTCGGCGACGTCCAGCAGGAGTTGGGCTTTCTTGTTCTTCGGCGTGCCGCGGAACGTGGGCGCGTACAGGACGATCGTCCGGTGGTCCGGGATGCCGAGTCGCGTCGCGAGGCCGGGGCGCGGGAAGCGGCCCTCGCGCTCGTCGCGCTCGCGGGCGGCCACGAGACGGTCGTTGCGCGGGTAGCCGACGCGCATCAGCCGCTCCTCGGGGATGCGGTAGGCGCGGGCGAGGGTGTGCACGTCGTGCTCGGAGCGGACCAGGAAGCGGTCGAACCGGCTCACGGCGCGCATGAGTTGCTCGCGCTGCGGTGCGTTCTGCGTCTTGTGCCGGATCTCGTCGTAGCCCATACGCTTGTACGCGGAGCCGTGCCAGGTCTGGAGGTACGTGGTGTGCTTCGGCTTGTCGAGGGCGTGCGGGAAGCCCTGGTTGTCGACCCACCACTCGGCGCGGGCCAGCGCCCACAGATACCGCCACGACCAGCGGCGCACCAGCGTGGCGTCCTTCGGGAACCCGGCCGGATCCTTCGCGTACGACCACACCACGCGCGCCCCGCGCCTGCGCGCGACCAGTTCCTCGTGGATGGCGCGGGGGCTGTCGCCGTAGCACGTGCCCATGTGGCTCTCGAAGACGACGGTGCCGCGGCTGACGGGCAGCCGGCACAGGATCCGGCGGTAGACCCGGGTCTTGAAACGCTGGGTGTGCAGGGCCTCGTAGGCCGTGCGGAGCTTCTTCCACAGCCGCTTGGCCTTGCGGGCGGGGCGGAAGTTCGTGGCGTACCGGGCCAGCGCGTTGGCCTTGCGGGCCGGGCGGCGGCGTGGCAGCAGGCAGAGCGCGAGGTGGTGCTTCGCGGTGACGTACGGCTGCCAGGTGTCGGCCGTGAGGCGGCTCAGGCGGGGGCGGGCCGGGAGCGCGGTGCCCTGGGCGGGGACGGTGTCCTTCTCCGCGAACAGGTCGAGCGGCGGCAGCGGCTCGCCGTCGACGGTGAGCAGCAGCCGGGGGTCCCAGACCCGGTCGCCGATGCCGCGCGGGCGCACCGCCCGGGTGAGCGGCACGTCGGCGCGCCAGGTGATCGTGCGGCCGGTGAGCCGGACGTCGTCGACGGGCACGGTCACCGTCCGCGCGCTCGCGCCGCGCACCTTGAGGGCGAGGTCTGCGGTGAGGACGGCGGCGCGCTCGCCGTCGATCAGCCCGGCGGGCGCCATGAGGGTGCCCTCGATGACGAGGCGGCCCTTCTCGCGGGCGCACCGGGTGACGCGGTTGAGGTGGCCGGGGTGCTCCAGGGCGTACGCGGCGGTGTGCACGCCGTCGGCGTCACCGTCGGCGAGCCGGGCGACGGCGGTGCGCTCGGCCGGGTCCAGCGCGCTCAGCGCGTCGTCGGGGACGAGCCCGTCGAGCAACTCGGCGCATTCTGCGGCCCGTTGGGCACGCTGATCGCGGGAGAGGCCGAGGAAGGCGCGGGCGCACGGCAGCACGTGGTCGGTGAGGAACGCGACGGCGCGGCCGGTGCGCAGCCCGGGGTCGGTCAGCAGGGCGAGGGCGCGGCGCTGGGTCTCGACGGCGGCGGGCAGGTCGCGCAGCGGGTCGGGGGCGGCGCGGCGCGTGGTGATCAGGTTGGGGACGAGGGTGATGCGGCGCGCGGCGAGGGCGAGGCCCACGGGGGCAGGACCGGCGGCGCCCGCCCTCACCCCGTCCGCCCAGGCCCTGCGCACGCAGTACCCGGCGCTCAGCGCCTCCCGCGTCACCAGCTCCGGCGCCTCGGCGGCGTCGGTCAGCGTCCGCGTCCTCCCGTACAGGCCGCTGTGCCACTCGGGGGCCTTCTCCTTCGCGCCGGTGCCGGTCAGCCGCGTCCAGCGGCCCGCGACGAGGTCGGCGTCGGTGCGCCGGGCGGCCGCGAAGAGGTTGCGGCAGGCGTTGCGCTCCAGGAGTTCACCGGGCGCGAGCGGCAGGACGTAGGTGCCGCGGGGCGCTCCGACGCGGACCCGGTGCGGGTGGTCGGCGGCGAGGGCGGCGCCGGTCGCGCCGGTGCCTTCGCCGGTGAGCGCGGCCTCCGTACCGGCGAGGGTCTGGTCGAGGACGGAGGCGACGGTGGCGCGCAGCCGTTGCGGATCGGTGCCCGCGGGGCAGTCCACGACCACGCTGACGTCGAAGAGTTCGGCGACGGCGCTGCTCATCGACGGCCTCCGTCCTCGGCCTGGCCGAGCATGGCGTCGGCGACCTGCGCGGCGGCCGTGCCGTCGTCGAGGTCGCAGAACGCCTCGCGGAACCGCTCGTACGCGTCGCGGTGCCCGGCGACGGCGGCGTCCGGGTCGAGCAGCGCCGCGATCACCTCGTCGCTGGTGCGCAGCAGCGGTCCTGGGGCCTTGGCGGTGAAGTCGAAGTAGAAGCCGCGCAGGGTGTCGCGGTAGTGGTCGAGGTCGTAGGTGTGGAAGAGCATCGGCCGGCCCGTCTGGGCGAAGTCGAACATCATCGAGGAGTAGTCGGTCACCAACACGTCGGCGATCAGCAGGAGTTCGGCCGCGTCCGGGTAGCGGGAGACGTCGCGTACGAAGTCGGAGCCGGGGACGGCGCCGCCGACCAGGTAGTGGCGGCGGACGAGCAGGACGTGGTCGTCGCCGAGCGCGGCGCGCGCCGCGGCGAGGTCGAGGTGGAGGTCGAGTCCGTAGCGCCCGGACTTGCGGGGCTGGTTCTCGCGCCAGGTCGGGGCGTAGAGGATGACCCGGCGGTCCTCGGGGATCGCGAGCCGCTCGCGCACGGACGCGGCGAGCTTGTCGCGGTCGGCGGCGTGCAGCACGTCGTTGCGCGGGTAGCCGGAGGCGAGGACGTCGCCCTCGTAGCCGAAGGCGCCGCGCAGGACCGGTGTGGAGAAGCTGTTCGGGGAGACGAGCAGCGACCACTGGTCGGCGCGCGAGGGCAGCGTCGCGATGTACTTGCGGTCGGCGGACGCGCTGCCCGCGAGGTCGCGGCCGATGCGCTTGAGCGGGGTGCCGTGCCAGGTCTGGACGACGTACTGGCCCTCGGCGCGCTCGAACCACTCGGGCAGGTGCGTGTTGGTGACGATGTAGCGGCAGCGGGCCAGCGCCTCGTGCCACTCGGCGCTCCACAGGGCGACGGTGGCGACGCCCGGCGGCACGTCCACCTGCTGGTCGCGCACCACCCACAGGTGCTCCAACTCGGTGTTCCTGGCGAGGAGTTCCTCGTGGACGGCGCGCGGCGAGTCGGAGTACTGGCGGCCGTCGAAGCTGACGTAGAGGACGGCGTCGCGGCGCGGCAGGGTCCGCTGCTCGCTGTAGCGCTCGCGCAGTGCGGCCTGGGCGCTGCGGCCCTGGTCCCGCTCGGGCAGCGAGGAGCCCGAGGTGATCAGGAGCTGGTCGTGGTGGCGGCGCTGCACCGTGACGTTCCGCCCGCGCAGGGTGCGCGGGAGCGGCAGGTCGGCGTGGCGCGCGGGGGCGACGAGGAGCGGCACGCGGCGCTCGGGGTCGCTCTCGCCGGGCTCGCGCAGGAACAGGTACCAGTTGCCCTCGGCCAGCGGCAGGGTGCCCGCCGGGCCCGCGACGGCGTGCGGCCGCACCAGCGCCTCGAAGCGGCCGTCGGCGAGCGTCACCGGCAGCACGGCCTCCTCGTCGTGGCCGCTGTGCACGAGCACCAGCTCGCGGCGCCCTGCACCCGGGTAGCTGCCCGCGAGCAGCAGGTGCCCGGCGTCGTCGCCGTCGACGCAGACCCGGCACGCGCTGTCCGCCGCGCACTCCTCCCAGCGCAGGGTGTCGACGACGGGGCGCACCGTCTGGTCGCGCAGTTCGGTGTTGCCGGTCGGGTTGGCGAGCACCATCAGCTCGCGGCCGCCGCCCAGGGCGTGCCGGCCGGGCGCGATGTCGGGCCGCACCGGCAGCGGGCTCCACGTGCCGCCGTCGCGGACGAGACCGACGCCCCACGGGTCGGCGGCGTCCTCGACGCCGCCGAACAGACCGAGGGGCACGCGCGCGGCGAAGGCACGGCCGTCGACGATGACCGGGAGGTCGTGGGCCTCTTTGGTACGCCAGTTCTCGACGCGCAGCGCGATCAGGCCGCCGGGCGCTCCGGGCGCCAACTCGCCCTCGATCAGCAGGTGTTCACCGTCGCGCGCGTGGTCGACGAGGCGGGCCTTGAGGCGCTCCACGCGCAGCCGCAGCCGCCCTTCGCTCAGGGCGGGCACGAGGCGCAGGAAGTCGTCGAGGTGGCGGACCGGCACCGGGCAGGGGCCGCTCATCCGTACCGGCCCGGTGCGCGGCAGCAGGCCTCCGGCGTACGCGCCGAGTTCCAGGTTCCAGGTGGTGCTGGCCCGTGCGGTCACCAGCTTCGCCGGGTCGACGACGGCCTCGAAACCGGCCCGGTCGTAGCTGTGCAGCCCCTGCCGCGAGGCGAGCGTGGCCTCGCGCGAGCGTACGGTGCGCAGCCGCACGGGCACCGCGCGCCGCTTGCCCGCGCGCAGCCAGGCGATCCGGGCACGGGCGGCGATGCGGCCCGCGGGCAGGTTGCGGACGTAGGCGTAGCCCTTGAGCCGGAGCCTGCCGTCCTCGCCCCAGGCGGCCTGGGTGATCCGGGCGTCAAGGGGCAGCTCGGCCTTGCCGAGTCCGGCGACGCCGCGCGGCAGCCGCCGGTCGAGCACCGGGAAGTCGGCGCGGCGCCCGCGCAGGCCGCGGCGGGTGCGGAAGGCGCCCGGGTTGGCCTTCTCGTACGCCATGAACGCCAGGAGTTCGGACATCCGGCGCTCGCGGATCAGCCGCCAGCGCACGCGCAGGCCGAGCGGCAGCTCGGCGAGGACGGCCGGGTCCACCGTGTCCGCGAAGGAGTTGGCGTGGTCGAGGAACGCCTCGTGGTAGGCGCTGTCCCCGTCGGGCAGCGCCTCCATGAACATCCACAGGTCGCCGGAGACGACGGACGCGTCGTAGCGCCGCTTGCCCTCGCGCCACTGTGCGCGCTCGCCGAGGAACCGGCTGACGTGGGAGACGGAGGCGGTGCGGTCGCGCACGGCGCGCGGGATGGCGCGCCGGTTCGAGATGGATCCGTCGCGGTCGCGCCACAGGTACACGGTGTCGGACAGGACGTCGACGGAGCGGGCCAGGAAGTGGGCGGGCAGCACGACAGGGATGTCCTCGAACAGCACGCCTTCGGGGAACGCGAAGGAGTGCTCCTCCCAGAAGGCGCGCCGGAACACCTTGTTGCAGGCGATGCGGTCGGCCAGCAGGTCCCAGTCGCGGGTGACGTGCGTGGCGGTGCGGGTGGTGGCCATCACCTTGCGGAACATGGGCGACTGCTCGGTGGCGCCGCCCGCGCGCAGCCGGAAGACGTTGCCGGTGACGAAGTCGGAGCCGGACGCCTCGACGGTGTCCAGCATCAGCTCGTAGGCGTTCTCGGGGATCACGTCGTCGCTGTCCACGAAGGCGAGATGGGTGCCGGTGGCGTGCCGGGCGCCGGCGTTGCGGGCCGCGCCGAGACCGGCGTTGGCCTGCTCGACGAGGCGGAACCGGGCGTCCCCCGCGGCGAATTGGCGCGCGATGCTCCCGCTGCCGTCGGTGGAACCGTCGTCGACCATCACGACCTCGAGGTCCGGCATGGTCTGCGCCGCCAGCGATTCCAGACAGGTGCCGAGGTAGTTCTCGACGTTGTAGATGGGGACGACGACGGTGAGGCGGGGTGTCATGCGCTGCGCACATTCCTTCCGGCGAACGGCGAGGGACCGGCGGTGGACCTTCGAGGGACCTACTCGTTAACAACCCGTGCCACCGCCCCCGGTCACCCGTCCTGCGCCATACGGGTGACCGCGGACCGGCCCCCGCGCCACGGGGCGCGGGGGCCGGGATTCGGATCCGTGCAGTTCAGGAACAGTTCACGGCTTGACCGCGATGCGCCCCTCGTCCATCCGGAGCAGCAGCAGCCGCTCGCCGGTCTCCTCCAGGAACTCGTCGACGGCCTGCCGGGAACCCTGCCAGTAGCCGTAGTCGTCGATGAGCAGGACGCCGCCGGGCACCAACCGGTCGTAGAGGTGGTCGAGTTCGTGCTTGGTGGAGGCGTACCAGTCGGTGTCGAGCCGCAGGATCGCGATCTTCTCCGGGGCCTCGCCGGGCACCGTCTCCTCGACCTTGCCCTGCACGTAGTGGACGCGCTCGGCGGGGTAAGGCACGTTCTGGAAGCCGGACTTGACGTCGTCGAGGGTCGCGTACGCCCAGACCGCCTTGTCCTTGCCGTTGCGCGCGAGGATGGTGGCGGCCGGGGTGCCGTCGCGCCGCAGGTCCTCCTCGGTGGGCTCGGTCATCCCGTCGTACGTGTCGAAGAGGTACAGGTCACGGTCGGCGACACCGCAGCTCAGCAGCGTCCTGGCGCAGGCCTGCATCGAACCGCCGCGCCACACACCGCACTCGACGATGTCGCCGGGGATGCCGTGCTTGACGACGTGCCGGGTCGCGAGGATGAACGCGTTGAGCCGCTCCGGCGACGTCATCGTCCACGGCTTGACCGTACGGATCGTCTCCTTGGCCTCGTCGTCGTAGTCGACGGGGAGCTTGAGCTCCTTCGGCTGCGGCGCGGGCTTCGAGGCGGTGGCGGCGCGCGGGACGGGCACCCGCGGGCGGGTCAGCTGGTATCCGGTGAGCGTCCGGAGTGCGCCGTTGACGGCTTTCTTCCATGCCATGGGGCGGGACACTACGCGCAATTCACCCTTCTTGTCACGCTCAGTCAACTGTCCGTCACTTTAAGTGGATTGGCGGCGCGTCCACGCTCTCCGGGCGGGTTCCTCGACGTACCGGTACGCGGCCCAGGACAGGGCGACGGTGACGGTCGCGACGCCGAGCAGGGTGAACACGGAGACGTTCGTCGGGGCGGGCCGCCCCCAGTGGTCGAGGATCAGCCGGTTCACGGTCTGGTGCAGCAGATAGAAGGCGTACGACCACGCGCCGAGCCGCACCATCAGCGGCGTGCACAGCCAGCCGCGCCATCCGTCGCGCTCGCGCTGCACATAGGCGACGATCACGAGTACGGAGAAGAGCGCGACCAACGGCCGTACGGACCAGGAGAGTTGACCGGCCACCGGGTCCGGGAGCCACGCGCCGCGGTGCACGTACACGACCGTGTACGCGGCGAAGACGGCGGCCAGGACGCCCGGCCGCAGCGGAATGCGCAGGCCCCGGCCGACGGCCAGCGCGAGGGCGAGGCCGAGCGCGAACTCGGGGAGCCGGGTCACCGGGAGCCGCATCAGCCACTCGCACCGCGACGGCGAAAGGTGCGCGGCCGCCCACCAGTTGACGCCCCACATGCCGGTCAGGCCCGCGCCCGCGACGACGAACAGCGTGCGCGTGCGCAGCCGGTAGGCGCCCCGGATGACGAGCGGGAACAGCAGATAGAAGAACGCCTCGACGCTCAAGGTCCACGACACCCCGTTGCCCGGGAACATCGGGACGGCGTCCGGGAGCCAGGTCTGGAGCAGGACCAGCGAGGCGAGGAAGCTCGGCAGGTCCCACGGCACGCCTCCCCACACGTGGAACACCCAGATGCACGGCACGGTCGCGGCCAGATGCAGCGGCAGGATGCGGGCGGCCCGCCGCCGGTAGAAGACGCGGGCCCGCGTCCCCGTGCGGTGCCCCCAGGCCAGCAGGAACCCGGAGAGCACGAAGAAGAACCCGACGCCGTTGACACCCATCGTCGAGTACGGGAACAGAACGGGGCTGTGCGCGACGCCGCCGGAAGGACTGGCCCCGGTGAAGTGGTGCGTGAAGACGGCGAACGCGGCGAGGAACCGCAGACCGGTCAGCGAGTCGAGCCGGTCACTGCGGGGCACGCGGGCGCGCTGCCGCAGGGGTGGCTGGTGCGGGAGAACGGCGGTGCTCATCGCCGGGCCTCCGCGAGGGTGACGGGGGCGGAGCGGAGGGGGGCCAGGGGGATGGGGTGGGCGGTGCCGGGGGGCGCGGGGCGTGTGCCGAGTTGCGGTGCATTGGCGGGTGCGGGTTGCGTCGTGGCTGGTCGCGCCCCACGGCGGAGCCGCTGATCGATGCGGCCCCGCGCCCCTGGAAGGCATGCGCTGCGCGCAGCCTTCCCCCGATGAGATGCGGCCCGAAGGGCCTGCATCTCAGGGGCGCGGGGAACTGCGCGGCCGGCCCCCACCGGAGCCACAGCCGGACCCGCAACCGAAGAACCCGGCACCAACCGGGAACCGCACCCGCCCAGGTACCCCCTCTCCGCGTGCTTCAGATGCCGCATCCGGTCGATACGGGGCTTCGCCCACGCACGGACCGCGGCGATCCGCTCCGCCCCGCCGGGCACCGCGGACGCCAGCACGAAGTCGCCCCCGTTCTCCTCCCGGTACAACGGGACGTACCCCGCCGCTGCCAGCCGCGCCGGCGTCAGCCCCGTACGGCCGACCCACGCGGCATGCGCGTGCAGCAGCGCGGGACGGACCTCGTCCAGGACGTAACCCCGCACCCCCGCCCGGTCCCCGGAGGCGTACGCGGACGCGATCCGGCGGTCGGTCAGACCCGCCAGGTCGACGACCCGCAGCCGGCTGGTGAGCAGCGTGCCGCCCAGGTCAGGCAGGACCACGGTCGCCCCGGGGCGCAGGGCGAGCCGGTCGGCGTACGCGGTGAACGTGCGGCCGTAGCGTTCGGCGACCCAGCACATGGAGAGGGTCGGCTCGGCCCTGAACTGCTCGTCGCGCACGCCCTGTCCGGCGAGGGAGAGGGTGAGCGCCCCGCCGAGCGCGCAGCCGAGCAGCACCCGGCCCCGCACCCGCGCGGAGCGCCACGCCGCGGTGACGGTGAGCGCGGCGACGGCCGAGCCGAGCACCCACACCGGCGTCGCGAACCGGTACAGCGGCATCCAGTCCGGCGCGAGCGCCCCGTACGCGAACAGGCTCAGCGCGAGCGGCACGCACAGCACGCCGGCCGCCCGCCGCACGGGGCCGGGGCGGGCCAGGACGAGCCCGGCGCATCCGGCGCAGACCAGGACGAGCGCCCACCCCGCGTACCCGATCAGCTCGCCGACCTTCGCGAACTCGGCGGTGTCCGGCGCCTGTTGGGCCTTGGCGACGGCCGTGTTGGGCACCCAGAGGCCGAACGTGGCGTGCCGCCACAGCAGGAAGCCCCCGTATCCGGCGGCGAAGACCGCGCAGTGCACGAGGACGTCGCGGACGGCGGCCCGGCGCCGCAGCAGCAGCGCGACGGCCGGGTACGCGGCGGCGAGCACGGCGCCGTCCGGCCGGGTCAGCGCGGCGAGCAGGGCGAGCCCGGCGGCGGCACACGCGGGACCGGTCCCGGCACCGCGCCGGACGAGCAGCAGCGCGAGGGCGGCGGCGGCAAGCCCGTACAGGGAGTTCTCCAGACCGGAGAAGCACCACACGACGTACGCGTACGAGGCGGCGAGCAGCCCGCCCGTGCCGAGCACGACGAGCCAGGCCCGCTCCGGCAGCGCCACGCGTGCGATGCCGCCGACGCACGCCAGGGTCCCGGCGACGCAGACGAGGGCGAGGGCCTTCGGGAAGAGCGCGAGGTCGGCGACCCCGAACCAGGCCCCGTGGTCGAACAGGCCGAGCGCCCGCCCCACGAGCAGCAGCGCGAGCCAGGCCGGGTTGGAGTACCCCTCGACGGGCCCGGCCCCGGCCTGCTGCACCGGCCCGAGCCCGTCACCGACGCTGCGTACGTACGCGAAGGTTACGGCGGCGTCGTCGACGATCCACTGCCCGAGCCCTGCGGCCCGCCAGCCGACGAGCGCGGTCCCGGCGGCGACGGCCGCGGCGGTCGCCCAGGGCCGGGCGGCGGCGCGCGAGCCCGGCGGTGCCCCGGGCCTGCGGGCCGCGGGGAGGAGGGAACGGGACGGGTGGTCCTGGGGCCGGTTCAAGATCTTCATCCAGGGTCCAACACCCGACCGGCGCCTCGGTCACCTGAGCTGGTCCACCCGGGTGACCGGGCCCTGCCAGGCCCGCCCGGCCCACCGGGCCCGTCAGCCGGTCTGCGCGGGCACGGCCCGCGGCGCCCGGCCGCACCGCTCCCTGCCGTCGAGCGGCGCGGGGATCGCGATGCCGTCGACGCCGCCGACCTTGTTCGCCCACCAGCAGGTCACCCCGCGCACCACCCGCATCCGCAGCGCCGGATAGTGCGGGGGACGGCGGAAGACGCCGACGGTGTCGCCCCAGTAGGCGTGCTTGGCGTCGATCGCCGGGTAGTCGTGGCGGATGCCCCGCAGCGGCGGGAAGTCCGTGTGCACCTCGCGCAGTTCGAGCCCGGAGTACGCGGCCATCGCCCGCATGCCGTCCGGGTAGTAGCGCCAGCAGTCCTGCGCGTCGTGGGCGTGGCCGCGCGAGGGCGCGGTGACGACGGCCGTGCCGCCGGGCCTGAGCACCCGGGCGATCTCCAGCATCGTCGCCCAGAAGAACGGGATGTGCTCGAACGCCTGCCCGGAGATCACGAAGTCGGCGCTCCTCGACTTCACCGGGATGCGGTACGGCTTCGTCATCACCCGGTCGACGTTGCGCCCGTCGAGCACGTCCACGCCCACGTACTCGATGTCGCGCCCGGTGAGCAGCGAGCGATGCGTGCGGGTCTGCTTGTCGGACACGCGCGCGCCCAGGTCGACGACACGGTGCCGCCCCTCGGCCGGGAGGTACTCCTCGACGCAGAGTTTCATGTGGGCGTAGGCGGAGGGGTGCATGGGGCGGGGGTCCTCTCGGCTCAGAAGCGTCGGCCCAGACGGGTCGGCTCAGGTGCGTCGGCGCAGCGGGCCGAGGCAGCGCCCCACCAACTGCCGTACGGGGACCCGCGTCACGCGCAGCGTCAACGCCCCGGGCACCGTGCCCCGCGTGCTGACGGTGACCCGGTGCGGGCGCAGCCGGTGCCAGCGGCGCAGCGCGGGCAGTTCGGCGGTCAGCGGCACCTCGTGCGTGACACCGAGCCCGGTCACCTTCAGGGCGAAGGCGCACGTCCCCCAGGCGGCACCCTTCGCCGGGAACAACTCGGCGACGTCAAAGGCGAGTTCGACGCAGACCCCTTCTTCTCCGTCGGCCGCCGTGAGGGAGACCGCACACGGACGCGGCTGCCGCTCCTCCCCCCTGCGGGACTCGACCCGCACCCGCACCGCCCCGGCCCCGACCCGTGCCAGCTCGGGCAGCGACCCGCGCACCCGGATCAACAGCCGCTCCCCGTCGTCGGACCAGGACGCCTCGGCGGGCCCGAAGGTCTGCTCGGTCCAGGGTTCGGCCAGTTCCTCGGTGACGTCGAACCAGGCGTCGGGCAGGCCGAGTTCGGGGTCGCGGAAACAGGCGTGGGCGACATAGGCGCGGTCGCCGTCCAGCCGGAGCGGCGGCTGCGGGTCGCGCACGACGTCCAGCAGCGCCTGCGTGTGCCCGCGTTCGGCCAGCCCGACCAGCAGTCGTTGCCGCCGGTCGAGCTTGCGCAGCACGTACGCGTTGGCGTACTTGCGCATGAGATCGCCGAGCCCCTCGCACACGAACTTCTGTTCCTCGGGCGGCAGTTCGAGGAGTTGCGGCTCGACAAGGGCCGCCAGCTCCCAGGTGGTGTGCCGCTGGTTGATCCAGTCCCGGCCGCGCCCGGGCTCGGTCATCCGCTCGGTGAGCGCCATGATCGCCGCGGTGGCGCGCAGCCGGTCGGTCATCCGGTGCCGGAAGGTGACGTTGCTGCCGTCCTCACGGCGTACGGCGAAGTAGTAGTCGTAGTCGGCGCGCACGGAGATCCGCCGGGCCCGGAAGCACGCCTCCAGGGTGAACGGCTGATCGCTGAGGACCGGGTACTCCTCCGGGAAGCGCAACCCGTGCCGCTCGATCAGCTCCCGGCGGAACAGCTTGGTGTTGGACAGCGCCCATGGGAGCGCCGAGTCCTCCAGCCGCACGTCGTCCTGGGAGGAGGTGAAGACGGCCCGGGGCACGGTGCGTCCGTTGACCCCGACCATGCGCCCCAGGACCACATCGGACTCGAGCCGGTCGGCGGCGTCGACGAGCCGTTCCAGCGCCTCGGTCCCCAGGTGGTCGTCGGCGCCGACGAAGAACACGTACCGGCCGCGCGCCACGTCAAGGGCGCGGTTGCTGGGCGCCGCCGGGCCACCGGAGTTGGGCTGGTGCAGCACGGTGAACACCTCCGGATACTGGTCGGCGAACCGCTCCAGCTCCTTCTCGCTGCCGTCGGTGGAGCCGTCGTCGACGGCGACGACCTCCAGCCGTTCGTGTCCGATGGACTGCTCGACCAGGGAGGTAAGGCACTCGGTCAGATACGGCATCGTGTTGTAGACGGCGACGACGACGCTGACGTCCGGCTCACCGCCGGCGGTGTTCTGCATGCCATGCAAACGACCGACCGCCTCGCTCGTTGCTTACTTCATGACGACTACGAGTGTTTCCCCCACAGGTGTCCGGATCGCGGAGGGCGCACAGGTCCACGCCACCGCGTCGCTCGGGTCGGGCACGTCCGTCTGGGAGTTGGCGCAGATCAGGGAAGGGGCGCGGCTCGGCGAGGGGTGCGTGGTGGGCCGGGGCGCGTACATCGGTACGGACGTCTCGATCGGCTCCCACGTCAAGATCCAGAACTACGCCCTCGTCTACGAGCCGGCGACCCTTGCCGACGGCGTCTTCGTCGGCCCCGCGGTGGTCCTCACCAACGACCACAACCCGCGCTCCGTCTCCCCCGACGGGAAGCTGAAGCGGGCGTCCGACTGGGAGCCGGTCGGGGTGACGGTGGCCGAGGGCGCCTCGCTGGGGGCGCGTTCGGTGTGCGTGGCGCCGGTGCGGATCGGGCGCTGGGCGATGGTGGCGGCCGGGGCGGTGGTCACGCGGGACGTGCCGGATTTCGCGCTGGTGGCGGGGGTGCCGGCGCGGCGGATCGGGTGGGTGGGCCCGTCCGGGGAGCGGCTGGAGGAGGTCGAGCCCGGTGTCTGGCGGTGCGGGCGCTCCGGGGATCTGTACCGGGAGACTCCGTCGGGGCTGGTGGAGGGGTGAGCCCGGGTCCGGCGCGTGGGCGTCTGCCGGGTTGTTGAGTCGTCGGCGGGCGCCGGTTGAGTGTGGCTGGTCGCGCAGTTCCCCGCGCCCCTGGAATGCGCACCTTCGGTGCGGCATCCCAGGGGCGCGGGGCTGTATCCATCAGCGGCTCCGCCGCGGGGCGCGACCAGCCACGACGCGCCCCGGCACCCCCTTACTGAGGCGCCCCCAGCACAACGCGCCGGACGCCCTCCCAGCGGGCCGGATCCGTGACCCGACGGCCGTCGACCAGCACCCGTACGTCCGGGAAGTCCCCCACCCCCAGTTCCCGGTACTCCGCGTGATCGGCCTGCACGACGGCGGCGGTCACGGCCTGCCCGGCGTACGGGGTGAGGCCCAGCGCGGCCAGCTCGGCATCGTCGTACAGCGGGTCGGAGACATAAGGCACGGCCCCGGCCGAACGCAGCGCGCCGACCACCCCGAACACCCCGGAGAACGCGGTCTCCTTGACCCCGCCCCGGTACGCGGCCCCGAGCACGAGGACCTCGGCGCCGGACAAGTCACCGTACGCGCGGGCCAGTTGGGACACCGCATACGCGGGCATCGCCGCGTTCGCCTCGCGGGCGGCGCGCACGACGGTCGCCTCGGGGTCGTTCCACAGGTACATGCGCGGGTACACCGGGATGCAGTGGCCGCCGACCGCGATGCCGGGCTGGTGGATGTGGCTGTACGGCTGGGAGTTGCAGGCCTCGATGACCTTGAGGACGTCGATGCCGGACCGGTCCGCGAACCGCGCGAACTGGTTGGCGAGGCCGATGTTCACGTCGCGGTACGTCGTCTCCGCCAGCTTGGCGAGCTCGGCGGCCTCCGCCGAGCCGAGGTCCCAGACGCCGTTCGGGCGCGGCAGATCGTCCCGTACGTCGAAGTCGAGGACGGCCTCGTAGAAGTCGACGCCCGCGCGGGCAGACGCCGCGTCGAGCCCGCCGACCAGCTTCGGATAGCGGCGCAGATCGCTGAAGACCCGTCCGGTCAGGACCCGTTCGGGGCTGAAGACGAGGGAGAAGTCGCGGCCGGCGCGCAGCCCGGAGCCCTCTTCCAGCATCGGCGCCCAGCGCGTACGCGTCGTACCGACGGGCAGCGTCGTCTCGTACGAGACGAGCGTGCCGGGGCGCAGCCCCTGCGCGACCTCGCGGGTCGCCGCGTCCATCCAGCCGAAGTCGGGCGTGCCGTCGGCGTCGACGTACAGCGGGACGACGAGGACGACGGCGTCGGCGGACGCGACGGCCGCCGCGGTGTCCGTGGTCGCGCTCAACGACCCTTGTGCCACCGCCTTCTTGAGGCGGGTGTCGAGGTCGTGCTCGCCGGGAAACGGTTCGGCGCCGTCGTTCACGAGGGAGACCACGCGCTCGTCGACGTCGGCGCCGACGACCTCGTGACCCTTGGACGCGAACTGAACGGCGAGGGGGAGGCCGATCTTCCCGAGGGCTACTACGCAGATACGCATGGTCAGTTGACTCCTGATGAGGCGGTGAGCTGTGATGCCGGCCGGGGCACGGCGTGCGGCAGCAGGCGGCGGTAGACGCCGTCCAGGACCTCGGCCTGCGCCTGCCAGGTCCAGGCCTCCAGCAGGCCGGGGGCGTCGTAGGCGGCCCGGTAGCGGGCCGGGTCCGCGAGGACGGCGCGCACCGCTCGCACGAAGTCGTCGGTGTCCTCGGCCCGGAACACCTCGCCCTGCCCGGTCTCGCGCACCTTGCCCGCCATGGTCCTGACGTCGCTGACGACGATGGGCAGGCGGGCGTGCGCGTACTCCATGAACTTGGTGATGAGGGCCAGTTCGTGGTTGGGCCAGTGGTGGATCGGGATGAGGCCGACGTCGGCGCCGGACAGGAAGTCGACGACCTGCCAGTGCGGGACGTAGGGCAGCGGGTGCACCCGGTCGGCGACGCCGAGTTCGGCGGCGCGGGCGAGCAGGCCCTTCATGAACGCGTTCTGCGGGGACAGGACGACGAACGCGGCGTGCGCGCCGGGGATGCGGGGCAGCGCCTCGACGACCGTGTCCAGGCCGCGCTGCTGCGCGACCGCACCGCTGTAGACGAGCAGGGGGGTGTCAGGGCCGACGCCGCACATGGCACGCAGGTCGGGCGCCGGTTCACCGGCCTGGTCCACGGGCGGCTCGCCGCCGGGGGCGTTGAGGACCACGGCCGGGGTGCGGGGCAGCCCGTGGTCGCGGCGCAGCAGGTCGGCGAGGGTCTCGGAGACCGTCACGACGGCGTCCGCGTACGGCGCGTACTCCCGCTCGTGGGCACAGTGCGCGGGCAGCCAACGCCCGTGGTCCGCGCGGGGTTTGATGCCGGGCAGGTACTCGTGGGCGTCCCAGAGGAGCTTGACTTCCCGGCCCTTGGCGCGGGCGCGCGCGGCGGCGCGGGCGCCGACGCCGATCATCCGGAAGTCGTTGGCGTGGATCAGGTCGGGCCGCAGTGCGTCGATCACGGGCCCGAACGTGAACTCGTAGTCCCACAAGTACGGTTCGAGCCTGCGCCAGGACCGTACGCCCATCAGCGTGCGCACCGTCCACGCCCAGAGCCGGTCGGTCGCGCCGTCGAGGTTCTTGCGCGCGGCCCGGGCCTGCGTCAACTGCCGCTGGCGCAACTGGGTCCAGCGCACGAGGGCTTGTGCGGCGGCGCGCCGGACGAGGAAGTTCCGGCCCTCGGCGGCCCGCCGGGCCAGCAGGTCGGCGCGCCACGCCTTGGCCTGCGCGACGCGGTAGGTGTCGATGCCGCCGGGCCGGTAGGCGAGCGGGCGGCGCAGCCAGGGGCGGCGGAACTGGTGGCGTCTGCGGTCGAGTTGGCGCGCCATCGGCAGCAGCCTGACGTCGGCCTCCCCCAGCATCCAGGTGCGCTGCCTGCGGTCCGGTGACTGGCCGAGCAGGGTGACCCGCCAGCCGGCGTCGGCCATCGAGCGGGCCGCCTTCTGTACGCGGGAGTCTCCGTTGACCCCGTTGTCGACGAGCATCACGACGCGGCGCCCGCCGCCCTCGGGGGGTGTTGCCGGGTCGGGGGCGGGGTGAGGTCGCACGCGATGTCCTTGTCGTGTCGGGGTCGTGTCGGACCGCCCGGGGCCGGGGCGGGGGCTGAGCCGGGCCCGTGACGCCAGGACCTGGGCCCTGCGCGGAGCAACGAACGGCGTACGCGGGCGGCAACGCGGCGTCACCCGGACGGACGCGTGCCGTCGCCGGGCCGCTCGTGCGGGGTGGCTAAGGCCGGCCGCCCGGGGCGCCCGGCTGCGGCAGGGGCCGGGCGTCGCCCTCGCGTCGCGCCTGGGGAAGCCGTACGGAGACCCGCTCGCGCGCCGACTCCAGGACGGCGGCGGCCACCTCCACCGTCCGCAGCCCCTCCCGCAGCGACACGATCCCGGCGGCGTCCTTGCCGTCCACCGCGTCGCGGAACCGTTCGTGCTCCACGAGCAGCGGCTCCCGCTTCGGCGTCGCGTAGCGGATCATGTCGCCCTCGCTGACCCCGCGGAACGCCCGCAGCGCCTCCCACTCGGTGGTCACGGCGCCGTTGGCGTAGTACGTGAGGTCGGCCGTCAGGGTGTCCGCGACGAAGCAGCCGCGCTCCCCCGTGACCGCCGTGAAGCGCTCCTTGAGCGGGCTGAGCCAGTTCACGAGGTGACTGACGAGGGTGCCGTCGGTGAGGTCGCCCGTGACCGTCACCATGTCCTCGTGCTCGCGGCCCGACTTGGACAGGGTGCGGGCGGAGACCGACGCGTACTCCTGGCCCGTCACCCAGCCCGTGAGGTCGATGTCGTGCGTGGCCAGGTCCTTCACCACGCCGACGTCCGCGATGCGGTGCGGGAAGGGGCCCTGGCGGCGGGTGACGACCTGGAAGACCTCGCCGAGTTCGCCGGCCTCCAGGCGCGAACGCAGGTTCTGGAGCGCCGGGTTGAAGCGTTCGATGTGGCCGACGCCCGCGACCAGGCCCGCCGTCTCGAACGCGTCGACGAGACGGCGGGCCGCGACCACGGAGTGCGCGAGCGGCTTCTCGATCAGGGCGCACACCCCGTGCACGGCCAGGGCCATGCCGATCTCTTCGTGCAGCGCGGTGGGGCACGCCACGACGGCGTAGTCGGGGCGCAGGGCGAGGAGTTCGTCCAGGGCGCGCACCACCGGGGCCCCGCTCGGCAGGGTGCCGCCCGCCGGGTCCATCGCGCCCACGAGGTCGACGCCGTCGAGGAGGCCGAGGACGCGGGCGTGGTTGCGGCCCATGGCGCCGAGGCCGATCAGGACCGCTGTCAGCTTGCTCATCACAGGCTCCCGGCGACGGAGTCGACCGCCTCGGCGACGCGCTCGATCTCGCGGTCCGTCAGCGTCGGATGGACCGGCAGCGAGAGCACCTCGGCTGCGGCCCGGTCGGTCTCGGGCAGCCGGTCGCCCGTCTCGTACGGGGTGAGGCGGTGGATCGGGGTGGGGTAGTAGACGGCGCTGCCGACGCCCCGCACCTCCAGCTCCCGCCGGAACGCGTCCCGCAGTCCTTCGCCGATCCGCACCGTGTACTGGTGGTGGACGTGCCGGGCGCCGTCGGCGACGTACGGCGTCGTCACCGCGTCCGTCGTGATGAGCGCGTCGAGGCGCTTGGCGTGGGAGCGGCGGCGCTCGGTCCACTCCGCGAGGTGCCCGAGCTGGACGCGGCCGACGGCGGCGTTCACGTCGGTCATGCGCATGTTGGCGCCGACGATCTCGTTGGCGTAGCGCGCCTCCATGCCCTGGTTGCGCAACAGGCGCAGGGTGCGGGCGAGCTCGGCGTCGGCGACGGTGACCATGCCGCCCTCGAGCGCGTGCATGTTCTTCGTCGGGTAGAAGCTGAAGCAGCCCGCCGTGCCGTGCGCGCCGACCGGGCGGGCGTCCAGCGCGGCGCCGTGCGCCTGGCAGGCGTCCTCGACGACGGCAAGGCCGTGCCGCTCGGCCAGCGGGGTGAGCTCGTCCATCGCGGCGGGGTGACCGTAGAGGTGGACGGGCATGATCGCCGCCGTGCGGGGGCCGATGAGCGAGGCGACCGCGCGCGGGTCGACACAGTACGTGCGCGGGTCGATGTCCGCGAAGACCGGATCGGCGCCCACCAGACGGACGGCGTTGGCGGTGGCGGCGAACGAGAACGACGGCACGATCACCTCGTCGCCGGGCCCGATGCCGAGGGCGAGGAGTGTCAACTGCAAGGCGGAGGTGCCCGAGTTGACGGCCACGCAGTGGCGGCCGTCCACCAGGGTCGCGAACTCCTCCTCGAAGGCGGCGACTTCGGGGCCCTGCACGACACGGCCGCTGCGCAGGACGCGTACGGCCGCCTGGATCTCGGCTTCTCCGATGACCGGGCGTGCGGGCGGGATCGGTGCGGGAGCCCCGCTCATGAACATCACTCCGTCCGGAGGTGACAACTTGGCGCGATCTCAACTCCCGAGCCTCGGGCGGGGTTTTCCGGTGCTTTACGCAATCACCCCATCGACTGATGTATCCGATTAAGGGATTTGGCCGTTTTTGCGACGGGGCCGCACAGTGCCTCCGTGAGACTTCACCGCTACACCGCCCCCGCCCTGTTCGCCGCGCTCGCGGCGGCGGGCGCGGCCCTCGCCCTGTGCTTCGCCCCGTACACCGTCGACGACGCCTTCATCTCCTGGCGCTACGGCGCGAACCTCGTCGGCTCCGGCGTCTGGAACTGGAACCCGTCGCCGTCCGCGGTGCGCGTCGAGGCGTACACCAATCCGCTCTACACGGCCCTGTCCGTGGTGCCCGCGCTGCTCGGGATGCCGGTCGAGCTGTTCTTCAAGCTGGTCTCGGTCGGGGTGCTCGCCGGATACGTCGTCGCGGTGGTCAGGCTCGACGTGCCGCGCCGCCAGCGTCTCGCGCTGTGCGCGTTCGCGCTGCTCAGCCCGGTGTTCTTCGTGCATCTCTTCAGCGGTCTGGAGACGGTGTCGTTCGCGCTGCTCACCGCCGCCCCGTTCGCGCTCGTCGCCCGGCACGGGCGGCTCGGCCGGCTCGGTCACCTCGCCTGTCTGGGGCTGGCGTTCAGCCGTCCCGAGGGCATCGCGCTCGCGGCCGCCGCGCAGGCGTGGGGGCTCGTGGTGGGGCGGCGGCGCCGGGATCTGTGGGGCGCGCTCGCGCTCGGCGGCGCGCTGGCCGCGTACTGGCTGCTGCGCGCCTGGTACTTCGGCCGGTTCTTCCCGAACACCTTCTACCAGAAGTCGACCGGGCACGGCGGCTGGATCGACGGCGCCCTCGGGGCGGGCCCGGTGGTGTGGCTGCCGGTGGGCGCCGCCGTTCTCGCGGTGGCCGCGCTCGCCGGTCGGTGGCTGCTGCGCGCGGACCGGGAACGGCTGCGCGACGCGACGCCGCTGGTGCTCGCCGTCTGCGCCGCCGTCATCCACCTGGGGCTCTACCAGGCGTCCGTCCTCGCCATGAACTACGCGGACCGGTTCTCCTGGCAGATCCTCTTCCCGGTGGCGGTGGTGGCCCTGGTGCGGCCGCTCACGGCCCGGACCGCGCCCTGGTCGGCGGCGGCCTGCGCGCTCGCGGCGGCCACCGCGCTGTCCCTGGAGTGGCATCCGGTCCTCGCGGCGGCGGGGGCGCTGGCGGGCGCGGCCGCCGTGTTCGGC
The DNA here is from genome assembly GCF_040679615.1 of Streptomyces sp. NPDC052225. NCBI lineage: Bacteria > Bacillati > Actinomycetota > Actinomycetes > Kitasatosporales > Streptomycetaceae > Streptomyces > Streptomyces sp. NPDC052225. The sequence goes on along the minus strand of NZ_JBFAVD010000004.1, from coordinate 131,877 downwards.
GGCGCCCGGCTGCGCGTCCCCGCGGTCCTCGCCCTCGCCGCGGTCGCCGTGGCCCTGGTCTCGGTGACCCCGCCGCGCGAACTCACCGCCATCGCCGCCTACCGCTACCGCCTGGAGTACGCGCACCAGGCGCTCGGCCGGGCCGTCGCGGACGACAAGGAGTTCCGGGGCACGGTCGCGATCGGCGACGCCGGGATCATGCCGTTCTGCCTGGGCGCCCGGCACGACGTGTACGACCTGCGCGGCCTCGCCGACCCGTATCTGGGCCGCGGGCCGCTCCCGGCGGAACTCCTCGACCGCAAGGTGCAGATGGTCGTGGCGGTGGGCCGCCCGTACGACCCCAAGGGGCTGCGCGCCACCACGCCCACGTCGCTCCCCCTGGTGAAGCACGCGTACGCGGCCGGGTTCGAGCCCGCGGGCCGCCTTCAGTTCACCGACACGGCCTGGCAGAGCGTCCTGGTCAGGCCCGGCGCTCCGGCTCCCGGCCTGAAGCGGGCGGCGCGGCTGGCGCGGCAGGAGAATCTGCGGCCCGACGCGGCGGTCGTCCGCGACCATCTGGGCGAGCTGCCCTTCCTGTCACAGTGCTGAACAGCCCGCTCACCGTGGTGAACATCCCGCCACGGGCCCGCCCACCCGCGCGTACAGCACGAGCCGCCCGCTCTTGCGCCGCACGTCCCTCAGGGGCGTGAACTCCCTTTGCAGGATGTCGAGTTTGGCGCGCTCGCCCCAGGAGCGGGTGCGCCAGCCCGGGTAGCCGGCCTCGGCATCGAACAGGACCCAGACGCGGGGCAGGCAGTCCATGCGGGCGGCCAGTTCGCCGCGGGGGACGTCGATGCCGTAGAGGGTGCCGGAGGCCGCGCCCGACGTGCGCAGCGAGACGTCGCGGACGCCCGCGACCGAGGACGGGTACGCCTCGGTGTAGCGGCGTCCGGTCTTCGGCAGGTACAACAGCGGGTCGCCGGGCCGGAGTCGGTCCGAGAGCATGCGCGCCACCGCGCCGAGGTCGTCGCGCCGGGCGTTCGCCGAGCGCTGCTGCTCCTGGAGCGGGAGCTGCGCGAGGAAGGCGACGGCGACCAGGCCGGCGCCCGCGAGGGCCGGTGCCGTGCCGGACTTGAGGGCGGCGGGCCTGGGCAGCCGGGCGAGCACGGCCTCCGCGCCCGCCGCCACGAGCAGCGGCACCCCGGCGAACGCGAAGAGCGCGTACCGGGACGCGTACAGCGGATGCCACTGCGAGACCGCGAAGAGGACCAGCGGCGGGACGAGCGCGAGCGGCAGCGCGACGGCGACCAGGCCGCACGCGCCGCGCGCCCTGCGGGCGACGGGGCGCGACACCGCGACGGCGATGAGGGCGAGCGTGATCACGTACAGCGGTCCGTGCCGTCCGGTCGCCGCGCGCAGCAGCGTCTCGGCGTCCGCCCAGCCGGGCCGCCGGATCCAGGCCACCTGCCGGCTCTGTCCGCGGGTCAGCGCGACGAGCGGCAGCAGGGCCAGCGCGGAGCAGCCCGCCGCGCACCCCCAGCCGCGCCAGGTCCGCCACGGCACCCGGGTCGCGGCGAGCGTCACGGCGTGCGCCGCGAGCAGCAGGACCGCGAACTCGTGCAGCCACGCCGTGACGGTGACGGCCGCCGCGTACGCGGCCCAGCGGCGCGCGGCCGGCCGCTCGACGCAGCGCGTGAGCAGCAGCGTCGCGCCCGCCGCCCCGGCCGCGACCAGGGCGTACGAGCGGCCCTCCTGCGCGTAGTACTGGGCGAAGGGCGCGACGGCGTACAGCAGGCCCGCCCACAGGCCGACGCGCGGGCGCGCCAGGCGGCTGCCGAGCGCGGCGACCAGACAGGCCGTGACGCTCGCGCCGACGACGGACGGCAGGCGGAGCATGAACTCGCCCGGGTGCAGCGGCAGCACGAAGTGCATCAGCAGGTAGTAGAGCCCGTGCACGGCGTCGATCGAACCGAGCACGTGCCACAGCTGCGGCAGCGACCGGGAGGCGACCATGACGGTGGCGGCCTCGTCCCGCCACATCGTGCCCCGGTCCAGGTGCCACAGGGCCAGGGCGAGCGCGGTGGCGCCGGGGACCGCGACGGCCAGGGCCCGGGCGCGGGCGGGCCCCGGCTGGGAGTTCAGCAGCATGGGGCGAGTTTGTACGACTAGTAACGAAAGGCCCGGTGTGCCCGTCCCGTGCCGCCCGAACGTCACCCGTTCAGAAACAGCTTCCGCACGACTCGCTCCGCCGCGCCGCCGTCGTCGTACGCGCAGAACCGCTCGCGGAACGCCGACCGCAGCCGGGTCGTCGCCGCCGTGTCCCAGGTGCCGTCCCGGAAGTGGGCGATCAGTTCGTCCTCCGAGGTGGCGACGGCGCCCGGGGTGTCGCCGGGCAGCCCCGACAGGAGGTCGAAGTAGGTGCCGCGGGCGAGCCGGTAGGCCTGCCAGTCGGGGGCGTACGTGACGATCGGGCGGTCCAGGCACGCGTAGTCGAACATCAGGGACGAGTAGTCGGTGACCAGGGCGTCGGCGGCGAGGCAGAGGTCCTCGACGCGGTCGTGTCCGGTGACGTCGATCAGGCGCGGATGGGTGTCGGCGAGTCCGGCCTCACTGCCGTAGAAGTAGTGGGCGCGGACGAGGACGACGGTGTCGTCGCCGAGGGCGTCGGCGAACCGGGCGAGGTCGAGGCGGGGCAGGAAGCCCTTCTGGTAGTCGCGGTGGGTGGGCGCGTAGAGCAGGGCGCGCTGACCGTCGGCGATCCCCAACTCCCTCCTGATGCGCAGGATTTCCTCGTCCGGCGTGTGGAAGTACACGTCGTTGCGCGGATAGCCGGCCTCCAGCGGGGCGTACGCCGCCGACGGGTACACCCGCTCCCAGACCTGCGTGGAGTGCGGGTTGCTGGAGAGGCTGTAGTCCCACTGGTCGGTGTGGGCGAGGACCTTGGCGAAGCTGATGCCGTGCGTGCCGGCCGGGTAGCGGCGCTGGTCGAGACCCATCCGCTTGAGCGGGGTGCCGTGGTGGGTCTGGAGGTAGATCTGGCCGGGCCGCTTGGTGAAGCCGCCGGGGAACGACGAGTTGTTGATGAGATACGTGGCCGTCGCCATCGTCTGCCAGTAGCGGCGCGAGCCCTCGATGACGTACGGGACGCCCTTCGGGACGCGGTCCTTGTGCCGGGACGAGACGACGAAGACGCCCTTGATGTGCGGGGCGAGGGCGCGGGCCTTGGCGTGGATGGCGGCCGGGTTGCAGCTGACGCCGCGGTTCCAGTACGCGCCGTAGACGGCGAGGTCGGGGTCGAGGCGGGCGGTGCGCAGGTCGGTGCGGTAGGCGGCCTTCATCAGCCGGGAGCGCAGCTTCTTCTTCTGCCGGGCGAGGCGTGAAGTCACCGTCTTCTTGCGGTCGTTGACCTTCTCCTGCTTCTGGTACGAGGACCAGGACCCGGCCGCGAGGGCCGCTTCGCGCGGGCCTTCGGGGGTGTGCCCGGCGGGGCGGTGGGCACGGTGGAGTTCGGCGGCGAGGCGGAAGAACTCGGGGCGGTCGGCGGCGGGCACGCGGCCCGTGTCGTCGAGGACGGCGAGGACCCGGGCGACGGCGACGGGGAAGAGCCGGTCGCGGTCGGCGGCGGACGCGGCGAGCAGGTCCCCGTACCGCTCGACGACGGCGAAGTGCCGGCGCCCCGGGGTGCCGTTGACGCTGCCCGCGCGGCGCTTGCGCCAGCGGACGCAGGTGCGGGGCAGCACGCCGAGGGTGTCCGCCTCCAGGACGGCGCGGTGCACGGCGACGACGTCCTCGTACGGGCCATCGGGGGTGAAGGCGAGGCCCTGCCGCGTCCAGAAGTCGCGGCGTACGGCCCGGTTCCAGGCGGCCGGGGTGACGGTCAGCGGGTCGAGGTCCTCGGCGTCGAGGGCGTCGGCCGGGGACCAGACCTTGTCCCACCAGTCGGTGCGGTCGTGGCCGTAGAGCAGGAGGTCGGGGTCGCCGGCGGCGGTGAGCGCGGCGTCGATCGCGGCGAGGGCGCCCGGCAGCAGCATGTCGTCGGCGTCGAGGAAGAGGAGGTGGCCGCCGGTGGCGCGGGCGATGCCGGCGGTGCGGGCCGCGCCGGGGCCGGTGCGCTCTGCCTGGCGGACGAGTTGCACGCGCGGGTCGCGCTGCGCATACTCCGCGGCGATCGCGCCGCAGGCGTCGGGCGAGCCGTCGTCGACGACGATCGCCTCCCAGTCGCGGTGGCTCTGGGCGAGTACGGAGTCCAGGCACTCACGGAGGTAGCCCTGGGCGCGGTAGGCGGGGATGACTACGGAGAATCGGGACATAAAGGTCGACGGTACCTGGGGCTTCGCCGGGAGCCCCGTAAGGGGCGCGGGGAACTGCGCGAGCAACCACGACGGCGTCGCGCCCGCCGACAAAGCGCAACCGGCAACGGCACTGAGGCCTGGGGCTCTGCCCCAGACCCCGCTGCTCAATCGCCGCAGGGGCTTGATGTGCCCAGGCCCACTCCCCCAGCACCGAAGGGGCTCGCCACGTCACCCAGAAGGGTTAGGCAAGGCAAAACAGTTGACGCAATCGGGCAGATCAGATGAATGCCGCAAAAGCCTCGCACCCCCCGCCTCAGCGTCATCGTGCCCGTCTACAACGTCGAGGACTACCTGCCCGAATGCCTCGACTCCATCGCCGCCCAGACCCTCACGGACCTCGAAGTCATCCTGGTCGACGACGGTTCGACCGACTCCGGCCCGGCGATCGCGCGGGCCCGGGCCGCGAGCGACCCCCGGTTCCGTTACGTCCGGCAGGACAACGCCGGGCTGAGCGCCGCCCGCAACACCGGCGTGCGCCACGCGACCCCCGGCACCGAGTTCCTGACGTTCGTCGACAGTGACGACATCGTGCCGCACGACGCGTACGAGCGGATGACCGCCAGCCTGGAGCGGACCGGCTCCGACTTCGCGACCGGCAACGTCTGGCGCCTGAACGAGCGCGGCCGCTCCCAGGCCTGGCAGTACAAATGGCTCGCCCGCAGCCGCGAACGCACCCACATCACCCGTGACCGGCAACTGCTCTCCGACCGCGTCGCCTGGAACAAGGTCTTCCGGCGCTCCTTCTGGGACAAGCACCAATTCACCTTCCCGGAAGGGAAGTTGTACGAGGACACGCCGGTGATGATCCCGGCCCACTTCCTCGCCGAGGCGGTCGACGTGCTCCGCGACCACGTCTACTACTGGCGGGTCCGCGAGGGCAGCATCACCCGGCGCCGCACCGACGTGAAGGGCGTACGGGACCGGATCGCGGCCTGCGACCACGTCAGCCGGTTCCTCGCCGGGCACTTCCCCGACCGGCCCGAGCTGAAGCGCACGTACGACGCGTCCTGCCTGCGGGACGACTTCGTCTACTTCCTCGACGGGCTGCCGATGGGCGGGCCCGAGTACCGGCAGGCGTTCCTCGACGACACGGCCGCGTTCCTGCGCCGCGCCGACGCGGACATCGCCGAGGGCCTCCCGCTCGACCTGCGCGTGAAGTGGCACCTGGTGCGCGAGCGCCGCCTCGACGACCTGGTGCGGCTGCTCTCCTTCGAGCGCCGCAACGGCACCGCCTTCCACGTCCGCGGCTCGCTGCGCCGCACCGCCTCCTACCCGGGCGTGACCCGCGTCCCCGAGCACCTCGTGAAGGTCGGCAAGCGCGAGCTGCCGGTGGTGGCACGGGTGCGGGAGAGCGCGTGGGGCGCCGACGGGAAACTGCGGATCAGCGGATACGCGTACGTCCAGAACCTGGCGGCGGCCAAGCCCGGCCACTCGGTGAAGACGGGCCTGCTGAAGGCGGCGAACAGCCGCACCCAGGTCCGCCGGGTGCCGACCCGCACCGGGCCCGACCCCTCCGCGACCGTCAACTCCCGCCAGGAGCTGCACAGTTACGACCACGCGGGCTTCACCATGACGATCGACCCGGAGAAGCTGAAGGTGAAGGGGCAGTGGCGGCCCGGCACCTGGAACCTCGGGGTCGTCGTCGCCGGGCACGGCCGGCTGCGCCGTGCGGCGCTGCGCGCACTCGACGGCTCCGCCCAGCAGAACCTGGTCCGTGACCTCGGCGACGGCACCCGTCTCGTCGTCGGACACACCAAGGGGCGCCTGGTTCTGAAGGTCGTCGCGTACGCGGCGCTCGCCGACGACCACCACGCCGAGGACGGCTCGATGGTCCTCGCGGGCCGCCTGCTCGGCGGGCTCGAACCACGCACGCTGCGCCTCACGCACAAGCACTCCGGCACCGAGTTCGCGTATCCGGTGACGTGTGCGGGCGGCCGGTTCCTGGTGCGGATCGCGCTCGCGGACCTCGCGGGGGTGCCCGCGCCGGAGCACCGCGCGCCCAAGGAGGTCGAGCCGCCGCACGGCGACCGCTGGCAGGTCAACTTCGTGCTGCCGGACGGAAAGACGCGCTCCGTGGCCGCCGCCCTCGACCTGCCCCCGGCCCGGTACACGGCGGCCGGACGCGAGCTGTGCGCGACCGCCAACGACCAGGGGCAGCTCGTCGTCGAACTCACCCGGCAGCCGATCGCCGACCTGGTCAGCTGGTCGGGCGGCGACTCCTTCGTCGTCGAGGGCACCGCGCCCGAACTCTCCTGGCGCCAGCCGGAGTTCGTGCTGCGCCACAGCTCGACGACCGAGGAGCTGACCGTCCCCGTCGACCGCGACGGCGACCGCTTCCGCGCGGTCGTCGCACCGTCCGCGCTCTGGGAGGGCCGCTGGTACGGGTTCCTGCGCGAGGCCGACGACCGGCACGGGGACGGCGTCCCGGTGCGCGTCCTGACGTCGGTGGCCGGCGGGCTGCCCCGCCACCGCCCGTCCGGCGACCGGCCCGGCGCCCGCGAGTTCACCCTCGACCGCCGCTTCGGCGACCGCCTGCTCGTCGAGGCGGGCCCGGCCCTGCCGCCCGCCGACCGCGGCGCCTACCGCCGACACCGCCTGCGCACCGAGTTCTACCCGGCGCAGCGCGAACTCCCGCTGCGGGACGCGATCCTCTACGTGGACGGGGACTCGCCGCGCGCCATCCACGAGGAGCTGGTGCGGCGCGGCACGGACGTCGAGCACCTGTGGGTGACCAGGGACGGCCGCACGCAGGTCCCGGCCTCGGCGAGCGGCGTCGAGGAGTTCTCCGCCCACTGGTACGCGGCCCTCGCCCGCTGCCGCCGTATCGTCACCGCCCACCAGCTGCCCGACTTCTTCGAGCGCCGCGAGGGCCAGACCGTCGTCCAGACCTGGGACGGCGCGCCGCTCAAGCGGATCGGCACGGACCTCACGGACACGCTCTACGCCGACCACGACCACCTCGCCCAACTGCCGCGCCTGGCCCGCCAGTGGGACGTCCTGGTCGCCCCGACGCGCTGGTCGGCGCCGCACCTGTCGCGCGCCCTCGCCTACGACGGCGAGGTCCTGGAGGCCGGATCGCCGCGCAACGACGTCCTGTTCACCGCCCCCGACGACCGCCGCAAGCGCACCGAACGGCTGCGCCGCGACCTCGGCATCGACCCGGGCAAGCGCGTCGTCCTGTACGCCCCGACCTACCGCGACCACCTCGCCCACTCCCCCGGCCGCTTCCGCCACGAGCCGGCGTTCGACTTCGCGGCGGCGGAACGCGAACTGGCCGCGGACCACGTCCTCCTCGTCCGCAAGCACCCGCAGTCGACGGGCCGCCTCCCGGGCGCCCGCGCCCCCTTCGTCCACGACGTCACCGGCCACCCGAGCGCGGCCGAACTCCTGCTCCTCGCCGACGTGTTGATCACGGACTACTCGTCTTTGATGTTCGACTTCGCGCACACCGGGCGCCCGATGCTCTTCCACACGTACGACCTGGAGCACTACCGGGACACGGTCCGCGGCTTCTACCTCGACTTCGAGCGGAGCGCCCCCGGTCCGCTCCTCCGTTCCACGGACGAAGTGGTGGGCGCGCTGCGGGAGCTGGAGACCGTACGGGACCGGCACGCGCCGGCGTACGAGAGATTCCGTACCGCCTACTGCGACCTGGACGACGGGCGCGCGGCGGCGCGGGTCGCCGAACGGCTGATGCGATGACCGTCACCACACTCGCCGGGCGCGTGGTCCGCGGCGCCACCGCGCTGCGCGGTGGCCGCGCCTGGCGCCCCACCCCGTTCTTCGTCTTCGGCGGCCTGTTCTGGCTGGTGATGACGCTGGCGTACTGGCGGGTCCCGATGTGCTGCGACTTCGGCCAGCACGCGGCGGTCGTCGAACGCCTCCGCGCGAGCCTGCTCCACCCCCGCCACCCGATGGCCGACCTGCCGGGCGCGGGCAGCCCGTACTACTCCCCGTACGCGGTGGCCCAGGGCGTCTTCGCCCGCGTGACGGGCCTGGCGGGCTGGGAGGTCGTGAAGCTGGCGGGCCCCGTCAACCTCCTGGTCCTCCTGACGGGCCTCAACCGCTTCGTCCGCACCCTGACACCCCGTCAATGGGCGCCGGTCCTGGCCCTGTTGGCGATGACCCTGCTGTGGGGCACGCGCACGGCCTGGTGGAGCGGCTACCTGGGCCTCCTGTCGATGACGGGCAACCTCGGCTACCCGTCGACGTTCGCGATCGGCCTGTCGTTCTGGGCCTGGGCCTGGACGGCGCGGCTGCGACCGGCCGGCTCGTACTGGGGTTATGCGGGCCTGGGAGCACTACTGGGCGCGATCTTGCTGATCCATCCCATCTCCTCTGTAGCGGCGGTGATCGGAGTCGCGGCTAGGGGCGCGGGGAACTGCGCGACCAGGCACGACGGCGCGACACTCAACCAACTCACCCGCTGGGCAACGGCGCTCTCCACAACAGCCGCCATCACCTTGATCTGGCCCTACTACAACGTCCTGTCCCTGGTCGGAGACCCGAGCGTCGACAGCATCCACCGCCAGCTCTACACAGACATGCCCGCCCACTTCTGGCTGGCCGCCCTGGGCCTCCCCGCCCTCTGCCTCCGCTTCCGCCGCAACCCCCGAGACCCGCTCGCCCTCATGTTCGCCGCGGACGTCGCCGTGATCGCGTACGGCTGGGCGACCGGGCACTACACGTACGGCAGGATCATGGGCCTCGCCCTGATCCCGCTCCAGTTCTCGCTGGCGATCGCGCTGGCGGCCCCCCGCCCGTGGGCCTGGCCGCGGCGCGCGCTCGGTGCCGTCGCGGCGGCGGGCGCGGCCATCGGCTTCCTCGCGGTGCAGGCCGGCGCGGTCGTCCCCCGGGTCTTCGACCAGCCGCCGATGTGGCCGACGTACACGTGGGCGGCGCAGCACATCCCGCCCGGCGACGTGGTCCTGACGAACGGCTACCGGCCGACCCGTTCGCTGCCCGGCTTCGGCCCGAACCTGGTCGCCCCGGCCTGGCCGGACCCGGCGCTCGACGAGCACGAACGGCAGCGCCGCCTGACCGCGGTCCGCGCCTACCTCGCCCCCGACTCCACGCGCTCGGAGCGGATGACGATCGCGCACCGCTACGGCGTGCACTGGCTGCTGCTCGACCGCAGCCAGAAGCTGCCGCCGGAAGCGGTCCTGGTCGCATGGAGCCCCCGGACCGGCGAGGTGCTCGCACGGATCAACGGGGGCTCTCCCAGGCGCGGTTGAAGCCTGCATCGGCAACTGAGCGGACGACTACTCGATGACGAGGTCGACGTCGATGTTGCCGCGGGTCGCGTTCGAGTACGGGCACACCTGGTGCGCCTGCTCGACGAGCTTGCGGCCGGTCTCGGCGTCGACCGAGTCGGGCAGCTCGACGCGGAGCACGACGGCCAGGCCGAAGCCCTCGCCCTGCTTGCCGATGGAGACCTCGGCGGTGACGGCCGCGTCGGCGACGTCGACCTTCGCGGCGCGGCCGACGAGGCCGAGCGCGCTGCCGAAACAGGCGGCGTAGCCGGCGGCGAAGAGCTGCTCCGGGTTCGAGCCCTGGCCGTTGCCGCCCATCGCCGTCGGGATGCCGAGCTGAAGGTCGATGACACCGTCGTTGGAGACGGCGCGTCCGTCGCGGCCGTGGGTGGCGGTGGCGACGGCGGTGTAGATGGCGTCCATGAGGACCTGCCTCTCGGTGGTGGCTGCTGTGTGCTCGTCCCTACGACCACAAGTAGAGCACGCAATTCAATTGCGCACAACTCAATGACGCGAAGGGGTACCCTGAGGGCATGGCCAGTGACTACGACCAGCTGCGGCTCGACCGGCAGATCTGCTTCTCCCTGAACGCGGCGTCGCGCGCGTTCGGCGGCGTCTACCGCACGCTCCTCAAGGACCTGGGCCTGACCTATCCCCAGTACCTGGTCATGCTGGCCCTCTGGGAGGCACCCGCGGACGAGGGCCTCCCGGTCAAGCGGCTCGGCGAACTCCTCCGCCTCGACTCCGGCACGCTCTCCCCGCTCCTCAAGCGCCTGGAGGCGAACGGCCTCGTGCACCGCGAGCGCAGCGCGCAGGACGAACGCTCGGTGACGATCACGCTCACGGAGGCGGGCGAGACCCTCAAGCCGCAGGCGGCCCAGGTCCCCCTGAAGATCGCCCAGGCGACGGGCTTCGACCTCAAGGAGATCGAGGACCTGCGCGAACGCCTCAACCGCCTGACGGAAGCCTTGGACGGGGCAGAGCTCTAGCCTCCAGGGGCGCGGGGAACTGCGCGCCCGGCCACGCACAACCGTCGGACAACACACCCGCCGAAACCCTCACGGCGCAACAACTGGGACATAACCTCCCAAACCGTGACCCTCGACGCCCAGCAACGCCCCACCACCAACACCCCGGTCCACGCCACCTGGATCCCCACCGGCAGACGCACCCGCTTCGCGCTCCCGGCGGTCTGGCTCCTGACCCGCGCCGGAATGCTGTACCTGCTCATCCGGGACGGCCTGGGCGTGGGCGGCGTGACCCGTGAGGTCCACGGCCTGTACGCCCACTGGTACGCGATCCTCGCCCAGGGCACGTTCCCGCAGGACGACCCCCTGTGGCAGTACCCGCCGGGCGCGGGCCCTCTCCTCCTCGCCCCTGGCGCCCTGCCGGGCCTGACCTACTTCCAGGCGTTCGTCGCGCTCACCCTCGCCGCCGACGCCGTCATCACGTACGCCCTCGCGCGCGGCGACCACGACCCGCGCGGCGCCTGGCTGTGGACGGCGGGACTCCCGCTCCTCCTCCACATCCCGCTGGCCCGCTACGACGTCGAGGTCACCGCGTTCGCGGTGCTCGCGCTGCTCACGATGCGCCGGGCACCCCGCGTCAGCGGCGCCCTCGCGGCGTTCGGCGCGCTGGTGAAGGTCTGGCCGGCGCTCACCCTCCTCGGCACACCGCGCGGCCGCACGACACGGCAGGCCTGGGGCTCGGCCCTCGTATCGGCGGCGGCCATGCTCCTGGTCCTCGCGGTCGCGTTCCGCGCGCCGTTCTCGTTCCTGCGCGAACAGGGCGAGCGGGGCGTGCAGATCGAGTCGCTGGGCGGAACGGTCCTGTCGTACGCACGGCTCGCGGGCTGGCCCGGCGAGGTCCGTTACCGGTACGGGGCGATGGAGTTCGTCGGCCCGCACGTGCACCTGGTCGCGACCGTCTCCGTGGCGCTGACGGCCGCGGCGTTCGGCGCGCTGCTGTGGTGGCGGGTCCGGGCGCACCACTACTCGGAGGCGACGCCGTTCGACGCGGCGCTGTGCGCGGTCCTGATGTTCACCGTCACCAGCCGCGTGATCAGCCCGCAGTACCTGATCTGGCTGCTCGGCCTGGCCGCGGTCTGCCTCACCTCGCGGCGCACGACGCAGCGCGCGGTCGCGTTCCTGATCGTCGCGGCGGCGGGTGTGAGCGCGCTCGCGTATCCGGTGCTCTACGAGGACGTGATGGCCGGTACGTGGCTGGGGTGCGCGGTGATGACCGTACGCAACGTCCTTCTCCTCGGAGGGGCGTTGATCTCCTTCCGTTCCCTCTGGAAGGCCACGAAAGAGTAAAAGAAATCGGGCACGACCCCCCTTACCGGACAATTAACAGAAACCCCTACTATTCACTCTGTGGACCCCGAACCGATCACGCCCCGCGCACAGCCCACCACCCTCTCGGTCACCGTCGTCGTGATCGGGTACGACGACGCGGCCCATGTCGCCGACGCGGTCCGCTCGGCGCTCGCGCAGGGGCCCGAGGTGCGCGAGGTGCTCGCGGTCGACGACTGCTCGACGGACGGCAGCGGCGCGCTCCTCGACGCCCTCGCCGCCCACGAGCCGCGTCTGACGGTGGTGCACCGCCCGACGAACAGCGGCGGCTGCGGAACCCCCCGCAACGACGGGATCGACCGCGCCTCGTCCCCGTACGTGATGTTCCTCGACAGCGACGACGTGCTGCCGCCGGGCGCGGTGCGGGCGCTGCTCGACGCGGCGGTCGAGCACGACGCCGAGGTCGCCTCCGGGCTGTGCGTGCGCCGCGAACTCCCGTCCGGGCGCGAGGTCCCGTGGCAGCCCGAGCTGTACGCGAAGGCGTCCCTCGTCGCCCACCCCACGCGCCGCCCGCGCCTCGTCCACGACACGCTCTGCGTCAACAAGCTGTACCGCACGGACTTCCTGCGCGAGCACGGCATCCGCTTCCCCGACGGGCGGTTCGTCTACGAGGACTTCGTCTTCACGGCGCGCGTCCTGGCCGCGGGCCCGCGCCTCGCCCTCGTCCCCGACCCGGTCTACGTATGGCACGTACGCCGCTCGGCCGCCCGCCTCTCCCTCTCCCTCGACCGGGCCGGCATCGACAACTGGCAGGCCCGCCTCGACGCCCACCGCATCGCCGTCGACACGTTCCTCGGGGCGTCGCAGAAGCGGCTCGCGCGGGCGGCGCGGGCCCACTTCCTCGACCACTCGCTGCGCATGTACGCACGTGAACTCGACCTGCGCGGACCGGAGTACACCGCCGAGTGGTGGCGCCGCACCCGCGCCTACCTGGAGACGTTCGACACCGCCGACTTCGAGGCGGCCCCGGCGCCGGGCCGCGTCGTCGGCCGCCTGATCCTCGCCGCGCCCGAGCCCCGGGACCTGCCGCGCGTCAGGGAGGTCGCCGCACGCCCGGCCCGACTGCGCCCGCCGTACGCGCGCACCCCCGACGGCACGCCCGTCTGGTCCGCGGACCTCCCCCAGGTGCCCCTGGACCACCTCCTGCACCGCCCGATGTCCCTGCTCCCGCTGGCCGTCGACGGTGAACTGCGCCCGAGCGCGCGGGGCACCCGACTCCGCCTCGTCCTGCACGAGTTGTACGGCCGCGTGGCCGACGCGGGCCCCAGCTCGGTGGACGTCGAGGTGGTCGACCGGCAACACGGCACGATCGCCCAGCGCCGCACGACGGCCTTCGCCCCCGTCCCGGACGACGACGACCTCTGGACGGCGACGACCCTCCTCGACCTGTCCGCCCTCGGCCGCGCCGGCACCTGGGACATCCGCCTGCGCCTGCGCTTCGCCGACGGCAGCGTCCGCGACTGCACGGCCCACGCGGTGCGCCGCCCCGGCCTGCTGCGCCGCGTCGCCGTACCGAGCCGCCGCCACGGCATCCTGCTCGCGCAGCCGTACGCGACCCACTCCGGGGCCCTCGCGCTGCGCACGGCGTCGGGGCCGCGCGGGGTGGCGTCGGTGGTGCGCCGCAGGGCGGCCCGCCTGCTTCACTGACCATTCGTGTGCGACTCGCACGCACCCATCACCACGAACGAGGGGACCTCACCGACATGACCTGGCTGATCACCGGCGGGGCGGGCTACATCGGCGCGCACGTGGTGCACGCGCTGCGCGCGGCGGGCGAACAGGCCGTCGTCTACGACGACTTGTCCACCGGTGTGGCCGCCCGCGTCCCCTCCGACGTCCCCCTGGTGACCGGCTCGACCCTCGACCGCGACCTCCTGGACCGCACGCTGGCCGAGCACGCCCCGACGGGTGTCATCCACCTGGCGGCGAAGAAGCAGGTCGGCGAATCCGTCGACCAGCCCCTGCGCTACTACCGGGAGAACGTCGAGGGCCTGCGAGTCCTGCTCGAAGCGGCGACGGCGACGGACCTGCGCTCGTTCGTGTTCTCCTCGTCGGCGGCGGTCTACGGCATGCCGGACGTCGACCTCGTCACCGAGGAGACGCCGTGCGTGCCGATGAGCCCCTACGGCGAGACGAAGCTCGCGGGCGAGTGGCTGGTCCGCGCGACGGGCCGCGCCACGGGCCTGCGCACCGCGTCCCTGCGCTACTTCAACGTGGCGGGAGCGGCATCCCCCGACCTCGCCGACACCGGTGTCTTCAACCTGGTCCCCATGGTCTTCGAGAAGCTCACCGAGGGCGCGGCCCCCCGCATCTTCGGCGACGACTACCCGACCCCGGACGGCACGTGCGTACGGGACTACATCCACGTGACCGACCTGGCGGAGGCCCACGTGGCCACGGCCCAACGCCTCGCCACCGCCCCCGCCGGCACGGACCTGACCCTCAACATCGGCCGCGGGGTGGGCGTTTCGGTCCGCGAGATGATCGACCTCATCAACGAAGAAACAGGCCACACCACTCCCCCGGTCACCACCCCGCGCCGCCCCGGCGACCCGGCCCGCGTGGTCGCGTCGGCCGACCGCATCGCGGAGGAACTGGGCTGGCGGGCGAAGCGGGACGTACGGGAGATGGTGGCGTCGGCGTGGGCGGGCTGGAAGCGGTGACCGCCGGCGGGGCGTGACTCCCCGACCGGCGAGCGCCCTCATCGGCGGAACCTCCCTCACCCTCGGGGCGAGCGACGCGGCGGCGGAATCCGACTGGACGTTCAGCAAGAGCCCCGTGGACTCCGAGGGCGGCTTCACCATCGCCGCCTACCACAACGGCTCCTACGCGGGCGTCATGGTGTGGAACGCCGACCCCGTCGGGGACATCCCCGGTGACGCGTTCCAGGTGGGGGACGTGGCGACCGACGGATGGGGGATGGAGGCCTCGATGATCGTTCCCACCTCGTCGCGCACCGCCACCACTCGCGGGTACGCGGCCGTCTACTACAGCAAGTGGAACAGCGGAAACCTGGCGGAGGGCACCACGGTCTACATCCAGCTCTGCGCCGTCAACGGCGACTACTCGTCCTGCAGCTTCGCGTACGGCGGCCACGCGTAACCTGCCGCGCTTCGGGGGCGCCCGGTCACGCCGCACGCCCCCGGACCCGCCGCACCAACTGCCCCACCTCGCCCGAAAGGCCGACCCCCACCGCCAGCGCCAGCGTGACGGCCGCGACGTTCACCAGGCCCGCGATGCCCACCGTGGTGCGGCCTGAGGCCAGCGCGCTCAGGGAGGCGTAGAGCGCGCCGCCCGGTAGGAGCGGGGCGATGCCGGGGACGACGAGGGGGAGCGCGGACTCCCTGCGGCGGCGGGCCACCAGGTAGCCGGCGCCGCCGACCACCGATGCCACCAGGGCCGTACCGACGAGGGACGAGAAGCCGAACGCGCGGAACTCGACCGAGACCACGAAGGCGCCGAGCCCGAGCGCGGCGGCCGGGAGCCAGTCGCGGCGCGGGGTGCGGGCGCGTGCGGCCACGGCGACCGCGAAGACGACGGCGCCGACGGCCGGGGCGCCGAGGTAGTCCGCGCGCACGGTGGTCGGCACGATCGGCACCTTGATGCCCGCCAGATCGCCGAGCCCGAGGACCACCACGACACCGGTGACGACGGCGGCGAACACGAGCAGCGCGTCGCACAGTCGGCCGAGGGCGGTCAGATAGTGGCCGGTCAGCGCGTCCTGGATGGCGCTCACGAAGGTCACCGTGGGCAGCAGCCCGAGCACCCCCGCGACCACGATGGCCTGCACGGCGGACGGCGGCGCGGTCCCGCTGACGGCGAGGGCGAGTGCTCCGGCGGGCATCGACGCGACGGCGTACCGGTAGAAGGCGGGGACTCCGTGGCGGCCGAGCCACCCGGCGAGGAACGCCCCGAGCAGCCCGGCGACGAACGACACCAGCGAGGTCTGCGGCCCGCCCCCGAACACGACACTGCCACCCGCCGCCACGAGCCCGGTCTGCACCGGCACCCGCCACCGCCCGCCCGGCGCGGGCGGCCCGTCGAGCACCCGGGCGGTCTCGGCGCGCGCCTCGTCCAGATCGAGCTCGCGCGCGCTGATCCGGTCGACAAGCCGGTGGATGCGGCTCAGGGTGCGGAAGTCGGTGGCGTGCTTGCGGATGACGCGGCTCGCGTGCAGCGGCGTGAGCTCGCCGGGCGCGTACCCGGACAGCGACACGGTCGCAAGGGTGACCCCGGGTTCGCAGTAGCTCAGCCCGTACGTCTCGGCGACGACGAGCATCCCGGCAACCGCCTCCTCGGCGGACCCCCCGTACGCGAGCAACGCCTCCCCGAGCCGCAACGCGAGATCGCCGACGCGGGCCCCGTAGGCCTGCATGTCACCGCGCCCGTCGTCGTGCAGCAGCTCACCGGCGTACCCGTAACTACGCGTCGGCTCGAGCCCGCGCAGCCGGGGCAGGGCCTGGGTCAGCCAGGGGGTCGGGGGTGTGTCGCTCCTCACAGCCATACGAATGGAGCGTAACGGACATATCGGCCGTACGGGTGAGTAGATCTGCCAGACTGCCGCGATGACCGTCCCCCGTCCGCAACGCGCCCTCGGCACCGTAATCGGCTCCGCCGTCGGCGACGCTCTGGGCGGTCCGTTCGAGTTCGGCCCCGAAGGGGTCTTCTCCGCGCGGTTCCCGGCGGGGCCCGGCTCCCCGGAGAACGAGATGTGCGGGGGCGGCGGCTGGGACGCGGGCGAGGCGACCGACGACACGCAGATGGCGGTCATCGTCGCCGAGTCGCTGCTCGACCGCGGCGGCCTCGACCCCGCCGACCTCTTCGCCCGCTTCCAGCGCTGGGCGGCCGCCGACCCCAAGGACATCGGCCTGCAGACCGAGGACGTCCTGGCCAACGGCCACCCGTGGGACCTGGCCGCCGCGATCCACTTCCAGGTCACGGGGCGCGCCGCGGGCAACGGCTCCCTGATGCGCGCCGCCACGTCCGCCGTGTACTTCGCGCCGCACGGCACCGAGGTCACCATGGACGCGGCCCGCCGCATCGCCGCTCTCACCCACGGCGACCGCGCGGCCTGGGAAGGCACCGCCGTCCTGCACGAGTTGGTGCGCCGCGCGCTCAACGGCGCGGACCCGGTCGCCGGCCTCCCCGACGTCGTCGGCCTCGTCCACCCCGACCACCGCGACCGCTACGCCACCGTCCTCGCCGCCGACTGGCACCCGGACCACGCCACCGAGTTCAACGGCGCGGTCTGGCCGTGCCTCGGCTCGGCGGTGTGGGCGCTGCGCACGACCGGTTCGTACGAGGACGCGCTGCGCGCCGCGATCGACCTCGGCGGCGACACCGACACGGTCGCCGCCGTCACCGGCGCGCTCGCGGGCGCCGTGTACGGGGCCGAGGCGATCCCCCGACGCTGGACCGACCCGCTGCACGTACCGCTGCCCGGCTTCGACGACCGCGTACTGCGCCTGCCGGAACTGACCGAGCTGACCCGGCGGCTGACGGCGAGCTCACCGGCGTAGCGCCGCCTCGAACTCCCCCCGACGCCCCGCAAGCCACTCCTGCCGTCGGTCCCACCGCGCCCAACCCCCTTTCTCCGCATGCACGTTGACGAATGCCTCGTTCCCGGCCGCGAGGCGGCGTTCCACGAAGGCGCGGCAGACGGCGACGGCCTGTTCGATGGTGGCGGGGAGGGCGGCGCGGTCGGGCGGGGTGAGGCCGTACGCGTCCGCGAGGACCGTCACGCGGTGGACGGGGTCGAGGCCCGGCGGGTAGTGGAGGGATGCGGAGAGCGGGTCGAGGACCGGGGCCCAGTAGCCGGCTGTCAGGGCGACGTCCCAGAGGGGGCGGCCCGGTGCCGCCATGTCGAAGTCGATGAGGGCGGCGGCGCGTCCGGCGCGGAAGACGACGTTCTCCGGGCAGACGTCGTTGTGGCACAGGACCAGGTTCTCGGCGTCCGCCGCCGACGGGTCCGCGAACTCCCCGGACCACTCCTCGCCCGCCGGGAACGCCCGCGCCGCGTCGTGCATCCGCCGCAGCAGCGTCCCGACCGAGCGGAGGGCGTCGTCGGTCATCGACCAGTGGGGGAAGGGCGGGAGTGCGACGTCACCGGGGATGTACGTGAGCCGCTCCCTCACCCCATCTGCCGTAAGGCATACGGGAGTTGGGGCGCCATCGAAGCCCCTGCGGCGCAGGCCGTTCAAGTGGGCGTGGAGCGCCGGCGCGTGCGGTGGTGCCGGGCGTTCGACGACCGAGCCGTGCCGGGTGACGGCCCCCGCGTTGGCGAGGCCGCCCGCCAGCGGCTCCCCGGTCAATCCGCCCGCCCCGTGACCGCCACGCTCACTCCGAGCCCCACCATCGCAAGTCCGCCCGTGCCGCCGACCGCGGCGAGGCGGCGCGGGGAGCGGGCGAACCAGGAGCGGGCCGTGGACGCGGCGAGGCCCCAGACGCTGTCGGACGCGACGGCGATGGCGTTGAAGACGAGGCCGAGGACGAGCATCTGGACCACGGTGTGGCCCGCCTCCCGGTCGACGAACTGCGGCAGCACCGCGGCGAAGAACACGATCGTCTTCGGGTTGGCGACCCCGACCGCGAACCCCTCCCAGAACGTGCGAAGACCCCCGACCGCCTCGGACTCCCCGTCGCCGGTCCGCGCGAACACCTCCTGCAACGCCCGGCGTTGACGGAACGCCTTCACGCCGAGGTAGATCAGATACGCCGCGCCCAGCAGCTTCAGCGCGGTGAAGACGACGATCGAACGCTCCACGACCGACCCGACGCCGAGCGCCACGGCGACGACGAGGACGTACGCGCCGAGCGTGTTGCCCGCGACCGTCGTCAGGGCCGCGCGACGCCCCTGCGCGAGGGCGCGCCCGATGACGAAGAGGACGCTCGGTCCGGGGATCACGATGAGGAGGAAGGACATCGCCGCGAAGGCGAGCAGCCTGTCGGTGGACATCATGAGTCCATGGAGCCACAGCCCGGCGCCCGGCCGCACCACCATTTCCGAGGGCATCGAATTTACGTACCCCTGCGCATTGCCAACCGCCCCCGCCCGCCCGCACGCTGCCCTGCATGACCGACGGACTTCTGCTCTCCCCCGGCGCCGGTCGCAGGATCGAGACGGCCGGGATGACGCTCAAGGTCGGCGCGCACGAGACGCCACGGTGGTCGATGTTCGAGGCCGAGATCGGGGTCGGGTTCGACGTGGGCGCGCATCTGCACCGGGAGGCCGAGGAGGTCTTCTACGTCCTCGACGGGGAACTGGACCTGCTCGCCTTCGAGCCCCTGCGGCGCACGGGCGCGGACTGGCAGACCTGGGAGTCGCGGGACGGCACGAAGGCGCTGCGCGGCGGCCCGGGCAGCGCCATGTACGTCCCGGCCGGCTGCCCCCACGCCTTCGCGAACCCGGGCCCGGCCCCCGCCCGCCTGCTGTTCCTGGTCGCCCCGGCCGGGCACGAGCAGTACCTGGCCGAGATGGGCGAGCTCATCGCGTCCGGCGCGCCCACTCCGGACGCGGTCGCCGAGCTTCGACTCCGTTACGACATCGAGCAGTTGACGCCGCTCAGTGCGGGCCCGCCGCGGTGAACTCCGTGCCGCACGGTCCCGCCCCGGCGCTCTCCGCCAGTTCCACGGCCGTGCCGTCATCCATCGTCAGAGCGTCGTAGAAGCGTCCGATGCTCCGGGCCGACTCCCCCACGTAATGGCAGATGAAGGAGCGGCGGAAGCGGTCGGCGGTGCGGTTGGGGCCCGAGCCGTGGACCAGGCTGCCGTTGAAGAAGAGGACGTCGCCCGGGGAGAGGTCGACCGGGACGGGGGCGAGGCCGGGCGGCGGCGGCACGTACTCGCGGGCGAAGGACACCTCGGGGTCGGCCTCCTCGGGGCAGAAGAGGTCCATCCGGTGGGTGCCGGGGACCACCTCCAGGCCGCCGTTGTCCCGGTCGATCGGCTCGCAGGCCAGCCAGGCTGCGACGCAGGTGCCCGGCTCGACCCGCAGATAGAAGTTGTCCTGGTGCAGGGCCTGGCCGCGGGCGCCCGGCGGCTTGAAGTAGAACATGCTCTGCGCGGCCAGCGGCTCCTCCCCGAGCAGCGCGCGCAGCACCCCGCGCAGCCGGGCGTCGAGCAGCACGCCGCGTGCGAGCGGGTCGAAACGGTGCGGGTGCATCACGCGGGGCCAGCGGCGCAGCGGGTCGGCGGCGTCCGGGTCGGGCTCGAAGAGTCCCGGGCGCGGGCCCTGCGCGGGCAGCGCGTCGAAGCGGCCGCGCAGCGCGGCGATCTCGTCCGCGTCGAACAGGGCGCGCAGCACGACGTACCCCTGCTCGGCGAACGCCTCCCCGACCGGCTCACCGAACGACTGCCCGACCGGCTCACCAGCCGCGTCCCTTACCGTGTCCTTGCCGTCGACGGTCATGTCTCCGCTTCCTCCAAAGGCCGCTCGTGGCCGGTGTGTTCGCAGGCCGTGACCACGCTAGAAGGGGCGGCTGAGCGGAGGGGATGTCCGTGCGTGCTGACGATCTGCCTGTCCCTGCTGCGGACTCGCCGCCGGCCGGCCTGGTGACGGTGGCCCGGTTCGACGAGCGCCCCGGGTACCGGGTCGAGCGGCCCGACGGGTCACGCAGTGCGCTGCTCCTGTGGACGACGGGTGGCGCGGGAGAGGTGTGGCAGGGCGCGGTGCACCGCGTACTGGAACCGGGCACGCTCGCGGTACTCGGCCCCGACGTCCCGCAGCGTTACCGGATCGCGTCCGGGGCCGGCCACTGGACCCTGTGGTGGGCCCACTGCCGACTGCGCCCCCTGTGGACGAGACGCCTGCGCGATCACCACCTGGGCGACGGGGTCCAGGTGACCGGCACCCTGTCCGCTGCCGTCCGCGACCGGATCACGGCCGCCTTCCGGGAAGCGCACGCCGACGCGTCGTATCCGGTGGCGCCGGGCCCGGGCCCGCATCCGGCCCGGGTCGCCGTCGCCCGTACGGAGACCGCCCGCGAACTCGCCCTCGGGCGCCTGGAACAGGCCGTGCTGCTCGCCACGGACCGGCCCCGGGGCCCGCTCGACCCACGGCTCGCCCACGTCCTCGACGTGATCGCCGCCGACCCCGGCGCCGAGCACACCGTCGCCTCCCTCGCGGCAACGGTCGCCCTCTCCCCGTCCCGGCTGGCGCATCTCTTCTCCGGCGAACTGGGCTCCACCCCGATGCGGACCCTGCGCGACGCGCGCCTGGCGCACGCCGCGCACCTCCTGGAAGCGACCGGCCTGCCGGTCGACCGGGTCGCCGCCGCGTCGGGCTTCGCGAGCCCCTTCCACTTCAGCCGCGCCTTCCGCACCCGTTACGGCATGCCTCCGGCCACGTACCGCAGGACCCTGCACACGCCGTGAACCGCTCCCCCCGCCTGTTGCGGGGCGCGGGTGGGCCGGGCGACGAGTTCGCCGCCGCAGTTCGGGCAGACCTCGCCCATGGCCTCGCCGCACGGCACGCAGAAGGTGCACTCGTACGAACAGATCCGGGCGGCGGCGTCCCACGGCAGCTTCGCCGTCTCGCACCGCTCACAGACGTCACGCATCTCCAGCGCCATGAATCCCCCTCAAGTCACGCGATCCGACAGGTCGTTCAGGAGATCACACCAGACGCCGTGCTAGATCCGGGCGGGCGTCCGGATGGTGGCGGGTCGGCACGTCCGGCACAGGCCGTCGGGAACCGCTTCGGGTCGGCCGGGGACACCGCAGTCCGTGCACTCGACGAGGTTGCGGGGGCGCTCCGCCGGGGGCATCGCGTTCGTGAACCTGGGCCGCTCGGGCGGCAGCTTGTCGCGCAGGCGGCAGGCGACGAAGGCGCGGGGTGAGTGGACGGCGTCGGGCAGCCCACCGGTCATGGCCCGCGTGAAGATCTGCGGGTCGGGTTCGCGGGCCAGCCACTCCCGAGAACCGTGCGCAACGTCGCCTCATACAGCACGAAGCCGAACATGGCGTTCTTGCGCTCGGTCAGCGCCTCCTGCCGCTTGAGGCGACCCGCCACGCGTTCCTCGACGACCTCATCGTCGAGCGACGGGACGCTCGCACCGATCAGCGAGTGCGCGTACTCCTGCGTCTGCAACAACCCCGGAATGAGCAGCGGCTGATAGGTAGGCCGCTGCGCCGATAAAACTCACCACCGGCGCCGCACCGACCTCGACCAACTCGCCCCTCAACACCTCACCTTGTCAAACCGCTCGCGCGTACCCGGCCGCCTGCACAGTTCCCGTACCCCGCCACCCGGTCCGGTGGTGCACTGGACCGGTCCGTACCCATGCTCTGGCGAGAGTGCCGTGCCTGCCGTCGCCGAATTGTCCACCAGCACCGCCGCCGAGCGCACACAGCTCGTCAGCGACACAGTCGAGGACGGGCCGATGATAATCGTCACCGCTGGCACCGCAGGCCTGGCCGAGCACGCCGTCGCATCCGTACTCACCCAGGCCAGCAGCACGAATCTTCAGAGAATTCGAAATGCCGGAATCTCCACCTCTTCGGGATCAATACAGGACTCGTCTTCGCGACCCTCCAAGATGAACCCAAAGAACTCCCTGAGCGCCTCGTTGCCAAGATCGATCGGATGGAATGGGAGATCGTAGCTCTCAGCAGAACGCACCGACTTCCGGCCTGCCCAAAAATCGTTTTCGAAAGCTAGCCGTTCACCCACATCCTCGATGATGCCAGAACTTGGATTGAGGCTCAGCGACCTAACCAATTTCCCGCCCGACCAAACGGCGAATGCAGCCCAGTCTTCAGCGCTTTGCATGAAGACCGCAAAAGCATCTCGCTCGCCTGCAATGCGAGCTACCCAATCACTCATTTCGCTAGGCCTATATTTGGCGAGGTCGCGGGAACAGACAACCTCACATTCGGGCATGCTCGCAGCGCACACATTTCCACCGTCAGGCCAGACAGCGAGATCAAGCGGGAGAAGGCCAGCTTCGCTGGGTGCCCCCCCGAAGGCTCGCCCTGCGAGACGCTTTGAGCTTACATGATCGATCATCGAATCCTGGAAAGCTTTTTTGCTCCCATTCCCGATGAAGGCGACCATGGCAGCTTTTGATCCCACGATTTCCCCCTTTCCGCAGAGGCGTGCCTTTTAGTTCACGAAATTTCCTACATGTTGCAAACGCCGCAACTCCAAAGGTCAATTTGAACCTTCATGATGACCGTTGAACCCTTCTTCAGTCCTGGCAGTCTACTGCTGTTCAACTCGGCACCGCTGGCCCCAAGCTCACTATATCCCAGCGACTGATTGTCGGTCAGTTTAGCGCCCTTACCTGTCTTCACCTCTACAGCTACCCATGTTCCCGTGCGGTCTTGTGCCACGAAGTCAGCTCGGAAGACGTCGCCGTTACTGTTCTTGAAGCGGACCTCTCTGGTGATATTCGTGTATCCCTCATTCTGAAGTCGATCAAGGGTGGCAGCTTCACCCAGGGCACCATGCGGCAAACCATCCTCGGGACATTCTCCTGCGTTGTGCGCAAGGATCGGCGTCTCGTCCGCCATGACGTAGTACGTGTGCAGCCCGTCAACGGTTAGATTCCGAACCACAACGTTTCGCTTCGTGCGGTGAGCGAGCGAATCAATTCTTACCTGCTCACCCGAGGGAGTCTCCAGCCATTCGCCCGCCTTAAGGTGGCCAGCTTCGATCCAGGCTTCTCGCTCTGGAATCCAGAAGAGGTGTCCGTCCGTGGCTGTGATAACTGAGCGGCGATTCTTCTTGGTCGCGATCGTCAGATCAACAAGATGTTTGGTGCCAGATCCAATGATGGTGGCGGACACTTGTCTCGCTTCCTTCGATCCGGTATCTGGATCTGCCGCCAGAACTTTGTCGCCCGGCTTAATGTCCTTGATCTTCTTGTGCTTGCCGTTGGCGAGTAGGACCTGCGTTGACTCCGTGAAGCTATTGCCGTTGCAGCTGCCTCTGCCCTTTTCCTTCCCATTCTTCGCTCGCCCTGAGTGCCCGGTTCCGCCTCCATAGGTGAGCTCAGCGTTGATCGCGGCAGACATGAGATTTGCCTCGACCATCATCTGCTTCGGGCAGCCGCCGACATCCAGGCATGCTTCATTGACTGCCGCGGCAACCTGTCCTGCAGAATATGCGGACCCGGGTACGGGGTCAGTCCAGCCATTCGGCCATTCCTCTTGGACGATATGGAATGCCTGAATGAACTGATCGCCCTTTGCCCATGTTGCGGGTATATCCACGCCGGGGTAAACGGATACGACACCGTCATTGTTCACGTCTCCGCCGGTGACGCTTTCATAGGTCCATATCGGTTCCGGAAGATTTGATACGCCGTCAGGTACATCGTGGACGCAACCACCGGGCTTCGTGCACTTCTCGAACCCTGTGCCATCAGCCTGGTACTGCAGGCCGCTGGGATCGCTGTTGTTGACAGGATCGTTGTTGCTGTAGCTGTAAGCGGAAAGGTTCTGGGGGTTGTAGGGGGTGGAGAGGGGGTCGGGGCTGAGGAAGCGGCCGAGGGCGGGGTCGTAGGCGCGGGCGCCGAGAAGGGAGAGGCCAGTGGATTTGTCTTCGGATTTGCCGAGGAAACCGTGGTCGGTTCCTGCTGGGAGATTGCCGGAGCGCTCGTCGCCGAAGGGCGTGTAGCGGCGCCGTGTGGTGGCTCCGGTGCCCGCGTCGATGGCGAGTTGGGTGGATGCCTGGGTGTCCGCGGTGAGGTAAGTGACCTTGCCGGATCCGGAGTTGGTGGTCCTCATCGCGATCGTGGTGGGGCCGGAGGTGTAGTAGCGGGTCGCGGTGGCAGTTTTGCCGTCGGTGGTGGTGAGTTCGGTGCCGCCGAGGTAGGCAACCGTCTCGGCCGGCCTGGTGCGTACCAGGAGGTTGCCGTCGGCGTCGTAGGCGTAGCGGGTCAGCTCACTGCCTGTGGACTTGGTGGTCGTAACGGTGGCGAGCTGGGCCTGCTTGGTCCAGGTGTAGTCGGTGGTCTTGGCCGTGGATGCGCCGGTACCAGGTTCGGTGCGCTTGAGCATGGTGCCGTCGGCGTTGTACGTGATGGTGTCGGTCGAGGTAAGAGTGCCGTCGGTGAGGTTCTTGACGGCACGGACGCCGTGGGGCTGGTCAGCGTTGGCGGTGGTCCAGTTGTTGTTGTCGTCGTAGCCGGGGTACAGGTAGTCGCGGTCCGTTGTCTGGCCGCTGCTGTTGGTGTCGGTGACGATCTGTAGGTTGCCAAGCAGGTCGTGGTTGTAGGTGGTCTGGTAGGGCGCGGTGCCCTTGAAGTCGGAGGCCGTCACACCGGTGCAGGAGGCCGCGGTGGTGGTCAGGGCCTTCTTGAGCATGTCAATGTCGTTGTACGTGAAGCACTGCGACTGGGATGTCGCCGTCTGGCCGCCCGCCTGCTCCCGCACCTCTGTGATCTTCCCGGCGAGGTCGTATTTGTAGGTGTCGACCTGCTGCGAGCTGACCAGTTCGTTGATGCTGGTGGTGGTGGCGATCTTGTTCAGCCAGCGGGTGCCGTTGGCGTCGTCGTAGTCGTAGGTGCGCATGGCGTTGACGCCGTTGCCGCCGATCTCCTGGCCGTAGAGGCGCTCGGAAATGCGGTCGTAGGCGTCGTAGGCGGTGCTGTCGACGTAGACGGTGCCGTTCAGGCTGGAGGTGGTGCGGTTGGGGTGCCCGTACACGTCGTAGGCGGTGGTGACCGTCTCGGCTGCCAGGCCACCCGCGGCCGGATAGCCGACAGTGGTGACGTGGTCGGCGGCGTCGTATCCGAGGGTGGTGGTGTAACTGCCCACAAGACCGGTCACGTTCGCCGGAATCGTGGTCGTGGTCGAGGTGGGACGGCCCCGGGTGTCGAAGGCGCTTGTTTTGGTGGTGTAGATGTTGCCTAGCGTGTCCTTGTTCGTGCTCTGGTAGATCTTGCCCTTGCCGTTGGTAATGCCGATGCCGTCCCAGGACCAGGTGGCCAATTCGTCGCTGCCAGAACGGATGCTGGTCTTGCGGCCCAGATTGTCGTAACCGTAGGAGACGACGTTCTTGCCAGCGTTGCTGGTGACGGTGTCGATCCCGCCGTTCACGTCGTAGGTGGTGGACGAGACGCCCGCGTCGGGGTCATCGGTCGAGGTGCGCTGCCCAGCCCAGTCGTACCCGTAGAGGGTGTTGTTCCCGCGACCGTCGGTGATCTTGGCGAGCTCGCCCTTGCCGGTGTACCCGTAGCTGGTGGTGTACAGGCTGGTGCCGTTGTGCTCGACGATCTTGGACGTCTGCCCGTACACATCGGTGTAGGTGTCGGTGGTCCCGCCCACAGGTTCGGTGGTCCCGGCCGGTGCGGGCTTCACCGCGGTCTTCACCGTGGTCTTCTCCCCCCCGTAGGTCGTCGCCACCTTGCCTTGTTCCTGCGGGACGCCAAGTGCCTGGAGTTGGGAGAGCGTGGTGCGTCCGGCCCAGTCGACGGCGACATCGGTGTAGGAGGGAATGTCCTTGACCAGCGGGCTGGAGGGGCCAGTGGCACCCGCGACACCCTGATTACGGAAGACCGCCGAGGTACCAGCGACATTGCCGGAGGAGTCATAACGAGTCACCGACGCCTGTCGGTACGCCACCGGATCGGTTCCGTTCGGCGGCACGTCATCGGGCAGTGCGACCTGCTTCTCACGGGTGCGACCAAGCGCATCGGTGAACTCGTGCGACGTCAGGTAGGTGGAGCCCGACTGCAGCAGGCTGGTCGTGATGTGGGGGTAGCCGTCCACGCTGTCGGGAACACCAGAGCCGTTGGTCGATGTCGGGATCCGGTAGCCGAACTTCATCGACGGGTTCGATCCGGTCTCGGTCGGTTTCCAAACCTCAGTGATGCGACCGGCCGCGTCCAACGTGATCTTGGTCAGGTTCCCGTTCACGTCTCGGCTCTGATAGGGCACGCCCCAGAACCGGGATATCCACTGCGTGGACGCCAATGGACCTCGTGCGGAGATGCTGCCGTCGGGGTCGGGCGTCGTCGTGGTGATGCCGTCCACCGGCCAGGAGTTGGCCGGGCTGTAGACAAGCGTGGTGCGGTTGTGCTGGCCGTCTTCCTTCCAGACGGTGCGGCCCGCGTTGTCGTAGCCCGTGTTTACAGTGTTGTACGTGCCGGCTTTGGTGTAGGTACGAACCTCGGTGGGATCGCCGTCGGCCGGGTGGTTGTCCGCGACCGCAGTCGAGTTGTCGTAGAGGGTGGTGGTGTAGCCGTCCTGGTTGGTGTCGGCGATGCTGGAGCATCCCACGCTGTAGTGCTTGACCTGGTCTTGCAGGACGGTCCAACGCTGGGCACCGGTGGAGTCATAGTTGTCGGTGTTGTAGGCACGCCCGTACGCGGTGCACCGATTGTCGGAAACGCTGCTTTCGCCCCAGTCGTCGGTGCGCATAGGCAGGCCGAAGGTGGTCGAGGCGCCCTCGGAATCGTCGTACTCCTGCTCCACGCCGTGCTCACGCCAGGTGCCGTCCGACAGCAGCGTGTAGTTCAGGGCCTTGGACTCACGCACGAACCGGGCATCGGGCAGGCCGTCGTACTGGGCAGTGTTGTGACTCCAGTACGAGTAGAGCGTGTGGGCCCATCCCTTTCCCGCGTCGTCGCGGCTAGTGGTGGAGATGGTCTTGCCGGCCAGCCAGTCGGAGTCGGTGTATTTGGTGGCGGTGTAGCCGTCGTTGACGGTTACCGACTTCGTTGCCGCTGGGTCCGTCTTAGAGGTGCGGTCGCCGTCGAGGCCGCGGTAGAGCCAAGTCTTGGTGGAGTGCTTGTTGGTGCCGGCACCGGAGGTGACCTCGACTTCCTGGTAGCCGCGCCAGTCCGACCACGTTTCGTCGTCGTCCGGGGTGAGCGGATCGGCGGTGAAACGCCAGCCCGCCTGGCCCACGTAGTCGTAGGTGGTGGTCATGACCGGGGCGCCGTCCTGGTTGGTGGTGACCGTGGGGTCCACCTCCACCTTCTTTACCAGGTACTTGCGGAACCAGCCGGTCTTCGCCTCGGTCGCCCCTTCGGGCGTCCACTTCTGCCAGTAACAGTCCGTGCCGTTGCCGGACTGGGAAGGCAGAGCGTCCGCATCACATGGATTCGCCGAGCCATAGTTCACCGTGGTGGTGGCACCGGTGTCGCCGTGGATCTCGGACACGCGACGGAAGTTGAGCTCAGTGGAACCGACCTTATTATCCAGATCCGTACCATTGAAGTTGATCACCGGCAGCACCAGGTCGGGGTCGTTGCCATAGACCTCACGCTGCAGGTAGTCGAACCACAGCGTCTTGCCGATCGCCCCGTCAGGGTTGGGCATGCCGTGCTTGGTCTGGAACTGCTCCACCAGGTCCCAGCCTGTCCCGGCGGTGTCCGCGACGTAGGTCTTGATGTCCCAGAGCATGTCGGTAGAGAAGAACGTCGGGTAGTAGGTCTTGCCCGCGCAGTTGTAGTCAGCCGACGTTCCGTCACACATCAAGTCGATCGGTACATCCGGATATGATCCGGGCTTGTCCTTGAACGTCGGACACTCCGCGACCGCATTGCGCAGTGGATCGTTCTGCGCCATCCGCTCGATACACCGGTTGACATGGGACAGTTCAACCTTGGCGGGGACCTTGCCATCGGTGATCTGGGAGGCCCAGCCGTACTGGATCTCCTTCAGGTAGCCGGAGGAGACGTACGAGCGGGCCTTGTCAGCGTTCGCGACGGAGCGGTAGTGGTTGTACTCCTTGTCGTAGAAGTACATCGACTCGACCTCGTCCTTGTCGACGACGCGGTCGAGGTTCCAGCGCCAGGCCTGGGTACACGGCTCGGGGAACTGGTCGTGGCACGGCTCCCCGGCGTCATTGCCCACGACGGGGACGGTGAACACGGAGGCGGTCGCGGTAGTGGTGCGCTCGGAGCGGCCCCAGCCGAAGTAGTAGCGGTGACCGTCCTGCGAAGAGATCACCCAGTACTCGCCATCGCGGCCGGCGCCATAACCGCCCGTCAGGCGCTGCACGCGCCAGCCCGGGTCGTCCTTGACGTGGTACGAGCCGGTGCCGGTGTTGTCCTGGATCAGCTCCGAGGACACCCCGTTGAGGTTGATGACGTAGACGGCGCCCGACGGCTCCTTGGTGCTGTTCGGGGAGTCCCAGCACAGGTCACCGATGGTCTTGAGGCCGTCATCGGAGCAGTTGCGGTAACGCCGCTCGATGAAGCCGACGCTCAGGTCCCAGCCCATGCCGGCCCACGACGCCTGGTTGTTGGAGGCCGAGGTACGGCCGTCCACAGACTGCGAGTTATAGGTCATCGCCAGTTGCGGCGCCTCACCCATCGGTGGAGTAGGCAGCTGGATGGGCAGGTTGTAGGTGAACGCACCCGACCCGGTCGACACGCTCCACGAGCCGGTCGACGGCAGGGTAGAAGCACGGTAGTCGCCCTGATCCGAGGACGAGCCGGTGGTCAGCGCGTACACGCTCACCCCCGCCCCGGATTCCGCGCCGCCCAACTGGGTGGTGGCGCCCTGGGTGTCGGGCTCCGCAGTGACCGTCGCGGTCAGGGTGCCCTTGGCGGTGTCGTTGTCGGCCTCGACGAACTCCCGCTTCGCGCACTCGGCTGCTTCGGGCGTCTGCAAGGCGCAGGCGGGCAGCTTCACCAGGCGCAGCCGGTCGGCGAAGTCACCGCCGTAGGCGTACTTGAAGCCGGAGTAGTCGATGTCAACCTGTACCTGACCGGGCTCCTCAGCACCGTCGGTGCGCAGGACCTGCAGTCCCAGGCCCACGCCTCCCGCGGGTTCAACCTCCTTGCGGTCCAGGATCCGTACGTCGACCTGGTCCGGCGAGATCGTGTCCGCGACATCATCTGTCGGCTCGTCCGACGGAGAGGCAGAGGCCTCTGGCAACCCAGACGCGGAGGGCGATGCCTCGCCGGCGCTCGCGCTGGGGGACGGCTCGGCGCTCACGGAGGTACTCGCGCTGGGCGACGGAGTGTCCTCACCGTCCAGCCGTTGGGCGCCGCCTAGTTGAGGCTCAGCGGCCTGCTCGGCAGGAGGCGGCGCAACTTCGACCACTCCGCCGACCTGCGTAGGAGTGTCACCGCTAGCCGACGCCGACGGCGACGAGCTGACCTCGCCCGCCACGCCGGGCGCGGCTTCCGACAGGTCCACGCTCGCCTCGGCCGCGGACGGCCACTCGGGTGTCGGCAAGGTCTTGCCAACCTCTTCGGCCTGCTGGGCGGGCACAGAGCCCAACGACTGCGACGGCACCACCGGCGTCGGATCATCCGCCGCACCCGCTTCTTGCGGAGACACCACCGTGAACGTTGACAACAGGCCTGCGAGCAACGCACTCGCCACACCCGTCGAGACATAGCGCACCACACGCGCACGCCGAGCTGACACCCGAACTCCCGCCCCAAGCGGCCGCCCAACAAGCCGGGTACGCGCCGCAGTCCAATGAAGAAACTGTCGGCCGATGTAGCGGGCGTGCTCCCCAGCACGGACTGCACTCACCACAGAAGACGATCAGTGAAGACGGAACGTACCTGATGTGAAGTAGCTGTGAACAGAGATTTTTACGGAGTGGTTCCCTCCAGTTTTAGTGATCAAGAACACACGACAGGCCGGAAGTTCGGTCGGCGATCGCTCGCCGCGCATCCGGGGCAGGGCCCGAGCAGCGGTCGAATTCGAAGAGGCCCAACGAGCGGGTCCGCCGGGCGAGCGTCACCTCGGGGTCCGCATCCAGAAGATCGCCGACGCGCTCAGTTGACTGGTAGCGGGGAGCCATGCCACCGCTCCCCCGCGGCCGGGTGGCCCGCCTCTTGTTCAGGGAGCGACACCCACCTGTGAAAGTGCGCCCCGCACAGACGCCCGCGCACTCCCGACTGCCGATCCAGAACACCACGACGAGGGACACCATCTTCCGCACGCGCTACCGAGCGCCTCCGGCCACGTACCGCAGGACCCTGCACACGCCGTGAACCGCTCACCCCGCCTGTTGCGGCGCGCGGGTGGGCCGGGCGACGAGTTCGCCGCCGCAGTTCGGGCAGACCTCGCCCATGGCCTCGCCGCACGGCACGCAGAAGGTGCACTCGTACGAACAGATCCGGGCGGCGGCGTCCCACGGCAGCTTCGCCGTCTCGCACCGCTCACAGACGTCACGCATCTCCAGCGCCATGAATCCCCCTCAAGTCACGCGATCCGACAGGTCGTTCAGGAGATCACACCAGACGCCGTGCTAGATCCGGGCGGGCGTCCGGATGGTGGCGGGTCGGCACGTCCGGCACAGGCCGTCGGGAACCGCTTCGGGTCGGCCGGGGACACCGCAGTCCGTGCACTCGACGAGGTTGCGGGGGCGCTCCGCCGGGGGCATCGCGTTCGTGAACCTGGGCCGCTCGGGCGGCAGCTTGTCGCGCAGGCGGCAGGCGACGAAGGCGCGGGGTGAGTGGACGGCGTCGGGCAGCCCACCGGTCATGGCCCGCGTGAAGATCTGCGGGTCGGGTTCGCGGGCCAGCCACTCGGCTGCCGTCGCCTCCAGAGCCGTACAGTCGGCCGCCGAGAGGGTCAATCGTGGGTCATGCAGCCCGAGTTGAGCAAGGCGACGGTAGGCGTCGGAGCGGGCGGGCGGCACGGGCGCGGACGCCTCGGGCTCTGGCTCTGGCTCTGGCTCTGGCTCTGGCTCTGGTACGTCACCGTTGAGGAAGCGGGTCCACCATTCGTTGCTGCGTGCGGTGCGGGACCAGTAGGTGTGGAACACCCAGCGGGTGGTGCCGTCCTCGGTGCCGGTGTCGGATACGCGGCGCACGCGGCGCAGATGTCCGGCGACGGAGAGTTCGTTGAGCGCGGAGCGGACGGCGGCCTGGCCGTAGAGGGGCTGCTCCTTGGCGAGGGTCTTCGCGTCCATGGCGGCGTTCTCGCAGAGCGCGTCGATGAAACCGGCGAGATAGCGGGCGCGGAGGGGGAGGTGGGCGAAGGTGTCGCGGCGGAGCGGGTCTTGGTCGGGGGTGCCGCGTTTTCCGTAGCCGGGACTGGCCATGGGGTGTGCGGGGGAAGGCAGGGCGGGACTAAGCTCTTCAGCAGCCACGGGATCGTCCTGTTCGATCTTGGCGGTCAGACCCCGGCGGGTGCTGGTAACACCCGGCCGGGGTTGTTTGTTGCCGCGAACGCTAAGGGGTCGCGACCGTGCGTCGCAACTCGATCGCGGAAAGTCATGTGCGCTGGCTGCGGCGGGAGTTGGGCGCGCGGCAGCGGGGCGGGTGGGTGGTGGGTAGAGACCCATCCACCCATTCCCTACAAGCAGAGCTCGGATTTCGCGGCTCGGAGCTCAGGCGATTTCAGACGGTACGAGCGTGCGCCAGGAAGGCGTTCCAGGCGGGTGCGGCGGCGGCGAAGGTCGGGCTTTGGGGGCCGAGCTTCGAGTCTCGGATATGGATGGCGCGGGGGGCGGACTCGCGCCAATCCAGGGCGACTTCGAGGCAGTTGCCGCCCTCGCTGTCGCTATAGCTGGACTTGAACCATGTCAGGCGGGCGTTCACAGTTCCTCCGCCACCTTTCTGATGAACTCGGCCGACTCCTCGGGGCTGAGGGCGTGCATGCGGATCATGTCATGGGCCAGGGCCAGCTCACTGGCCTTGCCTCCGTCGGCGTACAGGGCGCTGGTCTTCGGCGCCTCCACGTACGCGTAGTGCTCATGGTCGGTGGTCTCCAGGAGCGTGATGCCCCCGTTGAGTGCCACCCCGGACACTCTCCCGTACGGCAGCACCTTGATCGTGACGTTCCTCAACTTCGCGAAGTCCAAGATCTGTTGGAGCTGTCGCTTCATGTCCTCGCCACTACCGACCACCGTCCGCAATGACGCCTCGTACAGCACGTAACTGAACATGACCGTCTGGCGCTCGGTCAGCATCCGCTGCCGCTTGAGGCGGCTCGCCAC
This sequence comes from Streptomyces sp. NPDC052225, assembly GCF_040679615.1. NCBI lineage: Bacteria > Bacillati > Actinomycetota > Actinomycetes > Kitasatosporales > Streptomycetaceae > Streptomyces > Streptomyces sp. NPDC052225. Next base: position 99,077 of record NZ_JBFAVD010000004.1, on the reverse strand, counting down.
GCGTTCCTCGACCGTCTCGTCATCGAGGAGCGGAATGCTCTCGCCAATCAACGCACGCGCGTACTCCTCAGTCTGCAACAGCCCGGGGATGAGCAGCGGTTCGTACGAACTGATCGCGATCGCGTCCTTCTCCAGGGCCATGAACTCCTGGGCCCGCTGCGGGTGCGCCTCCGGTTTCAGGAACTCCTGCGCGGCGATGAGTTTTCCACCCGCCCCGCACATCTGGTCGGCGGTTTGCAGCAACCGCATCGTGGGCTTGCGTCGCCCGGTCTCCATCGACTTGACGTACTCGTGGCCGTAGCCGGTCTCCTTGACCAGGGCCTCTCTGGTAACGCCCGCCTGCTCGCGCCACATCTTGATCTGGTTGCCGCAGTACCGCCAGGCGAGATTCGTCTCCATTGACGTCGTCACGCGCGCCTCCGCCGGATCACCGTGTACACGGCAGGTACAACTACCCACCGTACAGGGGTTGTTACTCCCGAGCGTAGGCACGAGTCGGGAAGGTGAACGTGGCAAACGCCGAAATCTCCACCCGGATCTCCACCCCCAGGAAATGAAGCGCGCATGCACACGACGCAGACGGTGAAGCCCCCGCAGGACATCGAATGGCGCCTGCCGCGTCACGCACGGAGCGTGGGCCGGGCGCGGATGCTGTTCCGGGAACAGGCGGGTTCATGGGAGCTGCCGCAGGACGTTACGGAGACGGCGGAACTCCTGCTCAGCGAGCTGATGACCAACGCCTACCGCCACGCGAAGGTCCCGGCCGGCCGGGAGATCAGGGCCCGAGCAGTCCTGACGCAGGACCGGCTCCGGGTCCTGGTGACGGACGCGAGTGGCGCGCTCCCGGCTCCGCGTACGGCGTCCGCGGAGGAGGAGTCGGGGCGAGGGCTGGCGCTGGTGGAGATGCTGGCGGATGAGTGGGGTGCGGAGGTCCGCGAGGGCGGCGTGGGCAAGGTGGTGTGGTTCGAACTCGGACTCACGCCGCCCGATTAGGCTCAGACCAGCCGCCGCGCCGTAGCCCACCGCGTCAGCTCGTGCCGGTTCGACAGCTGGAGTTTCCTGAGCACCGCCGAGACGTGCGACTCGACCGTCTTCACCGAGATGAAGAGCTGCTTCGCGATCTCCTTGTACGCGTAGCCGCGGGCGATCAGGCGCAGCACCTCGCGCTCGCGCTGCGTGAGGCGGTCGAGGTCCTCGTCGACCGGCGGCGCGTCCGTCGAGGCGAACGCGTCGAGGACGAAGCCGGCCAGCCGCGGCGAGAACACCGCGTCGCCGTCCTGGACGCGGAAGATCGAGTCCACGAGGTCCGTGCCGGTGATCGTTTTGGTGACGTAGCCGCGGGCGCCGCCGCGGATGACGCCGATGACGTCCTCCGCCGCGTCCGAGACGGACAGGGCGAGGAAGCGGACCGGGTTCTCCGCGTCCGCCATCAACTGGGCGCTGCGGCGCAGGACTTCGACCCCGCCGCCGCCGGGGAGGTGAACGTCGAGGAGCACGACCTCCGGTCGCGTCGCCGTGATCACCGTGACGGCCTGGTCGACGTCGGCCGCCTCGCCGACGACCTCGACGCCCGTCGTCTCCGTACGGCCGATCTCCGCCTGGACGCCGGTGCGGAACATGCGGTGGTCGTCGACCAGGACGACCCGCACATGGCGCCCGGGCCCCTGCTCCACTGCCTCGGTCTGTTCCGTCATGACGTCTTCTCCGCCCTCTTCATGGTCAGTTCGACCTCGGTGCCACCGTCGGGGACCGCCCGCAGCCGGGCCGTCCCGCCGTTGCGCTCCATCCGGCCGATGATCGATTCTCTTACGCCCATACGGTCCGCGGGGATCGCGTCGAGATCGAAGCCGGGGCCCCGGTCCCGTACGGAGACGAAGACCTCGTCGCCCGCCGATGTTGTCTCGACTTCCGCGAAGACCTGGACCGCGCCACCCTCGCCACCGTACTTGGCGGCGTTCACCATCGCTTCCCTCGCGGCCTGCATCTGTGCGGCGAGGCCGTCGTCGAGCGGGCAGTCGCCGACGACGACGACCTCCAGGGGGACGCCGTGCTTGTCCTCGACCTCGGCGGCGTTGCGCTTGACCGCCTCGGCGACCGTCTGCGGCTCCTGCGGGTCCTCCGCGGCGGCCGGTTTGTACAGCCAGGCCCGCAGGTCGCGCTCCTGGGCGCGGGCGAGGCGGCGTACCTCCGCGGCGCTGTCCGCGTTGCGCTGGATCAGCGTGAGGGTGTGCAGCACCGAGTCGTGCACGTGGGCCGCGACCTCCGCCCGCTCCTGCGCCCGGATGCGCATCAGGCGCTCCTCGGACAGGTCCTGCGTCATCCGCACCAGGTAGGGGCCGGCGAGCAGCGCGATGCCGACGAGGACCGCGAGCGCGGCCTGGAGGATCGGGCCGAGGTGCTCGGTGGCGCCCTGCGTGACGAAGATGCCGGTGATCCCGGCGCCGACGAGCACGATCCCGGCCGCCGCGCGCGCCACGCTCAGGGTGCGCCGTCGGCGGCCCGCCTCCATCCAGCGGGCCCGGCGCGCATTGTCGGCCTGCCGCCACACCAGGGCGACACCCGCGCCGACCAGGACGGTCGGGACCAGGTACGCCTTGGTGTTGCCCGTGAGGTTCACGTTCTGTACGAAGATCATCGCGACGACGACCATCAGGAGCAGCGCGAGGATCTGGCCCTTGTCGGGGCGGCGCGCGACCAGTCGGCGGCGGCCGTCGGGGGCCGTCTCCGTGGTGAGGACCGTGGGGCGGTCCTCACCGACACCGCCGAGCCCGAGCGGCACGAAGAACCAGAACGCGGCGTAGAGCAGCGCCCCCAGCCCGTCCGCCATGAACAGGCCCACGAAGACGAGCCGCACCCAGACCACCGGCAGCCCGAGATGCCCGGCGAGCCCCCGCGCGACCCCGCCCAGCCAGCGTCCGTCGCTGCTGCGGTAGAGCTTGCGCGGCGGCCGCGGGTCTCGCGAGTCTTCGGTGAGAGGGGCGGTGGCTGCTTCCGGCATGCCACCGATCGTCACATGCGGTACGAGCCGGGGCATCAGGGTCGACCCCGGAAACTTCCCTGATCCCCGTGCCCGCCTCCGGGGCGATCTCAGGGTTCGGCCAGGGTTGTCCCGACTGCCGCCGGCGGACCGGGACCGTCACCATGGACGTATGACGCAGGAGCCTCAGGACGCGGTGGCGGCCCACCCCGCCGCGCCGGACAAGGAAGCGCCCGCCCCGCCGCGCAGATTCCGCAGGGACCGGCGGTACAAGACGCTGGGCGGGGTCTGCTCAGGGCTCGGCCGGCACTGCGACATGGACCCGGTGATCTTCCGGATCGGCCTGGCCGTGCTCGCCGTGACCGGCGGCGTCGGCCTGATCTTCTACGGCTTCGCGTGGCTCTTCGTCCCGTACGACGACGAGGACGAGAACGAGTTCCGCAAACTGCTCACCGGACGCGTCGACGGACCCGGCCTCGCCGCCATCGTCACCGCCCTCGTCGGCTGCGGCGTCTTCCTCTCCATGCTGAACAACGGCGGCGCCCTCACCTTCGCCGTCGTCCTCGCCCTGCTGCTCGCGGGCGCCGGCTACTGGTCGCAGCAGCGCCGCACCGCCGTCCCCGACCCGGCCGCCGCGCAGGCCGTCGCCGACGCGCCGCCGGAGGCCAAGGCACCGCCCGTCACCGGGGCACCGTCGTGGTGGCGCGACCCGATCGTCAAGGACGGCTCGCACATCGGCGGCACCGGCTACTTCTGGGGCCCGGCGGGCAGCGAGGACCTCTCCCCCGCGTACGCCGCCGCCCGCGGCCCCGCCGCACCCGGCCGGCCCGCGGGCCCGCCCGCCCCGCGCGGACCCCGCGGCATCGGCGCCCTCACCTTCCTCGGCGCGCTGGTCGCGGGCGCCCTCGGCACCGGCCTGACCTGGGACGACCGCACACTCGGCACCAGCCTCCAGACCGGGCTCGCCTGCGCCCTCGGCGTCTTCGGCCTGGGCATCGCGATCAGCGCGTTCCGCGGCCGCACCAGTGGCGGGTCGATCATCCTGGCGCTGCTCACGGCGGGCCTCCTCGCCGGCGCCGCCGCACTGCCCGCCAACATCAGCACCGACTGGGTCCGTACGGACTGGACCCCGGCCAGCGCGACGGACCTGCGGCCGCGGTACGAACTGGGCACCGGCGTCGGCACGCTCGACCTGACGAAGGTGGACGTCGCCGAGGGCAAGACGCGGAACACGCACGTCGAGGTCGGCGCGGGCCAGGCGAAGATCGTGCTGCCGAAGGACGAGACGGTGAAGCTGCACATCGAGGTGGGTGTCGGCGACATCAAGCTCCCCGACGACACGTCCCATGACGTGGACGTCCAGCCGGACCAGTCGAAGACGGTCACGCTCGCGCCGGCCGCGGGCAGCAAGGACGTCGGCACGCTGGAACTGACGGTCGAGGTCGGACTCGGCCAGGTGGAGGTGTCCCGTGCGGCATGACTTCTCTCCCGGGCGGCTGATCGCGGGCCTGGTCCTGATGCTGACGGCGGTCGTCTACTTCGGCGACGCGGGCGGGGCCTGGGAGACTCCGTGGTTCGTCGTCGTCCCGTTGGTGGGCGGGGGGTTGATCGTGGCGGGGGTGGTCGGCGCGGTCACCGGGGCGGTACGGGCCCGCCGCCGTAGGTCCGCCTGAGGTCGGGCGTCTGCGGCCCGGTGGGGGTTGCTCGCGCAGTTCCCCGCGCCCCTGAAATGCAGACGCTTCGCGTCGCATTTCCCCCACGCGAACGCGCCCCATGAGATGGCGCACGAAGTGCGCATCTCAGGGGCGCGGGGAACTGCGCGACCAGCCACGACGCGCGCCGCACCCGGCAACGAACCCACCGACCTACGGCGCGACCCCACCCTTCCGGCGGAGCCACCACGCATCCACCGACCACACAGCCGCCCCCGCCAGAACCAACGGCACCCAGGCCATCAGATAAGCCAGATCGTTCCCCAGGTAATACGGCTCGGTGGCCCAGCTCACCGTCAGCCACAGGCTCAGCGAGATCAACGCCCCGCCCAGCGCGGCGACCCGCGCCAGCACCCCCAGCAACGTCCCGATCCCCACCGCGAGCTCGCCGAGAGCGATCGCGTACCCGAACCCGACCGGCGCCTTCAACGCCAGATCCACCAGCTCCGGAAACGCGGAGATGTCCCGCACCCCGGACATCTGCGCCCCGATCGACCCGTCCCCGGTCGCCTTGAAGAACGCACTGTCCGTGAGCTTGTCGAAGGCCGCGTAGATGAACGTGACGCCGAGAAAGATCCGCAGCGGCACCAGGGCGTACCGCTGAGCGGTCTCGCGCCAGTCACCGCCCCCCTCGACGTAACTCGTGTGCATGCCGCTTCGGATGCCGTGCGCCATCGCCGACCCGCCGCCTCTCGCGCCTGGTACCAGGGACCTTTACCTGACCATACGTACGTGAGTGCGGACCGGCTCAATCACTGAGCCGAACCGCTCAGTCGACGACGTCGATCGCGCAGCGGTTCGTCTCCACCCCGGCGGCCGTGATCACCTGCACCTCGACCCGCCCCGGCTCCACGTCGACCGGCACCGGCACGGTGAGCAGCGCGTCGCTCGGGTTGGTGAAGCCGCCGGGGACGGGGACGAGCGGGACGTGGACGTGGACCGGGCCGATGCGCACGGCGAGCCGGGCGAGCTGGTCGGCGGTGCCCGCGCCCGGCGGCACGAACCCGGCACCGCGGATCTCGATGTCGTCGCCGGTGCGGATCGGCGCGTCCAGGTCGCCGGCCTCGCGGGCGCGCACGACGGAGAGCACGACCGGCCGGCCGCCCTCCGCGTACTTCCCGGTCAGATACGTCGCCGCGGAGACGGCCACGAGGACGGCGAGGCCCCACGGCAGGTCGGGCAGCTGGTCGGGGCGGCGGGCGAGCCGGGCGCACGACCAGATGACGGCGGCGGCGCACACGGCGACGTACTGCGTGTCGGTGAAGCTGCCGCGCCCGGAGTCGTCGGTGAGCAGGTCGGCGGCGCGCGGCCGGGCGGCCCGCACCTTCTGAAGCCGCTGTCCGAGGACGCGCAGGCCGACGACCCTGCGGACCAGGACGGCGACCGCGCAGACCACCGCGAGTACGGTCAACAGGCCTGCGCCCCTGGCGAGTTCGAGGGCGTCGATGAGGGCGTCGCGGCGGCCGGGCGCCGACGCCAGGGCCAGTTCACCGGCGAGGACGAGGACCGCGTACACGGTCAGGACGACCACGCCGCCGGCCACCGCGCGCGACGTCGACAGGCGGTTGTCCTCGCCGATGACGGGCGCGAGGACGCCGCCGCGCGCCCGGTGCAGATACGCGGCGCCGCTGAGCAGCCCGCCGACGACGACCGCGGCGACGAGCCCGGCGGTGCGCGCCGCGGTCCAGCCCGCGCCGATCGCGGTGAGCGCCTGGACGAGCAGCAGGACGCCGACGCCGCCCCACACCGCGTACAGGGTGCGCGGCCACAGGCCGGCGAGCCAGGCGGCGCCCTCCTCGCGGCCGCGGTCGGCGACCGCCTGGGCGGACTGGGTGAGTTCGTCGGAGATCCACTGCCGGGACGCACCCGCCGAGTGCGCGACGGCCGCCGGGAGACCGTCGCCGGACGCCAGCCCGTCGCGCTTGGCGAGGAAGGCGGCGACTGCCCTGCGGTGCCCCTCGCGCGCCCCGTGCGGACAGTCGCCGCAGGTGCACCCGCCCCCGTGCGTGCCCTGCCCTTGTCGCGCTTCCTGCACAGCCACCGCCGCGCCCCCGCCCTCAGATGTCGTGGTTCCCGTGGGTGTCGTCAACTTCCGTGTGATGAGAGGGAATTGTGCCGTACGCGGCGCACACTCCGGCGCGCAGGGCCACCCCCACGGGGTGAACGGCTTTCGTCCGCATTGACCGGACTGTTGACCCGGCTGGGAGAATTTCCCCATGGCCGAGATCATCCAGCGTGACGGAACCTGGGCCTTCGACGGCAGCACGATCCGCATCACCCCAGGTCTGCACCGCAGCGTGGCCCTGCTGCGGCAGACGTACGGCGAGATCGACGTGCCGCTGACCGCTGTCGCGGGCGTCTCCTACGAGCCCGAGCGCCGCCGCGGCCGGCTCCGCCTGACCCTGCGCGAGGCCGCCGACCCGCTCCTCCAGGCCACCGGCGGACGCCTGCCGGACCCGGCGGACCCGTACCGGCTCGCGGTCGACGCGGACCGCTCGGGCGTCGCCGAGTACGTCGCCGAGGAGATCCGCCAGGCGCTCCTCCTCGAACAACTCCCGGCGGGCCCGGCCGAGTCGTACCTGGTGCCGGGCCCCGCCGTCCCCGTCTCCGTACGCTCCAGCGACGGCATGGTCTCCTTCGACGGCAGCCGGGTGCGGATCGACTGGAGCGACACCTCGGACCGCGTGAAGCGCTCGACGGGGCCGCGCGTCATCGGCCTCGACGAGCTGGACGGCGTCGACTGGGTACCCAACTCCGGTTACGAGGACGGCGTCCTGCGCTTCCTCGTCAAGGGCTCCGCCCACGGAAAGCTGCCGCCGGAGAAGGACCCGTACGCCCTCGACCTGTGGGGCAACACCCGCAGGGACCTGCTGACCGCCCTCGTCGCCGCCGCCGTCACGGCCCGCCTCCCGCACCCGTCGGCCCCGCCGGGCACTCCCCCGGCCCTGCCGCACGCCGACCACGACGTACTGCTGCGCCGGTTACGGGAGTTGGGCGAACTGCACCGCCAACACGTCCTGACCGACGAGGAGTTCGAGATGACGAAGCGGGTCGTGCTGCGCGACTTCCGCTGACCCGACCGGACGTCAGCCGAGCAGCTCCGGCTCGCTGCGGCTGACGTCCTGCCACATGCTCTGGAAGTTGATCCAGGCCACGAGGTCGCTGCCGCTGCGGTCGCGTGTCTCCACGGCGCTGCGCCGGTCGATCAGGACAGGACGCCCGGCCGAGCGCGCCGCAAGCTGCACCTCGCAGCACCGCTCGAGCGCGATGAACCACCAGGCCGCCGCGTCGACGGAGTCGCCGACCGTGAGCAGGCCGTGGTTGCGCAGCACAAGCGCCTTGAACGCGCCCAGCGCGACCGCTATCCGCTTGCCCTCGTCCGCGTCGACGGAGACGCCCGTGTACTCGTCGAGCAGCGCGTGGTCCTCGTAGAACGCGCACGCCTCCTGCGTGATCGGCTCGATCAGCTCGCCGAGCGCGGACAGGGCGCGCCCGTACGTGGAGTGGCAGTGCGCGACGGCGACGAGCTCCGGGCGGGCCCGGTGCACCTCGGCGTGCACGGTGAAGGCGGCCTGGTTGACGTGGTGGCGGCCCTCGACGACCTGCCCGTCCCCGTTGGCGAGGACGAGGTCACCGACGGTGATGTGGCGCAGCGGCATCCCGAACGGGTTGACCCAGTAGCAGTCCTCGAACTCGGGGTCACGGGCCGTGATGTGCCCCGACACCCCGTCCTCGTACCCGAGCCGCCCGAAGATCCGCAGGGCGCCCGCGAGCCGTTCCTTGCGGTGGCGCCGTTCGTCGGCGGCGGACGCGTGGACGGGCGGCATCGCGAAGTGCAGCTGGTCGGTGGGTACGGGAGTGGGGTTCTGCGTCGACATGCAGCGGAAGGTACCTCCGCGGCCGCGAAGACGACAGAGCCGGGCGGTGAAGAGAATCGTGAAGGGAATGCGGACGGAGGACACGGGGGACACCCGCCGATACCCGACAGAAGATGTCGGGTATCGGCGGGAGACTCGACGTATGACGTCGAACTGGGCAACCCTGACCGCCGCCGAACCCGACCTCGCCAAGACCGTCGAGGCCCGCTTCACCGCCTACACCCACCACGTCCTCGCGACGCTGCGCAAGGACGGCTCGCCCCGCACCTCCGGGCTCGAAGTCCGGTTCCTGGACGGGGAGTTGTGGCTCGGCATGATGCCCGACTCCCTCAAGGCCCGCGACCTGCTGCGCGACCCGCGCTTCGCGATCCAGGCGAACCCGGGCGAGGGCCAGACCATGGGCGGCGGCGACGTGCGCATCTCGGGCCGCGCCCTCCTCGTGGAGGACCCGGCGACGATCGCCCGCTACACCGGTCAGGTCGAGGTCCCCGACCCGAACGACTTCCACCTGTTCCGCACCGAACTGACCGAGGTCACCAGGACGTACGTCGAGGACGAGACGTACCTGGTCGTGCAGGTCTGGAACCCGGGCGAACCGGAGCGCACGATGAAGCGGGCATGAAGACGCGGGCCCGAAGAAGGGGGCACGAAGAAGGGGGCACGAAGAAGGGGGCACGAAGAAGGGGGCACGAAGAAGGGGCCGTCCATCAGTGACGATGGACGGCCCCTTCATCCGACTACTCCCACTCGATGGTGCCCGGCGGCTTGCTCGTCACGTCGAGCACGACGCGGTTGACGTCCGCGACCTCGTTCGTGATCCGGGTCGAGATCTTCGCGAGCACCTCGTACGGCATCCGCGTCCAGTCCGCCGTCATGGCGTCCTCGGACGAGACCGGGCGCAGCACGATCGGGTGGCCGTAGGTGCGGCCGTCGCCCTGGACGCCGACGCTGCGGACGTCCGCGAGCAGCACGACCGGGCACTGCCAGATGTCACGGTCGAGGCCCGCCGCCGTCAGCTCCTCGCGGGCGATGGCGTCGGCCTCGCGCAGCAGGTCGAGGCGCTCGCGCGTGACCTCGCCGACGATACGGATACCGAGGCCGGGGCCCGGGAACGGCTGGCGCTGGACGATCTCGTCCGGCAGGCCGAGCTCGGCGCCGACCATGCGGACCTCGTCCTTGAACAGCTTGCGCAGCGGCTCGACGAGCTCGAACTCGATGTCGTCGGGCAGGCCGCCGACGTTGTGGTGCGACTTGATGTTCGCGGTGCCCGTGCCGCCGCCGGACTCGACGACGTCCGGGTAGAGCGTGCCCTGGACCAGGAACGCGACCTCGGGGCCGTCCTCCTGGAGGATCTCCAGCTGCGCCTGCTCGAAGACGCGGATGAACTCACGGCCGATGATCTTGCGCTTGGTCTCCGGGTCGGACACCCCCGCGAGCGCGTTCAGGAAGCGCTCGCTCGCGTCGACGACCTTCAGGTTCGCGCCGGTCGCGGCGACGAAGTCCTTCTCGACCTGCTCGGTCTCGCCCTTGCGCATCAGGCCGTGGTCGACGTACACGCAGGTCAGCTGCGAGCCGATGGCCTTCTGCACGAGCGCGGCGGCGACGGCGCTGTCCACGCCGCCGGACAGACCGCAGATGGCGCGCTTGTCGCCGACCTGCTCGCGGATGAGGGCGACCTGCTCCTCGATCACGTTGCCGGTCGTCCAGTCGGGCTTGAGGCCCGCGCCCCGGTACAGGAAGTGCTCCAGGACCTGCTGGCCGTGCGTGGAGTGCATGACCTCGGGGTGGTACTGGACGCCGTACAGCTTCTTCTCGTCGTTCTCGAAGGCGGCGACCGGGACGACCTCGGTGGAGGCGGTCACGGAGAAGCCCTCGGGGGCGGCGGAGCAGGCGTCGCCGTGCGACATCCACACGGACTGCTCGGCCGGGGTGCCCTCGAAGAGGGTCGAGTCGGCCTTGGAGACGGCGAGCGGGGTGCGGCCGTACTCGCGGGCGCCGGTGTTGTCGACGGTGCCGCCGAGGGTCGTGGCCATCAGCTGGAAGCCGTAGCACATGCCGAAGACGGGGACGCCGGCCTCGAAGATCGCGCGGTCCAGGCGCGGGGCGCCCTCCGCGTAGACCGACGACGGGCCGCCGGAGAGGATGATCGCCGCCGGGTTCTTGGCGAGCATCTCCTCGACCGGCATGGTGCTCGGCACGATCTCGCTGTAGACCCGGGCCTCACGGACTCGGCGGGCGATGAGCTGGGCGTACTGCGCACCGAAGTCGACGACCAGGACGGTGTCGGGGGCGGCGGCAGCGGAAGTCGCTGATGACACGGGATGCCTTCCGGCGGCGTTTAGCAGGGGGTCGTGCCAGTGATTCTAACGGTTCGGGGCGGCTGGCCCTCAGGTCGCGGGGCTCCGCCCCGGACCCCGCTCCTCGATCGCCGGAGGGGCTATAGTTGCCCGCATGTTCTCTCAGGCGATGTACGTCTTTACCTATGGCAACCGGTCCGCCGGGTGCCATGGTCGTGCTGCTTGAGCAACTGACAAGCGACTTCCCAGGCGCCCCGGGCCGACAAGGCCCGGGGCGTCTGCGTTGTCCGGGTCCTGCCGATCCGGGGCTGCCGTCCAGCAGACAGGAGCCCACCATGAGTCTCATGACCAGTGACACCGCCATCGAGTCGACCGGCGCCCGCACCCCCGAGGCCGCCGATCTGATCTCCGGCGCCCGCGACCGCATCGACGCCCTGGACGACCGGATCATCGGTCTCGTCCAGGAGCGGATGGCCGTCTCGGCCGTCATCCAGGAGGCCCGGATCACCTCCGGCGGACGCCGCGTGAACCTCTCGCGCGAGATGGAGATCCTCAACCACTTCAGCGACGCCCTCGGCAAGCCGGGCACCGCCCTCGCGATGACGCTCCTCGAGCTGTGCCGCGGCCGGATCTGAGCGGCGTACCCCAGTTCGGTTCCGTCCTCACCCGTACGGCGCGTGACCGGTCGCCGCGGGCTTCGTTGGTCCCGGTGTCCGTGCCAGCCAGGGGCGGGCTCAACCGAACCACGCGTGGCTCCGCTGGAGCGATGAAGACGTCACGGTCACGCCGTACGTCGTGGGACCTCGCTCCAGTGCAGTGACCGGACGGCAGGGGACAGCAGCCCGGTCACCCAAGAGAACGGTCGGTCCCGGGGACGCCCGGGGCCGGCCGGCCTCCGTATCCCACTCCCCCGCATCACCGAGCACGAAGCACGGGAACTCCCCACGCCCGCGCCTCAAGTCCCCTGCTCCACACATGAATTGACGACCACCACGAACCTGAGAGCGCGGCGCTACCCCCCCCCGGCGCCGCTTTCCCCCCACGGTTCCGACGCCGCCCTGATGTCGGAGCCGACAGTGAAGGGCCCCGCGGATCGTTCCCGCGGGGCCCTTCACGCGTACGGACGTGACGCCGTCAGGCCTGCTTCTCGACCTTGGCGATCTGCGCGTCGATGATCTTCTGCGGGATCAGCGCCTTCTTCGGGCTCAGCAGGTTCGCGCCGTAGAAGACGGCCAGCGTCGAACCGCTGCGCACGACGGTGTACGTCGCCGGGACGGTGTCCCCGTCGACCTTGCCGATCAGCGAGTACGAGACGGCCTCGTCGCCGGCCGCGGGGGCCTTCAGGGGTGCGACCTTCGCGTACTCGACCTCGGCGTGCTCGAAGGAGGCGCACTTCTCGCTCTGCGTGCGCAGGTCCGCGACGACCTTCTTCGCGTCGCTCTCCTCGTGCGCGAGCAGCGCGACCCGGAGCACGGTGGCGTCCGTCGCCGTCAGGCTCGTCAGCGAGCGCGAGACGCGGGCCTTCGCGTCGGGCTCGGTGCCGACCAGCGTCATGTCGGCGAGCGCCTGGCAGGACGCGGGATCGGCGGGCACGCTGACGTCCGGGATCTCGTCGTCGGGCGTCGTGCCGACGCGGTAGCCCTTCGCGTCCGCCTTGGTGAGGGCGGCCTGCGTCAGCTCCGCCTTCGTCAGCGGCTTCGGTTCGGTCTTCGCCGCCGGCTTCCCGGCCGCCTTGTCCGCGCTCTTGTCCGCGCTCTTGCCGGCGTCGTCCGCCGACCCCGCACCGCACGCGGCCGTGGCGGCGAGGGCCGCCGCCACACAGACACCGGCCAGAGCACGCCCCAGGCCTGACTTCATGTTCGTTTTCACGAGGCGCAATCAAAGCCGGTGACCTGCGCCTTTTGCCACTGCTTTAGGACCGCTCCGCATAACGATCGGAGATCGGCGAAAGGGTTGCCCCCACACGGCTATGTCTCAGCTCACATAAAGATTCTGTGAAGCGCGGCACAACCCTTTCCGGCCATGGCGGGTCACACGTATCGAACCAACGGTCACGCCCGCATCGCCCATCACGGCGGCGGTGCCCCAGACTTCCGAGGTCTTGATGAAGCTTCGCCGCGCACTGGTGACGGCTGCCGCCACGGCCGCCATAGCCCCGATCGCGCTCCTGTCCGCGCCGGCGGCGTTCGCCGACGCGACGCCGAACACCGGCGCCACGGAGACGCAGACGACGTCCCCCGAGGTGACGCCGCCCGCGAGCACCACCCCCGCCGAGACGACCTCGCCCGTACAGACGCCGGGTGAGACGCCCCCGACCGCCGGCGAGACGACCAAGCCGGCCGAGGTCGCCCCGACCACGAAGCCCGCGGAGACCTCGCCGAGCGCCACGGACTCGGCCACCGCCACCGCGTCGCCCACCGACGACGAGTGCACCGACTACGAGGACAGCCCCGGCACGCTCGCCGAACTGCGCGGCCTGCCCTCGAAGATCGTCGCGGGCTCCGGCTGGCACGGCTTCACCTTCCGCGTCTCGAACTTCACCGGCGAGGACTTCGAGTCCGTCTCCGCGGAGATGTACGCGTTCGCGTACGCCTACGACGCGAACACCACCGAGATCAGCAAGTACCTGCACGTCCAGTGGTACGAGGACGGCGCCGGCTGGCACGACCTCGACACCTCCATCGACTCCCCGGACGACGTGTCGTTCCCGGCCTCCGGTGCTCTCGCGGCCGGTGCCCACGCGGACATCAAGCTCCGCATCCAGGTCGACGCCAAGGCCCCGAAGGGGATCGGCGGCTCGGTGGCCTTCGCCACCAGCGTGAACGCCGAGGGCGTCTGCGGCTTCAGCGTTCCCGAGGACCAGGAGTACCGCTTCGAGATCCTGGCCGCGGGCACCAAGCCGGGCAAGGTCCCGCCGGCCACGCCCGCGCCGACGCCGTCGTCGAGCAACACGCCGGCGCCGCAGTCCAGCAGCACCCCGCTGTCGGGCTCCATGGCCGAGACCGGTTCGAGCTCGATGCTGCCGACCGTCGGCCTCGTCGGCGGGATCGCCGTCGTCGCCGGTGCCGGTGTCGTCTACTCGGTGCGCCGCCGCAAGGTGAGCTGACCCCAGCAGTCGCCGCTACGCGAAGGACCCGCACTCGGAGGGGGGTGCGGGTCCTTCGCGTATCCGGGGCTACTTCTTGGGCGGTACCGCCGGCATGCCGAGGAACGGCAGCTTCAGCGCGCCGAACGCGTCCGCCGGGACCGCCGGGTTCTTCGGCTCGACGGGCGCGAGCCGCCGGTAGGCCTCGCCGCTCGCCGGGCGCGGGTCCTCGTCGCCCTTGTTGGGCCAGTACGACATCGCACGCTCGGCCTGCGCCGTGATGGTGAGCGACGGGTTGACGCCCAGGTTCGCGGAGACCGCGGCGCCGTCCACCACCGAGATGCCGGGGTGCCCGTAGAGCCGGTGGTAGGGGTCGATGACGCCGGTCTCGGGGCTGTCGCCGATGGCGCAGCCGCCGAGGAAGTGCGCGGTCAGCGGGGTGCCCATCAGCTCGCCGACGTTCGATCCGGCGAAGCCGTTGATCTCGGCGGCTATCGCACTCGCGCCCCGCGAAGCGGCCTTGATCTGCTTGGGGTTGGGGGCACCGTGGCCCTGTTCGGCGGTGAGCAGGCCCTTGCCGACGCCGTCCGGCTTCAGGTACGTCGTCAGCGAGTTGTCGATGGACTGCATGACGAGGCCGATGATGGTCTTCTCCGACCAGCGGCGGTTGGAGAGCGAGCGGACCATCAGGCTCGGGTGCTTCGCGACGTTCGCCAGCCAGCCCGCGACCCTCGACGAGCCTTCCGCGTACGGGACTTGGAGGATGGACATGCCGCCCATCGCGTTCGAGCCCTTGCCGTAGCGGACCGGTTCGATGTGCGTGTGCGCGTCCGGGTGGATCGAGGACGTGATGGCGACGCCCTTGGTGAAGTCGACCTTCGCCGCGCCGTGCTTCTTGCGGTAGCGCCGGTCGGTGGTCTGCGCGCCGACGAGCGCCTCGGAGTTCGTCCGGGTCAGCTCGCCCAACCTGGCCGATATGTACGGGAGTTGGCCACCCGCCTTCATCCGGTGCAGCAGCGTCTGCGTGCCGTAGGTGCCGGCCGCGACGACGACCTTGCGGGCCTTGAAGGTGCGGCCCGCGTCCTTCTTCTTGTTGTCGGTGGGCAGCGTCGCGACCGCGTAGCCGCCCTGCGAGTCGTCCGTCACCGAGACGACCGTGGTCATCGGGTGCACGACGGCGCCCGCCTTCTCGGCGAGGTACAGATAGTTCTCGTTCAGGGTGTTCTTCGCGCCGTGGCGGCAGCCCGTCATGCACTCGCCGCACTCGGTGCAGGCCTTGCGGGCGGGCCCCGCGCCGCCGAAGTACGGGTCCTCGACCTGCTCGCCCGGTCCGGCCTTCACGGTCCCGTCGGCGTCGTCGCCGTCGCCGAAGAACACGCCGACCGGCGCCATGTGGAAGGTGTCGCCGATGCCCATGGACTCGGCCGCCGCCTTCAGGTGCACGTCGGCCGGGGTCATCGTCCTGTTGAGCCGGACGCCGAGCATGCGCTCGGCCTGGTCGTAGTACGGCTTCAACTCCTCTTCCCAGTCGGTGATGTCCTTCCACTGGGGGTCCTCGAAGAACGGCTTCGGGGGCACGTAGAGGGTGTTGGCGTAGTTCAGCGAACCGCCGCCGACACCGGCGCCGGCGAGCACCATCACGTTGCCGAGCAGGTGGATGCGCTGGATGCCGTACATGCCGAGCTTCGGCGCCCAGAGGTAGTTCTTGAGGTCCCAGGAGTTCCTGGGGAGCGTGCCCGGAGCGAAACGGCGTCCCGCCTCCAGCACGCCCACCCGGTAGCCCTTCTCGGTGAGGCGCAGGGCGGATACGGCTCCGCCGAAGCCGGAGCCTATGACCAGGACGTCGTAGTCGTACGCGGAGGCGTCATCGCCCATCGCCATTGATGGTTCTCCTTGTGTGCGTGTGCGGCTGGTACGTGGCTGGTCGCGCCCCGCGGCGGAGCCGCTGATCGACACGGCCCGCGCCCCTGGCGGTGACTACTTGAGCCGGAGTCGCTTCATCACGGCCAGACTCCGCGTCATGAACTGCGCGTACTTCTCGTCGTCCATGCCGAACGACGGCGCCATCGGCATCACCCGCTGGTGCGCGACCGTCTGCGCCTCGGTGTACTTGAGGATGCCCTCGGAGCCGTGCCGGCGGCCGAGGCCCGAGTCCTTCATGCCGCCCATCGGGGCCTGGACGCTGCCGTACGCGGGCGCGTAGCCCTCGTTGATGTTCACTGTGCCGGTGCGCAGGCGGGCCGCGACCTCGTGGCCGCGCTTGGCGTCCTTCGTCCAGACCGACGAATTGAGGCCGTACGGCGTCGCGTTGGCGATGTCGACGACCTCGTCCTCGTCGGTGAACCGGTAGACGGAGACGACCGGTCCGAAGGTCTCCTCGCCGCACACCGCCATCGGCGCCTCGACGCCGTCCAGGATGGTCGGCTCGAAGAAGTACGGGCCGATGTCGGGGCGCGCGACCCCGCCCGCGACGAGCACGGCGCCCTTGGCGACGGCCTCGTCGACGTGCCGCGTCACGGTCTCCAGCTGCCGCTCGCCGACGAGCGAGCCCATGTCGGCGCCGTACGCGAGGGACTTGCCGAGCCGCATGCCCTTGGTCCGGGCGGCGAACCGCTCCAGGAACGCGTCGGCGATCGACTCGTGGACGTACAACCGCTCGATGGAGATGCACAGTTGGCCCGCGGACGAGAAGCAGGCCCGCACCGCGCCCGCGGCGGCCTTCTCCACGTCGGCGTCCTTGAGCACCAGCATGGCGTTCTTGCCGCCGAGTTCGAGCGATACGCCGACCAGGCGCGCGGCGGCGCCCTGCGCGACCTCGCGTCCGGTGCGGGTGGAGCCGGTGAAGGAGACGTAGTCGGCGTGCTTGACCAACTCGGGGCCCACGACCGGGCCTTCGCCGAGGACGACCTGGAAGACCTCGGCCGGAAGGCCCGCCTCGATGAGCAGGTCGCGGGCCCAGAGCGCCGTGAGGCAGGTCTCCGTGTCGGGCTTCATCACGACGGCGTTGCCCGCGACGAAGGCGGGGAGCGCGTCGCCGACCGACAGTTCCAGCGGGTAGTTCCACGGCGCGATCTGGCCGACGACGCCGCGCGGCTGGCGCAGCTCGGTCACCTTGGTGAGCGTCGGGACGGCGCCGGTGTGCCGCTTGGGCTTCAGGTACGCGGGGGCCTTGCGGCCGTAGTGCCGGGCCGCGACGGCGACGGCCTGCACCTCCTCGTGCGCGTGCAGGCGGGCCTTGCCGGTCTCCAGCTGGATCAGGTCGAGGACCTCGGCCTGGCGGGCGAGGACCAGGTCGTGGAAGCGCAGCAGCACGGCGGCGCGCTGCCGCACCGGCGTCTTCGCCCAGACCTCCTGGGCGGCGCGGGCCCGCTCGAACGCGGTCGCCACGTCCTCCGGCGTCGACTCGGGCAGGTCGGCCAGCTTCTCGCCGGTGAACGGCGTGTGGTTCGCCGTACGGCCCGAGCCGACGACGCCGCGCGTGAGCTGCGCGACCAGCTCCGGCGTGACCACGTCGGCGGCGGTGCGCGCACCCTCGGGGGCGGGGGCGACCGGGTTCGTGCCGGTCTTTTCCTGCGTCTGAGCCTTGGCCTGCGAGTCCGTCATGGAGGGGAGCGTATGCCGAAGAGGACACTTTCGGTACCCATCGGTAATCGGCCTTCACCGACTACACACACCGCGCCAGTGATCGCTGGCAGCAAAGCCGCTGATCAGGGGCTTTGCTGCCAGCCGGCCGGGCGCCGAACCGCCCGTCAACTCTTTTCGAGGCGGAGGCGGTCCCGGGCCCCCTTGAAGGTCGCGGTGCCCTGCTTCTCGTACTCCGCCACGCCCTTCGGCATGACCACGCCCAGGTCGTAGCGGCCCTTGGCGTCGACGACGTACAGGCGCATCTCGCGCATGACGCCGCTCTGCGTCGCGTCCGTGTACGTGATGTCGAGCTGGGCGGCGTCCTTGCCGTGGAAGCTGGTCCTCGTGACGGTGCTGTGGATGTCGCTGTAGTCGTTGGCGGCGTAGGACGCGGCCACGCTCGTCGCCCAGGCGTGCGCGGACGAGCCGCCCCGCGCCGGGGCCCAGCGCTTCAGGCTCAGCGTCACGTCGCTCTTCGGGTCGGTGTACCGCACGCCGTCCTTGGACGGGTCGTGGTAGACGTCGGTGAGGCTCTCCGGGACGGCGATGACGGCCTTGAGGTCCGTCTCGTCGTGGACGGTCCAGCCCTTGTCCGGGTCCGCCGCCCGGCCCGACGAGGCGGCGTGGAAGGTGGCCCGCAACTCCCCGCCCTGCGGCTTCCCGTCCCCGTCACCGCCCGCAAGGGACGTACCGAACCAGACCCCGCCGCCGATCAGCACGGCACCGGCCAGGACGGTGGCCGCGAGGGCGCGCCTGCTCCCGCGCTTGCCGGCCGGTACGGGCACAGCGGCGGTACCGGGCTCCGAGGGCCCGCGCCTGAGCCGTACCGTCCCCGCGTCCTCACCCGACTCCCTGACACCGGACCGGCCCTGGGCCGGGAGTTCACCGAAGGGCTCGGGCAGCGGGCGCCCGTCGACGGCCGCCGCGAGCCCCGCCTCGACGTCCGCCGCGGCCGGCCGCGCCGCCGGGTCCTTGGCGATCAGCCGGGCGATCAGCGGGGCGAGCGCCCCGGCCCGCTCGGGCGTCGGCGGATCGAAGGAGAGGATCGCGGCGAGCGTCGACTCCAGCGTCGTACGGCGGAACGGCGACCAGCCGTCCACGGCCGCGTACAGCAGAACTCCCAGGGACCACAGGTCACTTGAGGGCCCCGCGCCCTCGCCCGACATGCGCTCCGGCGCGATGCACTCCAGCGAGCCGACGAACTCGCCGCTGACCGTGAGCGACTCCTCGCCCTGGATGTGCGCGATGCCGAAGTCGGTGAGGACGACGCGGCCGTGCGGGCCGAGCAGCACGTTCGCCGGTTTCACGTCGCGGTGCACGATGCCCTTGGCGTGCGCGGCGCGCAGCGCGCCGAGGACGGCGAGACCGATCCGGGCGGCCTCCTGCGGCGCGAGCGGCCCGCGCTTGAGCGCCTCGTGCAGCGACTCGCCGCGCACCAGCTCCATCACGATCCACGGCAGTTGGTCCTCGACGACGACGTCGTGAATGGCGACCGCCGAGTGGTGCTCGACGCGGGCCGCGGCCCGCGCCTCGCGCTGCAACCGCGCGTAGGCGCGCAGTTGGGCCTCACCGTGCGGGTCGCCGGGCAGCCGGGGCTGCTTGACGGCGACGTCGCGGCCGACGAGTTCGTCGACGGCGTGCCAGACGGTGCCCATGCCGCCGGAGCCGATCCGCTCGACGAGCCGGTAGCGGCCACCGATGAGCCGGCCGCGCTCCTGTTCCCCCGTGTACGCCATCTCAGAGTGTCGCGATGTCCAGGTTGGCGATTACCGTCTTGGCGACCTCGCGGCCGCGCTCGGTGAAGTCGCCGTCGCCGGGGTACTCGATCGTGACCCGGTACATGTCACCCTTCGTGGTCTTGAAGTAGAAGACCTTCAGCTCGCGCGGCTTCGGCTCGTCGATGTCGTCCGTCTTGTACGTGACGGTGTTCTCGGCAGCGGGCTTCTCCTTGTACGTGGACTTGTCGTCCGGAGAGGTCTTGGCGCCCTCGGGCATGTCACGGCCGCTGTCGCCGTCCGCCTTGAACTTCTCGTCGTCGGCGTACATCTGGGACCGCGCCGAGTCCTTGATCTCGTGCAGCGTGTCGTCCTTCTTGCGCCGCAGTTCTACGCCGACCTTGATGGCACCGCTCCAGTCGGTGTACGTGACCCAGTCCTTGTACGTGTCCGTGTCCTCGGGCCTGCCCACCTGGTAGGTGTCGGGCACGGCCACGGTCACGCCGAGCGCGTTCTCCGGGCGCTTCTTCCAGCCGTCCGGCAGCGGCCCCGCGAACGGGTTCGCGATCACCAGGTAGGCCGCGACCGCCAGGGCGACCACCGCCGCACCAATCCCGATCAGCGCCTTGCGGCCGAGGCGGAGTCCGCCCTGCGCCGAGCCGATCCGCACGACCTGCGTGGGCTGCGGGGCCGGCGGTTCGGCGGCGCGCTCCAGGAGGGCGCGCACCTGTGCCGCGTTCGGCCGGCGGGCCGGGTCCTTCTGGAGCAGCCCGTTGATGGCCTCGGCGAGCGGGCCCTGCGCGGCGGCGGGCGCGGCCGGGGTCGCGTTCAGGACGGACTGGAGGGTCGCGGGAGTGTTGTTGCGGCGGAACGGCGAGACGCCCTCGGTGGCCGCGTACAGCACGACACCCAGCGACCAGAGGTCGGAGGCCGGGCCGGGACGCTGCCCCAGCACCCGTTCCGGGGCGATGAACTCGGGCGAGCCGACGAAGCCGCCGGTGTCGGTCAGATTCGTCTCGCCCTCGATCTGGGCGATGCCGAAGTCCGTGAGGATCACGCGGTCGTGGCGGCCCAGCATGACGTTGTCGGGCTTCACGTCCCGGTGCAGGATGCCGGCGGCGTGCGCGGCTTCCAGGGCGCCGAGCACCTGGAGGCCGATCCGGGCGGCGTCGCGCGCGCCGAGCGTGCCCTCCTGGAGCGCGTCACCGAGGGAACGTCCCTGCACGAACTCCATGACGATCCACGGCTGTCCGTCCTCGACGGCGACATCGTGGACGTTCACCACCGCCGGGTGGTCGAGCCGGGCCGCGGCGCGCGCCTCGCGCCGCATCCGCTCGAAGACGTTGGCCCGCTCCTGCGCGGGCAGGTGGTCGGGGATGCGCGGCTCCTTGACCGCGACCTCCCGGTCGACCGTCTCGTCCTTGGCCCGCCACACGGTGCCCATGCCGCCGTGCCCCAGCTTGCTCAGGAGCCGGTAGCGCCCGGCGACGAGCCGGCCCGCGCCCGGTTCGGGCTGTGTCACGACCTGCGTCGGCTGCGGGGCCTGGGCGTACGGGTTCCCCTGCTGCGGCGTGTGCGGCTGCTGCTGCGGTGGCTGCAGGCCGAAGCTGGTGGGATCGTTCGGGCCGTGGAAGGCTCCCCCGTTGTTACTCATGTCCCCATCAGTACCGTGCGGGGCGCTCCCGGTTCCACCCGGGTCACGCAGTTGTGACCGCGCTGATGCGCGCGGGCCCGTCATTCTCCCGTAGAAGCAGCGGAAGCCGCGGAAGCCCCGAACGTGTCGAGCGCGGTGTCGAAGTACGCGCGCGCCTCACCGGTCCGCCCGACGGGGGCCGACACCCATACGTCGTAGAGCCTGCCGTCCTCCTCCCAGCACAGGTCGACGGTGTGCCGGGCGCCTTCGGCCGCGCTGAACCCGTTCCAGGTGAACTCCCACAGCGCCGCCCGCTGCCCGTTGTGCGAGGTGTCGGTGACCTTGCCCGCGCGGTAACCGGGGTTGGACGTCGGCCCCTTGGCGTCGGCCCGCCGCTGCACCTCGCCGGGCCCGCCGCTCTCCGCCCGCGACACCCTGATGCCGATACGGAAGGTCTTGCCGGGTGACATGTAGAAGATCCGCGGCCCGTCGGGCGAGCGCGTGAACCCCTTCGGCACGGCGAGCCGGAACCCCGCGCTGTCCTCGGCCATCCGGTACCCGGCGGGGACCGGGGCGCGCGCCGTCTCGGTCCGTGTCTGCTGCTCGGTGACGGTCACGGTCGGGGTGGGCGAGGCGGACGGGGTACGGGACGGGGACGACGGGGCGGTCGAACTCACCGGCGTCCCGGGCGGGTTGTCCTCCCGCCCGGAGATCAGCACGGCCGCCGAGATCCCGGCCCCGGCGACCGCCGCGACCAGCGCGGCCGCGATCAGGAGCACCCGCGTCGACGGCCTACGAGGGGCGGCCGGCTTCGCGGGCACGTCGCGCTGCGTCGGCGTGTAGGGCGCATGCGCCGCGAACGGGCCGTGCGGGACGGCGGGTTGCGGGGTCGCGCCCGTCGCGACGTACGCGCGCAGCAGCCGCTCGGCCTCGTCGACGCCCATCCGCCGCGCGGGCTCCCGCTCCAGAAGGCCCCGGATGACGGGCAGCAGCGGCGCGGCCTCCTGCGGCGGGTGTATCTCCTCGTAGACGACGGCGTGCAGAATCCCGCCCAACGAGTCGCGGCGGAACGGGGATTCGCCGGCCAGCGCGGCACACAGCAGCCCGCCGAGCGACCACAGGTCGGCCCCCGCGCCGGCCCGCTCGCCCGCCATCCGCTCGGGCGCCGTGTACTCCGGCGAGCCGACGAAGCCGCCGGTCTCGGTGAGCGTCGTCGCGCCCTCTACCTGCGCGATCCCGAAATCGGTGAGGACGACGCGCCCGGTGCCGTCCTCCATCAGGACGTTCGCGGGCTTGAGGTCGCGGTGCAGCACCCCTGCGGCGTGTGCGACGCGCAGCGCGCCGAGCAGCGCGAGCCCGACCTTGGCGGCCGTCAGCGGGTCGACGGGCCCGTCGCGCGCGATCACGTCCGCGAGGGAGCCGCCGCGCACCAGGTCCATGACGATGTACGGGTGTTCGTCGTGCACCACGATGTCGTGCACGACGATGATGTTCGGGTGCCGCAGCTGGGCGACGGCCCGCGCCTCGCGCAGCATCCGCTCGCGCTGCTGGCGCGCCTCGTCGGCGGAGAGGGTCTCGTCGACGGCGAGTTCCTTGACGGCGACCTGCCGTCCGAGCAGCGTGTCGGCGGCCCGCCAGACGACCCCCATGCCGCCCCGCCCGATCCTGGCCTCCAGCCGATAACGCCCGGCGATCACCCGGACGTTGCCCCCCTCGGTCCCCATGCGCCCCATCATGCCGCACGCCCCCGGACCGGGACGGTCACCTTCCGGTCAGCCCGCCGGCGGCTGCCAGCCGCGCTTGATCGCGTCGAACTGCTGGCGCGCGGCCGGCCACTGGGCCTCGGGCACCGACAGATAGATGGCGTACTCCGTGCCGCTCTCGTCCCGGTACGTCTGCTCGATGGCGTGCCGGGGCCCGGACGTCGTGTCCTTGTTCCCGGCGGTCCAGGTGAACTCCCACTGCGAACCGGGCCGGTCCCGGAAGGTGTTGGACTGCAGTTGCACCCGCTGGTAGTCCGGCAGCTTGCCCTGGACGCCCTTCTCCAGGTCGAGCTGGTGCTGGTACGAGTCCTGCCAGTCGGACTGTCTGTCGATGGCGATGCGCACGAAGCGCTGCCCGCCGTCGGGCGTGTAGTCGATCTGCGAGCCGTTCTGCTCCCGCTTCCAGCCGGGCGGCAGCATCAGGCTGAACCCCTCGACGTCGGTGACCCGCACCCAGTCGTCGGGGATGGCACCGGCGACGGGCGCGGTGGTCTTCCCCGCGCCGCCGTTCTCCCCACTCTCCCCACTCTCCCCGCTCCCCCTGCCCCCGTCCTTGCCGCCGACGTCCTGCCGGGCGGAGGAGTCCCCGTCGCCCTGGTGGTCGAGGTAGTACACGGCGCCGAACGCGCCCCCGCCGCCCACGAGCAGCGCGGCGAGCACCGTCCCGGCCACCCGGGGCCATATTCGGCGGCGCGGGGCGCTCACCCCCGTCGGCACGGTGTGCGAGGACGGCGGCGGAGCGGGCGACACGGCCGTCGGCGTCGCCCCGTGCACCTGCGTCGGCACATACGCCTGCGCCGCGCTGGACCGCCGCCCCTCGGCCGCCTCCGCGAGCATGGCCTCGGCCTCGTCGGCGGTGGGCCTGGCGCCGGGTTCCTTGCGCAGCAGCGCGCTGATGACGGGCGCCAGCACCCCCGCGTACTCGGGGACCTCGGGCTCCTCCTCGATCACGGCCTGCATCGTGCTGATCGGCGAGGTCCGGCGGAACGGGGAGCGCCCCTCGACGGCCGTGTACAGGGTCGCGCCCAGCGCCCACAGGTCGGAGGCGGGTCCGGGTTCGGCGCCGCTGACCCGCTCGGGGGCCAGATAGTCGACGGACCCGACGATCTCGCCGGTCCGCGTGATGGTGGAGTCGCCCTCCACCTGCGCGATCCCGAAGTCGGTCAGCTTGACGCGCCCGTCGCGTGCGAGCAGCACGTTCCCCGGCTTCACATCGCGGTGCAGCACCCCGGCGGTGTGGGCGGCGCGCAGCGCTCGTAGCGTCCACAGCCCGATCCTGGCGGCCTCGGCGGGCACGATACGTCCGTGCTCCTTCACGGCGTCGGCCAGCGAAGGGCCCTCGACCAGCTCCATGACGATCCACGGCCGGTCATCGTGTTCGAGCACGTCGTGCACGGTCACGACAGCGGGGTGATTGATCCGGGCGGCGGCCCGCGCCTCCGTCTGCGTCCGGGCGAGCAGCACCGCACGATCGGCCTCCGCCACCCACTGGGCCGCGGTCAGCTCCTTGACGGCGACGACCCGGTGGAGCACCTCGTCGTGCGCCCGCCACACCCGGCCCATGCCGCCGCGCCCGATCGACTCGCCGAGCCGGTAGCGGCCCGCGAGCAGCTGGCCCTGCATCTGATTCACGTTACCCCGCAATGGTCTTGACAGGGTCACACTAGGGAGCAGGGCCCACCCGGGGAACACGCGGGGGCCTACGGAGACAGCACTGTGACGCTTGTCGCGCCCGCCCGCTCAGGCCCCGGGCCGCCTCAACCCCCGTACCGATACGTGTCGGAGGCCTGCTCGAACAGCCGCGACACCTCGTCCCGCTCCGCCTCGGGACCGCGCACCTGCACCACGTGGTACTTGCCGCCGACGACCATGGCGAGATTGCGCACGAACACCTCGCGCCCGTCGCCGCCCTGCCACGTGAACTGGCCCTCGGCCATGGGCCTTCCGCCGACGTCGATGCTCTTCATGCCGCTCGACGTGGCCCACGTGGAGTCGCGGAACGGCTGCAACTCGCGCTCGTCCTCCCGCTGGTACTTCATCGGGTCGCTGCCGTACGAGGCGGTGGAGTCCCGCCCCGGCACGACGAGCAGCTCGAAGTCGCCGTGGGTGTACAGGACCTGCCCGCGCCCGTTCTTCCCCTGCCGGTCCCAGCCCTTGGCGACGGCGACCTGGAACCCCTCGGGGTCCTTGCGCAGGGTGAACCCGGCGGCGACGTCCGACTGGGGTTGTGTGGTGGACGGCTTGGAACTGCTGCGCCCCTCGGGCGACTTGGAGGCCCGCTTCGACGGAGCCCCGGACGAAGGAGTGGCGGAGGTTTCCGGTGCCCCGCCCACGGAGTTGGCGTTCTCCCGCGCCGCGCCCCCGGTCCCCGCCCCGCTGCTGCCGGCCTTCGGCATGAACACCATCGCGTACGCCACCGCTCCGGCGAGCCCGAGCAGCACCAGGACGACCAGCCACCGCCCGAGCGCCCGCGGCTTGCGCCCCGGGGCCTCCCGCCGCACCGGCCGCTCGCGCCGCTCACGCACCGGCGGCTCGACACGGCCGCGCTTGTGCTTGTGCCGCGCGTGCCGGGTGGTCGCGGGAACCCGTCCCCGCCGCTTGCGGACGAGCTCGCCCCGACGCCGTACGACAGGGAGCCGGGCGGCGTCGAAGGGAGGCGCGGGCACGACGTTCATCCCGGCCTCGGGTTCGGGCGCCGACCGCACCAACGACCGCAGCCAGCCCCGCAGTTCCTCGAAGTCGAGCCGCTCGGTGGGGTCCTGCCGCAGCAGCGACTCGACGACGGGCCGCAGCGGCCCGCACTCCTCGGCGAACGCGGGCGGCTCGGCGCACACCATCTGCACGAGGTCCGGGGTGGACTCCTCCGGATACGGGGCATGCCCCTGCACGGCGCGGAAGAGCAGCGCGCCGAGGGCCCACAGATCGGTGGCGGGCCCGACGGGAGCGGCCAACTGCCAGCTCTCCTGCACGGGATACGCCTGCTCGGGCGCCCACCGCTCGGTGACGGGCCCCACCACAGTCATCCGAACCTGCCGAGCCCGCTCGGCAAGAAGCCCCCCTTGACCGGCCCCGGCCAGCACATTTCCAGCCCCGGCCAGCGCATTCTCAGCCCCTCCGGCGTTTGAGGAGCGGGGCCCGGGGCGGAGCCCCGAGACCTCAGCGCTGTCACCGGGTGCGGACGCATCATCCCCAGGTATCAACTCATGCCACCGAGCAGGCTGCACACCCCCGGCCCCCACACCTCCAGCCCCCCGAACCCCGTACGGATCATCGATCCGCCCCACCGCGGCCCGCGCCCCCGCGCGATACGCCGCGATCGCCCCGGCCCGGGCCGCCCGGTAGTCCCCGGGCTCGGGGGCCGCAGCAGGCGCAGGCACCACAGGAGCACCCCGAGGCGCAGGCTCGGGCTCGGGCGCGCCCCCCGCACCCTCGGAAGACTCCGCACGGGGCCGCGGGTCGTACCCGCACAACGCCTCCTCCGCCGCCCCCGCGGCCAGCCCCGTCAGCACCACCCGCCCGTCGTCACAGACGAGCACGGTCCGCGCGGTGATGTTCCGGTGCACCCACCCATGTGCGTGCAGCGCCCGCAGCGCGGTCACCACATCCGAGGCGACCTCGGCGGCCCGGTACGGGCTCAACGGCCCCTCGGAGAGCAGCGCCGCCAGCGGCCGCGCGGCCACGACCTCGCTGACGATCCACAGGGACCCGCCCTCGGCGAACACGTCGAAGACCTGGTCGAGCCGTGGGTGGTCGGGTATCTGGGCGGCGGCCTGCGCGGCCTCGATGGCCCGCGCGACAGCGGGCTCGGCGGACGCCCGCACGGCGGAGCCCCCGGGCCTGAACCCCTCCGGCAGCCCGTCCGCGTCGAGCACTTCGGCCTCGACGACCTCCGGCAACGGCACCTGCCGGACGAGGACTTCCTGCCCGCTGTAGGTGTCGAAGGCCCGGGTCTCGGCGGCGAACTCGTAGGCGTCGGAAGGCAGCAGGGGAAGGCGGTAACGATCGGCGAGCACCCGCCCCGCATACTCGTCCACAACGCCCCCTACCCGGTCCGGCGGTCAATTCCGTTCGTAATGTGCCCCGTTGAGCAAACTGACGCACTCCGATGCGCACGGTTGCGTACGGTTCGCAAGCACTCACGATACGTGCCGAACACCGCTCAGGTTCAGGACTTGGGCGTGAACGTCTTCGTGAACGTCTTCCAGGTCGACTTGCGCAGCGTGCCGCCCCAGTCACCGTCCTTCGCGGTGTACATCAGCCCGTACCCCAGCGAGCCGTTCACCACGAACCCCCGGTCTATGGAGCGCCACTTGGTGCCCCCGTCGACGTAGGTGAACTCCCAGTCGGCCGTGTTCCAGCCGCGGTATTCCACCCCGGCTATCCGTATCCGGTCGTACTGCGAGCGCCGCATGTACTGCTCCTGGCTGCGCCAGTCGGCCACCGGGTCGGACTTGGGCGTGGTGGTCCAACCGACCAGCAGCTTCTGCCCGTTCGGACCGGTGAAGCGGGCGCCGGCCGCGCTGGTGGACCCGTACTTCCACCCCTTGGGCAGCCCGATGCTGAACCCCTGGGAGTGCTTGTACGTGCGTACGGCGGTGGACCCGGACCCGAGGTCGGAGCCCTTCCCGTCACTGCTGGGCGAGGCCCCCTGCCCCGGCTCGGACGAGGCACTCGGCGACGGGCTGGGACTCGCCTTGCCCTCGCCCTTGTTCTTGTCCTTGTCCTTCTCACCGGAGTCGGACCCGGACCCGGCGGACGAGGCGGCGGACTTGTCGGCCCCCGCCCCCTCGGAACCCTTGGAGCCCTTGTCGTCCCCACCGCTGAGGGCGACGGCCAGAATGGTGCCCAGCAACGCCAGCACCACCACGATCGCCGCGATCACCAGCGTGCGGCGCGGCACCACGTCCGTGATCGAGGCGCGGCCGGCCCCCGGAGCGCGCGGCGGCGTCCCCGGCTGCGCGGGGATCCGCGCGGTCGAGGCCGCGGGCCCGGCGGGCGCGGTGGCCCCGGTCTCGGCGGTCTTCTCGCGGGTCGCGGTGGCGGCGGCAGCGGCCTTGCGTACGGACTTCAGGGCGCCGCGCAGCTTCTCCGCGGCCTCCTCGCCCTTGGCAGAGACACTCGCGGCACCGGCGGCAGCGGCCGAACTCCCCTTGCCGGGGCGCTTCTTGAGCAGCGAGGTGGCGGGCTCCGGCACGGGCGGCAGCGGCACGACCTTCGTCGCGTCGACCGGCTCAGGCTGGGGCGCGGCCTTCGGCTCCGGCGCGTGGATGACGTCGTTGAGCAGCACCCGCGCGCCGGCGTCGTCGAGCCGCTGGTCGGGGTCCTTGGCGAGCAGCCCGTAGATCACGGGCTCCAGCGGCCCCGCGTTCTTGGGCGGATCGACCGGCTCGGTCATCACGGCGGTCAGCGTGGCGATCGCCGA
The DNA here is from genome assembly GCF_040679615.1 of Streptomyces sp. NPDC052225. Taxonomy (NCBI): domain Bacteria; kingdom Bacillati; phylum Actinomycetota; class Actinomycetes; order Kitasatosporales; family Streptomycetaceae; genus Streptomyces; species Streptomyces sp. NPDC052225. Next base: position 70,971 of record NZ_JBFAVD010000004.1, on the reverse strand, counting down.
CCCCTTGTCGTACGGGGGCACGCCCTCCACGGCCGCGTACAGCAGACCGCCGAGCGACCACAGGTCGGCGGCGGGTCCTGGCTTGTGCCCGCGGGCCCGCTCGGGCGAGATGTACGAGGGAGCGCCGACGAGCATCCCCGTGGACGTGATGGAGGGGTCGCCCTCGACCTGCGCGATACCGAAGTCCGTCAGTACGACGCGCCCGTCCTCGGCGATCAGCACATTGGACGGCTTCACGTCGCGGTGCAGGATGCCCTCGCGGTGCGCGGAGCGCAGCACGTCGAGGACGGCGAGTCCGACCTCGGCGGCCCGGCGGGGTTCGAGCAGCCCGTCCTCACGGATGGCCTCGGCGAGGGACTTGCCCTCGACGAGCTCCATGACGATCCACGGCCTGTCGTCCTCGTCGACGACGTCGAAGACGGTCACGGCGCCGTTGTTGCGGATCCGCGCGATCGCCTTGGCCTCGCGCAGCGTCCGCGTGATCAGGCGCCGCTTCTCCTCCTCGTCGATGCTCGACGGGAAGCGCAGTTCCTTGACGGCGACCGTACGGCCGAGCGTCTCGTCCTTGGCGCGCCACACGGTGCCCATGCCGCCGCGGCCGAGGACCTCGCCGAGGCGGTAGCGCCCCGCGAGCAGCCGGCCATTGGTGTCCTGAACGGGAGCCTCCGATACGTCCTGAACGGAAGAGTCCTGACGAGCGCTCTTGTCCTGACGGGCCTCGCCCGCCCGCTCCGCCTCCGACATGCTTCCCCTCTGCAACCCGCCCTGACAGAGCATTCATTGTCCCTCACGCGGCGATCGCCCGACGCCCAGGGTCGCCCCTCGGACACCTCGTCCAGGAACGTCCCGCATGATGGACCGCACCTGTGAAGGGACCGTCATGCCCGCACTCCGGACACTCCTGGCCATACCTCTGGCCGCGGTCCTTCTGTGCGTGAATCCGGGCAGTGCGCCCCGCGTCGAACCATCCGCGGAGGTCACTCTTCCGCTGCTCGTCACCGAGGGCAAGGCCCCGTCGGCCGCGCTCCTGGTCACCGAGGGCACGGCCGCCCGTTTCGCCACCACGGACCCCGCCCTCACCCGCGCCGATCATGTCCGCGCGGGCAGCATCACCAAGACGTTCATCGCGACGGTGATCCTTCAACTGGCAGCGGAGAACCGTCTGAACCTGGCGGCACCGGTCACCACCTACCTCCCCTCCTACCCGCCCCTCCGCGACCTCACGGTCCGCTCGCTGCTCACCCAGACCAGCGGCCTCTACGACTTCACGTCGACGACCGGAGGAGAGATCCCTCTCACTCCCGCGGCGGTGGCAGCCCTCGCCACCGCCCGTGCCCGCCCCACCCCTCCCGGCAGGTACCACTACTCGAACACCAACTACGTGCTCCTCGGCATGATCATCCGTCAGGTCACGGGCCGGTCCTACGCGTCCGAAGCCCGCCGCCGCATCATCACGCCGCTGCACCTCACCGACACCGCGTTCCCCGGCACCCGGAGATCAGTCCCCGCCCCGCACGGCCCCGACGCCGTCCGCCTGAACCCGCGCACGGCCGGCGCCTCCGGCGAACTGATCTCGACCCTCCCCGACCTGAACCGCTTCTACCAGGCCCTCCTGAAAGGACGCCTCCTCCCTCACCGAGCGCTCTCCGCCATGCTCAACACCCGCCCCGCACAAGGCCGCTACGGCATGGCCCTGATCCCGGAGCGGCTCTCCTGCGGCCTCACGGTCTGGGGCCACAACGGCCGCATGGCGCACACGTACATCCGCACGGCCACGACGCCGGACGGCTCCAGAGTCCTGACGTACCGAGCGACGACGTCATCCCTGACAAACAGCACACAACTGGAACACCGCCTACTGAACGCGGAGTTCTGCCAGCCCTGAGATGCCGCACGCAGTGCGCATCTCAGGGGCGCGGGGAACTGCGCGACCAGCCACGACGCAGGCCGCACTCGCCGAACGAGCCCACCAAGCCACGGCGACCAGGCGAACCCGCACACCTACAACGGCACGATGTCCGGCGCCCCCAACCGAGCCGCGTCAGCCGTGAGGTCGTCGGGCTGCAACTGAGACTCCCGCTCGGCCTCGACGCGCTTCTCGTAGTGCTCGACCTCCCGCTCCACCTGATCCTTGTCCCACCCCAGAACGGGCGCCATCAACTCGGCGGCCTCCCGGGCCGACCGCGTCCCCCGGTCGAACGTCTCGATCGAGATCCGCGTCCGCCGGGTCAGCACATCGTCAAGATGCCGGGCCCCTTCATGCGAGGCGGCGTACACGACCTCGGCGCGCAGATAGTCGTCGGCCCCGCCGAGCGGAGCGCCGAGCCCGGGATCGGCGGCGACGAGTTCGAGGACCTCCTCGGCCAGTGCCCCGTACCGGTTGAGCAGATGCTCGACCCGCACCACATGCAGCCCGGTCCGCGCGGCGATCCGGGCCCGCGTGTTCCACAGCGCCCGGTACCCCTCGGCCCCGGCCAGCGGCACGTCCTCGGTGACGCACTCGGCGACCCGCTGGTCGAGCCCGTGCACGGCCTCGTCGACGGCGTCCTTCGCCATGACCCGGTACGTCGTGTACTTGCCGCCGGCGACGACGACGAGCCCCGGCACGGGGTGCGCCACGGTGTGCTCCCGCGACAGCTTGCTGGTGGCGTCGGACTCCCCGGCGAGCAGCGGCCGCAAACCGGCATAGACGCCCTGCACGTCGTCCCGCGAAAGGGGCACGCCGAGCACGGAGTTGACGTGCTCCAGCAGATAGTCGATATCGGCACTGGACGCGGCGGGATGCGCTTTGTCGAGGTCCCAGTCCGTGTCGGTCGTCCCCACGATCCAGTGCCGCCCCCACGGGATCACGAACAGCACACTCTTCTCGGTCCGCAGAATGAGCCCGGTCGTCGAGTTGATCCGATCCTTGGGGACCACCAGATGGATCCCCTTGGAAGCCCGTACGTGGAACTGCCCGCGCTCCCCGACCATGGCCTGCGTGTCGTCGGTCCACACCCCGGTCGCGTTCACGACCTGCTTGGCGCGGACCTCGTACTCGCCGCCGCCTTCCACGTCCTGCACCCGCGCCCCGACGACCCGCTCGCCCTCGCGCAGGAACCCGGTGACCCGCGCCCGGTTGGCGACCTGGGCCCCGTACATGGCGGCGGTGCGCACGAGCGTGGCGACGTAGCGCGCGTCGTCCATCTGCGCGTCGTAGTACTGGAGGGCGCCCACCAGCGCGTCCCGCTTCAGGCAGGGGGCGACGCGCAGCGCGTGCTTGCGGGACAGGTGCCGGTGCGTCGGCAGGCCGCGCCCGTGCCCGCGCGCCATGGACATCGCGTCGTACAGGGCGACGCCCGATCCGGCGTACAGCCGCTCCCAGCCCTTGTGCTGCAAGGGGTACAGGAACGGCACGGGCTTCACGAGGTGCGGGGCGAGCCGTTCGAGGAGCAGCCCGCGCTCCTTCAGGGCTTCCCGTACGAGCGCGAAGTCCAGCATCTCCAGGTACCTGAGTCCGCCGTGGATCAGCTTGCTGGAGCGGCTCGACGTGCCGGAGGCCCAGTCGCGCGCCTCGACGAGCCCGGTGGCGAGTCCTCGGGTGGCCGCGTCGAGCGCGGTGCCCGCGCCGACCACCCCGGCGCCCACGACGAGAATGTCCAGCTCGCGCTCCGCCATGGCCGCCAGGGCCTGTGCGCGCTGCTCGGGTCCCAGTGTCGCTGCCTTCACTGCTGCCTCCCGCTGTCGTCGGCGTCGGCCTCACCCGTCAGACGTACCCGGGCTCACAGAGCGCAAGCCGCACGCCCCATGTCCCGATTGTGACGGCCCGGCCCCGTTCCAGCCACAGACGGAGCGGGGACAACACTCCACAACTCACACCAAACCAATCCGGCATATCGGTCATATTTACTCCTAACCTGACAGGACGCTCGCTCGTTCTGTCCACCGGGCTTGCGTACTCGTCCCGCTCCGGTTAGCCCCGGAACCGCCTCCCGGGAAGGACGGCAACCGCCATGCCCGCAGATCTCGCCGTCGTCGGCCTCGGCCACCTCGGCCTGCCCCTCGCCCAGGCCGCCGTGTCCGCAAGGATCGCGACCGTCGGCCACGATCCGGCCCGCGCCCAGGACCTCGCGGCGGGCCGGCTCCCGTGCGACGCCGACGGCGCGGCCCTGACCGCCGCCGACGTCCGCCGCATGCTGGCCACCGGCTTCCGCCCCACCGCCAACCCCGCCGAACTCGCCCGCGTCCGCACCGCCGTGATCTGCGCCCCCACACCCCCGGGCCCGGACGGCACCCCCACCCTCACCCCGGTGATCGACGCGACCCGCACCCTCGCGGCCCATCTCCGCCCGCACACCACGGTGATCATCGAGTCCCCGGTCCCGCCCGGCACCACGGAGACGGCGCTGCTCCCCCTCCTCGAAGAGGGCTCGGGCCTGCGCGCGGGACGCGACTTCCACCTGGCCCACTCCCCCGGCCGCGTCGACCCCGGCAACCGCGCGCACCCGTACTCCGCGACCCCCAAGGTCATCGGCGGCTACACCTCGGCCTGCACCGAGTCGGCGGCGACCTTCTACAGCCGCCTGACCGACAAGGTCGTACGGGCCCGGGGCCTGCGCGAGGCGGAGACGGTCCACCTCCTGGAGACCAACTACCGCCACGTCAACATCGCCCTGGTCAACGAGATGGCCGTGCTCTGCCACGACCTGGGCGTCGACCTCTGGGACGTCATCCGCTGCGCCGAGACCAAGCCCTTCGGCTTCCAGGCGTTCCGCCCGGGCCCCGGAGTCGGCGGCCACGCGCTCCCCCAGGACCTCACGAGCCCCCACGTCCCCACGCGCCCCCTGCGCATGGTGGAACTGGCCCGCCAGGTCAACAACCACATGCCGGGATACGTCGTCCAGCGCGCGGCCACGCTCCTCAACGAGCACGGCAAGTCCGCCCGCGGCGCCCGCGTCCTCCTCCTCGGCATCACCTACAAGCCGGACCTCGCCGACCAACAGGCCGCCCCCGCCGACGAGATCGCGACCCGCCTCATGCAACTCGGCGCGGCCGTCAGCTACCACGACCCGCTCATCCCGTCCTGGAAAGTCCTGGAGCGCCCCGTCCCGCGCGCCGACTCCCTCTACGAGGCCGCGGCCGACGCCGACCTGACGATCCTGCTCCAGCACCACCGCACGTACGACCTCCAGGGCCTGGCCGTAAAGGCTCAACTCCTGCTGGACACCAGGGGTGCGACTCCGGTAGGAGCGGCCCACCGTCTCTGACTGCTACTGTGCGGCCCCTCTGCGCACACACGTGCCACCGTTCACACCCCAGGGGGACAGCATGACCCAGCCGCCGCAGCCACAGGACAACAACCCGTACGCACAGGAGCAGCCCCCGCAGCCCGGCTACGGCTACCCGCAGCAGCAGCCGCCCCAGCCGTACGCCCCGTTCCCGCAGCAGCAGGGCGGCGCCCCGATGGGCTTCCCGCCGCCCGCCGCCCGTAGCGGGAACCTGGGCCTCGGCATCCTGGCCGGTTTCGTGACGATGCTGGTCGTCGCCGGCGCCTACGGCGGCATCATCGGGGCGACCGAGCACGAGATCGGTTACGCGGCTGTCGGCGTCGGCTTCCTCGTGGGCCTGGTGACCGGCAAGGTCGGCGGCAACAACCCGGTGACGCTCGGCGTCAGCGTCGTCTTCTCGCTGATAGGCGTCTACTTCGGCCAGCTGCTCGGCGAGGCCATCATCGGCGCCAAGCAGCTGCCGGTCTCGGTCACCGATCTGTTCCTCGACCACTTCAGCCTGCTGAACGAGGCGTGGAAGGCCGACTCGGACTTCATCAGCTACCTGTTCTTCGTCATCGCGGCCATCGCCTCGGTCGGCGCGGCGCGCAAGGCGAGCGCGTAACTCCCGCTCCCCACACATGGGTTGGGCCCCGCCGAACGATTCGGCGGGGCCCAACCCATGTCCAGCTACGACACAGCGTCAGCGACGGTGGTGCGAGTCGGCGACCGTGACCTCGACCCGCTGGAACTCCTTGAGCTCGCTGTACCCGGTCGTCGCCATGGCCCGCTTCAGCGAACCGAAGAAGTTCATCGACCCGTCGGGCGTGTGCGAAGGCCCGGTCAGGACCTCCTCGGTCGTCCCGACCGTGCCGAGGTCGACCTTCTTGCCGCGCGGCACGTCCTCGTGGACGGCCTCCATGCCCCAGTGGTGACCGCGGCCGGGCGCGTCCGTCGCGCGGGCGAGCGGCGAGCCCATCATCACGGCGTCGGCGCCGCAGGCGATGGCCTTCGGCAGGTCGCCGGACCAGCCCACGCCACCGTCGGCGATGACGTGCACGTACCGGCCACCGGACTCGTCCATGTAGTCACGGCGCGCGGCGGCGACGTCGGCCACGGCGGTCGCCATGGGCACCTGGATCCCCAGCACATTCCGGGTCGTGTGGGCGGCCCCGCCACCGAAGCCGACGAGCACACCGGCGGCACCGGTGCGCATCAGGTGCAGCGCGGCGGTGTACGTGGCGCAACCACCGACGATGACCGGCACGTCCAGCTCGTAGATGAACTGCTTCAGGTTCAGCGGCTCGGCGGCACCGGACACGTGCTCCGCGGAGACGGTCGTCCCGCGGATCACGAAGATGTCCACGCCCGCGTCCACGACCGCCTTGGAGAACTCGGCGGTGCGCTGCGGGGAGAGCGCGGCGGCGGTGACGACACCGGAGTCGCGCACCTCCTTGATGCGCTGCTTGATCAGGTCGGCCTGGATGGGCGCCGAGTAGATCTCCTGGAGGCGGCGGGTCGCGGCCTCGGGCGTCAGCTCGGCGATCTCGTCGAGCAGCGGCTGCGGGTCCTCGTACCGGGTCCAGAGCCCTTCCAGGTTCAGGACGCCGAGCCCACCGAGCTCGCCGATGCGGATCGCGGTCTGCGGCGAGACGACGGAGTCCATGGGAGCGGCCAGGAACGGCAGCTCGAACCGATAGGCGTCGATCTGCCAGGCGATCGAGACCTCCTTCGGGTCGCGGGTGCGCCGGCTCGGTACGACGGCGATGTCGTCGAAGGCGTACGCGCGGCGGCCGCGCTTGCCGCGCCCGATCTCGATCTCAGTCACGTTGTGGGGCGCCTTTCCATTGGGTCCCTCTTGGGTCTGCGTGTCCAGTATCCCCGACACGCGTGCGAGGGGCGGCCCCGGCAATGCCCGGGCCGCCCCTCACCACGTCTGACCTGCTATTACTTACGGCTGTAGTTCGGCGCCTCGACCGTCATCTGGATGTCGTGCGGGTGGCTCTCCTTGAGCCCCGCCGACGTGATGCGCACGAAGCGGCCGTTCTCCTGGAGCTGCGGCACGGTCTGCCCGCCCACGTAGAACATCGACTGGCGCAGACCGCCCACCAGCTGGTGGACGACGGACGACAGCGGACCGCGGTACGGGACCTGACCCTCGATGCCCTCGGGGATCAGCTGCTCGTCGGAGGCGACGCCCTCCTGGAAGTAGCGGTCCTTGGAGAAGGACTTGCGGTCGCCGCGCGTCTGCATGGCGCCGAGCGACCCCATGCCGCGGTACGACTTGAACTGCTTGCCGTTGATGAACATCAGCTCACCCGGCGACTCCTCGCAGCCCGCGAGCAGCGAGCCGAGCATCACGGTGTCCGCGCCGGCGACGAGCGCCTTGGCGATGTCACCGGAGTACTGGAGGCCACCGTCGCCGATGACCGGGACCCCGGCCTCCTTGGCGGCGAGCGAAGCCTCGTAGATGGCCGTGACCTGCGGAACACCGATACCGGCGACCACACGCGTGGTGCAGATGGAGCCCGGTCCGACACCGACCTTGATGCCGTCGACACCGGCGTCGATGAGCGCCTTGGCGCCGTCACGGGTGGCGATGTTGCCGCCGATGACGTCGACGCCGCTCGCGTTGGACTTGATCTTGGCGACCATGTCGCCGACGAGCCGGGAGTGGCCGTGCGCGGTGTCGACGACGATGAAGTCGACGCCCGCCTCGACCAGCGCCTGGGCACGCTCGAAGGCGTCACCGGCGACGCCGACGGCGGCACCGACGAGCAGCCGGCCCTCGGCGTCCTTCGCCGCGTTCGGGTACTTCTCCGCCTTCACGAAGTCCTTGACGGTGATGAGCCCCTTGAGCACACCCGCGTCGTCGACCAGCGGAAGCTTCTCGATCTTGTGGCGGCGCAGCAGCTCCATGGCGTCGACGCCGCTGATCCCGACCTTGCCGGTCACGAGCGGCATCGGCGTCATGACCTCGCGGACCTGACGGCTGCGGTCGTTCTCGAAGGCCATGTCGCGGTTGGTGACGATGCCGAGCAGCTTGCCCGCCGTGTCGGTCACCGGGACACCGGAGATGCGGAACTTGGCGCAGATCGCGTCGGCCTCGCCGAGCGTCGCGTCCGGGTGCACCGTGATCGGGTCGGTGACCATGCCGGACTCGGAGCGCTTCACGAGGTCGACCTGGTTCGCCTGGTCGGCGATCGACAGGTTGCGGTGCAGGACACCCACGCCGCCCTGCCGCGCCATGGCGATCGCCATGCGGGACTCGGTGACCTTGTCCATCGCGGCGGACAGGAGCGGGATGTTCACCCGCACGTTCTTCGAGACGTACGAGGCGGTGTCGATCTGGTCGGGCGCCATGTCCGACGAGCCCGGCAGCAGCAGCACGTCGTCGTAGGTCAGCCCGAGTGTCGCGAATTTCTCGGGCACTCCGTCGACGTTTGCAGTCATGACACCTTCCCCAAATGGCCTTGATCGGTGCGGATGTCCATGCTAACGGCCAGACGGGGTGTCTCATTCCACGATCAAGATCATCGGACTTCTTTGTACGTTTACACGTACGCGACCGGGGCCGTGTGCTACTGCTCGGCGAGCGCCCGCAGGCGGCTGAGGGCGCGGTGCTGGGCGACGCGCACGGCTCCGGGTGACATGCCCAACATCTGCCCGGTCTCCTCGGCGGTGAGGCCGACGGCGATGCGCAGCAGGAGCAGCTCCCGCTGGTTCTCGGGCAGGTTGGCGAGCAGCTTCTTGGCCCATTCGGCGTCACTGCTCAGCAGCGCGCGCTCCTCGGGACCGAGGGAGTCGTCGGGCCGCTCGGGCATCTCGTCGGACGGCACGGCCGTCGAACCGGGGCCGCGCATGGCCGCACGCTGAAGGTCGGCGACCTTGTGCGCGGCGATGGCGAAGACGAAGGCCTCGAAGGGCCGCCCGGTGTCCTTGTAGCGCGGCAGCGCGAGCAGCACCGCGACACAGACTTCCTGGGCGAGGTCCTCCACGAAGTGCCGCGCGTCACCGGGAAGCCGGGACAGACGGGTGCGGCAGTAGCGGATGGCGAGGGGATGGACGTGCGCGAGCAGATCGTGCGTGGCCTGCTCGTCACCGTCGACGGCTGCGCCGACGAGCGTCCCGATGCCTCCCTGCGGGGTGGCTGCCTCGTCGTCGCGCATCGGACCATGGTGCCTTGCCGAAGCGCGGTCCGCGTCGCTGCGCCCGTCGTTGTGCACTGAAGCGTTATGGACAGGTGCGCCGGAACTCATCTCCTGCGCCCTCCCCTCTCGCTGACCCTGCTCGCCCGACTCGTCGTCCCCGAGGAACTCCACACATCAAGGATGCGGCATCGCGCCGGAAACGAGGAGCCGCGCCCCCGAAGGGGCGCGGGGAACTGCGCGGCCAGCCACGACGAAGCGACGGACGGCCGGGCGCGCAACGCCCCCACGGCGCTCTACCGAACCAGACCCCAACGGAAACCCAGGGCAACCGCATGCGCCCGGTCAGACGCACCCAGCTTCTTGAACAGACGCCGCGCGTGCGTCTTCACGGTGTCCTCGGAGAGGAACAGCTCACGCCCGATCTCGGCGTTGGACCGCCCGTGGCTCATGCCCTCGAGCACCTGGATCTCGCGCGCGGTCAGGGTCGGCGCCGCACCCATCTCGGCCGACCGCAGTCTGCGCGGCGCGAGCCGCCACGTCGGGTCCGCGAGCGCCTGCGTCACGGTGGCCCGCAGTTCGGCGCGCGAGGCGTCCTTGTGCAGATAGCCGCGGGCACCGGCGGCGACGGCGAGCGCCACACCGTCCAGGTCCTCGGCGACGGTGAGCATGATGATCCGCGCACCGGGGTCGGCGGAGAGCAGCCGCCGCACTGTCTCGACGCCGCCCAGGCCGGGCATGCGTACGTCCATCAGAATCAGGTCCGAGCGGTCGGCGCCCCAGCGGCGGAGGACTTCCTCGCCGTTGGCCGCGGTCGTCACGCGCTCGACGCCGGGCACGGTCGCTACCGCGCGGCGCAGCGCCTCTCGGGCAAGCGGGGAGTCGTCGCAGACGAGGACGGATGTCATGACCGTCCTCCGCAGCTGATGCGCGTCACCTTGAGCCTCCAGGCTGGTACGAAATCGTCACCTGTGCGGTCGACGCTCTCGGACAGATGCCCGAGCGCTTGTTCTTTCAACCGCCTCCGCACTCTCAACGACGGTCACTCGAAAGAGTTACGGGTCGGTCGGCCTCGTTCGGCACTCTACGTGAGGGGCCGGACACAGCGGGGGCAGCGCAACAGACCCTCAAGGTTTCATCACAAGCTATGCCCCATTTAGCGCCTTTTCTTCCCTTTTGCTGGTGTCTGTAGCTAGATTCGCAATGAGTCATATTTTCATCTCCTTAGACAGTAGATGTACGGTCATGGGCACCGTATCCGCGTCACAACGGCTACAAGGGGACAACGCAATGGCAGATTTCTCCCGCCTTCCCGGACCGAACGCAGATCTGTGGGACTGGCAGCTCCTCGCGGCCTGCCGCGGGGTCGACAGCTCGCTCTTCTTCCACCCGGAAGGTGAGCGGGGAGCGGCGCGCAGCGCCCGTGAGAACTCGGCCAAGGAGGTCTGCATGAGGTGCCCGGTGCGCGCGGAGTGCGCTGCTCACGCCCTACAGGTGCGCGAGCCGTACGGCGTGTGGGGCGGGCTCACCGAGGACGAGCGCGAAGAGCTCATGGGACGGGCCCGCAACCGGCTCGTCACGGCGTCGGCGATGGGCGGTGGAACCTCCGCGGCCGGCGCGGGACGCAACTGAAGGAACGTTTCTGCAATGACGGGGCGTGGGTGCGCCGAGGCGCCCCCGCATCCGTGATCAGCGCGTCGCGGTCCTGACGGCGGCCTTCGCCAGGTGGTCGAGGGTCGCGGCGACCGCCGGGACCTGGGCCAGATCGGGCAGCGTGAGCGCGACGATCTCGCGCTGGACGGCGGGCTCCACGGTTACTGTCCGTGCACCCTTGGGCCGAACGGACTCGATGGCCAGTTCGGGCAGGACGGCAACACCGAGCCCCGCGCCGACGAGTCCGACCACCGCCGGGTAGTCGTCCGTCGCGAAGTCGATGCGGGGGGCGAACCCGGCGCCCCGGCACACCTCCACCAGCTGGCGGCGGCAGCGCGGGCAGCCCGCGATCCACGGCTCGTCCGCGAACGCGTCGATGGTGACCGAGCCCGCGTCCGCGAGCGCGTGCCCCTCGGGGACCAGGCCGACGAGACGGTCGGCGAGCAGCGGGCGTACGACGAGGTCGTCCCACTCCTCCGCCGCGTGCGCACCCTCGTACCGAAAGGCGAGCGCGACGTCGCAGTCGCCCTCGCGGAGCATCTCCACCGAGCGCGGCGGCTCGGCCTCGACCAGGGAGACGCGGGTGCCGGGGTGCTCGGCGCGCAGGGCGGCGAGGGCCGTCGGGACCAGCGTCGAGCTGCCGCTGGGGAAGGACACCAGGCGGACCCGGCCCGCGCGCAGGCCCGCGATCGCGGCGACCTCCTCCTCGGCGGCGGTGAGCCCGGCGAGGATGCCCGCCGCGTGCCGCACGAGGGCCTCGCCGGCCTGGGTCAGGCGCATCTCGCGTCCCGTGCGGATCAGGAGCGGGGTGCCGGCCGAGGTCTCCAGGGCCTTCATCTGCTGGCTCACGGCGGGCTGGGTGCAGCCCAGCTCGCGGGCCGCCGCCGAGAAGGAGCCGGTGGCGGCGACGGCGCGCAGGACACGGAGATGACGGGCCTCGATCATGGTTCAAGCATAAGCGGAGCTTGGGTCTCACGCCCAATAATGCGTGGCGGCTTTGATCGGGGTCCCGTAGCGTGCGGTGCCATGAAGCTTCTGTCTCTCAACCTGGGCCGTCGCGAGGCCGTCGAGTACACCGACCAGCCGGAGGGTGTGACCGGCATCGACAAGCGGCCGGTCGAGGGCCCGGTGCGGGTGTCCGCGCCCGGCGCCAAGGGCACCGGCGCGAGCGGGCTCGCCGGGGACGCGGTGTGCGACACCCGCCACCACGGCGGCGAGGACCAGGCCGTCTACGCGTACGCGCGCGAGGATCTCGACGCCTGGGAGCAGGCGCTCGAGCGGCCGATCCCGAGCGGCGCGTTCGGCGAGAACCTCACGACCGAGGGCGTCGACGTGACCGGCGCGAAGATCGGCGAGCGCTGGCGGGTCGGCCCCGACCTGGTCCTGGAGGTCACCTCCGGCCGGATCCCGTGCCGGACGTTCCAGGGGCATCTGGGCGAGCGCGGCTGGGTCAAGCGGTTCACGCAGGAGGGCGTTCCGGGCGCCTATCTGCGGGTGATCGAGCCGGGCGAGATCCGCGCGGGCGACGCGATCGAGGTGATCCACCGCCCCGATCACGAGGTGACGGTGGGCTTCCAGTTCCGCGCCGTGACGACCGAGCGGCCGCTGCTGCCCCGGCTGCTCGTGGCGGCGGACACGCTGCACCCGGAGTCCGTACGGCAGGCGCGGGAGTACGTGGCGAAGCACGGCTCGTAGGGGACGGCTCGGGGAAGTCCCGGGTTCCGTACGGGGGTTGGGTCGGGGGCGGATCGGGGGCCGTCCCCGATGCGGGCGGGCCGGGGGTGGCACGACGCTCGACGCATGACCCCCAGGACCCGGAAAAGGCCCGCGTCCCGCCGTCTGCGGCGGGTCCTCCTCGTGCTCGGCTCGCTCGCCGCCGTCCTCGCGCTCGCGGTGGGCGGCGGCGTGCTGTGGCTGTGGAGCGACGCGAAGGTGAGCACGGTGGGCGAGGCGGAGTTCCGCGACGAGATGGCGGTGCCGCCGCTCGCGCCCTCGCACATCGACGAGAAGGACGGCGCCCGCGTCTTCGACCTGCGGATGCGCGCGGGCGAGAAGGAGTTCAAGTCCGGGCTGCGGACGGCCACATGGGGATTCAACGGGGACTACCTCGGACCGACGCTGCGCGCCGGGCGCGGCGAGAAGGTCAGGGTCCGGGTCCGCAACGGACTCGACGAGGCGTCGAGCGTGCACTGGCACGGCATGCATCTGCCGGCCCGGATGGACGGCGGCCCGCACCGGATGATCGAGCCCGGCGCCGAGTGGACCGCGCAGTGGACCGTGGACCAGCCCGCCGCCACCCTCTGGTACCACCCGCATCCGCACGGGCGGACCGAGGCGCATGTCCAGCGGGGGCTCGCCGGGATGTTCCTCGTGGACGACGAGCGCAGCGAGCGGCTCGCGCTGCCGAAGCGGTACGGGGTCGACGACCTGCCGGTGATCGTGCAGGACGTGACGTTCGACGGGGCCGACTTCGACCACGGGCACGGCCTGATGCGGGCCACCGGCTTCCTCGGCGACCGCACGATGGTCAACGGCACCCTGGACCCGTACCGAGTGGTGCGCGACGAGCGGGTCCGGCTGCGCCTGTTGAACGCCTCGACGGCACGGACGTACGACTTCGGTTTCTCGGACGGCCGCGATGTCGCGCTCGTGGGGACGGACGGCGGGCTGCTCGAACGGCCCGCCACGACGGACCGGATCCAGCTGTCGCCCGGGGAGCGGGCCGAGATCGTGGTGCGGATGAAGGCCGGGGAGCGGGCCGTGCTGCGCAGTTTCCCGCAGGACAACTACGGGGACAGGTGGCAGCGGCGGTTCGCGGGCGGCGACGACTCCTTCGACGTCCTGCAACTGCGCGCGGCGGACCGGCTCCGGTCCTCCCCCGAAGTCCCTTCCAGACTGGGCGAGTTGGAGCTGCCGAACGCCGAGGACGCCGTACGGGGGCGGAACTTCGACCTGGAGATGGGCGGCATCAACGGGCGGGCCATGGACATGGGCCGGATCGACGACACGGTCACGCGCGGCACCACCGAGGTGTGGACCGTGCGCAACGACAACGGGATGCCGCACAACTTCCATGTGCACGACGTGCAGTTCAGGGTCGTCGAGGTGAACGGTAAGACGCCGCCGCCCGAACTGCGCGGCCGCAAGGACACCGTGTTCCTGCCGAGCGGTACGACGATGAAGCTGGCGCTGCGGTTCGACGGCGGCCCCGAGTTCGCCGATCCCGAGGTGCCGTTCATGTACCACTGCCATCTGCTGTACCACGAAGACGGCGGAATGATGGGGCAGTTCGTGGTCGTCGACAAGGGGCAGCGGGCGCGCACGCCGGGCTCCGGTGATCACGGGCACCACTGATCGTCACTAACCTTGGTGCATGACTACGGCACTGATCACGGGATCCACCGCGGGCATCGGCGCCGCCTTCGCCCGGCGCCTCGCCGCCGACGGGCACAACCTGGTGCTCGTCGCGCGCGACACGAAGCGGCTGCGGGAACAGGCGACGGAGCTGCACGACGGACACGGCATCGAGGCCGAGGTGCTCACCGCCGACCTGTCCACGGACGAGGGCATCGAGGCGGTCGAGGCGCGGCTCGGCGACCGCAGGTCGCCGGTCGATCTGCTCGTCAACAACGCCGGGTTCGGCAACAAGGGGCAGTATCTGGAAGTCCCCATGGCCGACGAGCTGACCATGCTGAAGGTGCACTGCGAGGCGGTGCTGCGGCTGACGTCGGCGGCGACCGCGGTGATGCGGGAGCGCGGGCGGGGCGGTGTGGTGAACGTGGCGTCCGTCGCGGCGTTCGTGCCGCGCGGCACGTACGGGGCCTCGAAGGCGTGGGTCGTGCAGTTCACGCAGGGCGCGGCGAAGGATCTCGCGGGCAGCGGGGTGCGGCTGATGGCGCTGTGCCCTGGGTTCGTCCGTACGGAGTTCCACGAGCGGGCCGGGATGGGCACCGGCAACATTCCGAAGTGGATGTGGCTCGACGCGGACAAGCTGGTCGCTGCGGCGCTGTCCGATCTGGCCCGCGGCAAGTCGCTGTCGATCCCGGATCCGCGGTACAAGGCGCTGATGGGGGTGGTGAAGGTGACGCCGCGATCTGTACTGGGCGGGATCACGTCTCGGACTGGGCGCAAGTACGGGCCGCAGTAGGTGGTTTTCGGCTGCGGGTTCGGTAGGGGCTGGTCGCGCCCCGCGGCGGAGCCGCTAATGACACAGCCCCGCGCCCCTGAAATGCAGACGCTTCGCGTCGCATTTCCCCGATAGCGGACGCGCCCCGAAATGGGACGAGGCCCGCCGCCCCGAAGCGGGGAGACGGGCCTCGACTTCAGTTCGGGTCAGTGCGAGTGACCGTGGCTGTGGCCGGCCTCGGGCTCTTCCTCGGCCGGCTTCTCGACGACCAGGGTCTCGGTCGTCAGGAGCAGGGAGGCGATCGACGCGGCGTTCTCCAGCGCGGAGCGCGTGACCTTGACCGGGTCGATGACGCCGGCCTTGACCAGGTCACCGTACTCACCGGTCGCGGCGTTGTAGCCGAAGCCCTTCTCGAGCTCGGCGACCTTGGAGACGATCACGTAGCCCTCGAGGCCCGCGTTCTCGGCGATCCAGCGCAGCGGCTCGACGGCGGCGCGGCGGACGACGGCGACACCGGTGGCCTCGTCGCCCTCCTTGCCGAGGGAGCCCTCGAGGACCTTGACGGCGTGGACGAGCGCGGAGCCACCACCGGAGACGATGCCCTCCTCGACCGCGGCGCGGGTCGCGGAGATGGCGTCCTCCAGACGGTGCTTCTTCTCCTTGAGCTCGACCTCGGTCGCGGCACCGACCTTGATCACGCAGACGCCGCCGGCGAGCTTCGCGAGGCGCTCCTGGAGCTTCTCGCGGTCCCAGTCGGAGTCCGTGTTCTCGATCTCGGCCTTGATCTGGTTCACGCGGCCGTCGACGTCGGCCTTGTTGCCGCCGCCGTCGACGATCGTGGTGTCGTCCTTGGTGATGGTCACGCGGCGCGCGGAACCGAGGACGTCCAGGCCGGCCTGGTCGAGCTTGAGGCCGACCTCTTCGGCGATGACGGTGGCACCGGTGAGGGTGGCCATGTCCTGGAGCATCGCCTTGCGGCGGTCGCCGAAGCCGGGGGCCTTCACGGCGACGGCGTTGAACGTGCCGCGGATCTTGTTCACGACCAGGGTCGACAGGGCCTCGCCCTCGACGTCCTCGGCGATGATCAGGAGCGGCTTGGAGCCACCGGCCTGGATGACCTTCTCCAGGAGCGGGAGCAGGTCCTGGATCGAACCGATCTTGCCCTGGTGGATCAGGATGTACGGGTCGTCGAGGACGGCCTCCATACGCTCCTGGTCGGTGACGAAGTACGGGGACAGGTAGCCCTTGTCGAAGGCCATGCCCTCGGTGAAGTCGAGCTCCAGACCGAAGGTGTTGGACTCCTCGACGGTGATGACACCGTCCTTGCCGACCTTGTCCATCGCCTCGGCGATGAGCTCGCCGACCTGGGTGTCCTGGGCGGACAGACCGGCGACGGCGGCGATGTCGGACTTCTCGTCGATCGGGCGGGCGGTCGCGAGGAGGTCCTCGGACACGGCCTTGACCGCGGCGTCGATGCCCTTCTTCAGGGCGGCCGGGGAAGCGCCCGCGGCGACGTTGCGCAGGCCTTCCTTGACGAGGGCCTGGGCCAGCACGGTGGCGGTGGTCGTACCGTCACCCGCGATGTCGTTGGTCTTGGTCGCCACCTCCTTCACCAGCTGCGCGCCGAGGTTCTCGTACGGGTCCTCGACCTCGACCTCGCGGGCGATGGTGACACCGTCGTTGGTGATGGTGGGGGCGCCGAACTTCTTGTCGATGACGACGTTGCGGCCCTTGGGGCCGATCGTCACCTTGACCGTGTCGGCAAGCTTGTTGACGCCGCGCTCGAGGGCGCGACGGGCGTCCTCGTCGAACTTCAGGATCTTCGCCATGGGAGCGATTCAGCCCTCTCGGAAAACTCGGGGTGAAGCTGGGTGTGGAGCTCGGTGTAAACGAACCGCGCCCCTGACCCCGGCTTGTTAAAGGTCGCGGGTGCCAGGGGCGCAGTTCAGAAGCAGCCGGGCTGCTTCGGGGGTCTTACTTCTCGACGATCGCGAGCACGTCGCGAGCCGAGAGGACGAGGTACTCCTCGCCGTTGTACTTGACCTCGGTGCCGCCGTACTTGCTGTACAGCACGATGTCGCCGGTCTTCACGTCGAGCGGCAGGCGCTCGCCGTTCTCGAAGCGACCCGGGCCCACCGCGAGGACGACGCCCTCCTGGGGCTTCTCCTTCGCGGTGTCCGGGATGACCAGGCCAGAGGCGGTGGTCTGCTCGGCGTCGAGCGGCTGGACCACAATGCGGTCCTCGAGCGGCTTGATGGCAACCTTGGAGCTGGTGGTCGTCACGATCCGACCTCCCCCTTCGGAGATCTCACGGGGTTAACTGTCTGAGGTGGCGACCAGGTGGATCCGTCGTCGCGGGTGCCGGACCTGCCCGTCGCTGTTGGCACTCTCCGGTGGGGAGTGCCAGAGCCGAGACTATGACTGCGATTAGCACTCGGTCAAGCGGAGTGCCAATCGACTGCGATGCGGCGGCCGATTTCCTCCCCGCGCCCGCGCCGCTCGCGGCCTGCGACAGGGCACGGAAGGATCCCGGTTCGGGGCCTGCCGGGCGGAGTACCGGATTCCGTACGAGGCTCGGCGCATGGCCGGTCACTACCGCACGCCGCGCTCCCGCTGGGGAGACGCCGCGCTCGCCGTGTTCGTGCTCTTCACGGACGTGATCGCCGGTGTGACCGCGTCGGTGTGGCTGCCGGCCGCACGCACCCCCGCGGCCGGGGCCCTGTGGGCCTTCCTGGCGCTCGCCGTGCTGGTCTTCTGCTCGGCCTTCGCCCTCGGCGGGCGCACCGGACTGCCGATCACCGCGGGGGTCCAGGCCGTCGCCGGATCCATCCTCGGACTCCTGGTCCTCGCCTCGTACGCCTCGGCGCACCGGGGGCCGTGACGGCCGCCCGGCGGGCGGGTCAGAGGTAGTCCTCCAGGCGGGCCACCGTGAAGCCCTGGGCCTGGATGCGGCGCAGCATGCGGGTCGTCAGCTCGGTCAGGGTCGTGCCCTTGAGGTCGGCCGGGCCGCGGAAGTGGGTCAGGATGATGTCGCCGGGGTGGAGGCGGCGGCCGCCGTCGGCGTAGCGGAGGTCGTTGATCTGCATCGAGGCGCGCCACAGGACGATCGCGTCGATGCCGCAGGCGCCGGCCGCCCGCAGGGTGTCCGCGTCGTAGTTGCCGTAGGGCGGGCGGAGCAGGCGCGGGGCCGTGCCGAAGCGGGCGCGCAGGCGTTCCTGCTGGCCGCAGATCTCGGCGTGCTGCTCGACGTAGCCGAGGCCGGGCAGGAACGGGTGCGTGAGGGTGTGGTTCTCGACGCCCGCGCCGAGCCGCCGCAGCGCGCCGAAGTGGCTGTAGCCGGTGCCGGGGCTCGCCACGGAGTGCGTGAGGAACATCGAGATCGGCAGCCGCAGGTCGCGGACCATGTCGACGAAGCGGGGATCCTTCTCGGCGCCGTCGTCGAAGGTGAGGAAGACGACCTTGTCCCGGGTCGGGACGCGGTCGACGACCGGGGGGACCGCCCCCGGCCTGCGGGGCGGGAGCACCCCCTGGGCGGGGGGCCGCGGCGCCGGCGCGAGCGGGGCGGCGAGACCCCAGCGCCGGTGCGCGTCCGGGACCACGGGCGCCGCGGGAGCCGCCGGGGCCGCCGGGGCCCCCGCGACTCCGGCCGCGGGGCGCGGGTGGTGGCGTACCTTCTGCGCCGCCTTCCTGCCCATCCGCTCGATCGGGTCGACGGACTGCGCGCACCCGGTGAGCAGCGCGGCGGCCAGGGCGCAGCCGACGATGCGCGCCCCGGCCGACCGGACGGCCGCCCCCGCCCAGGGAGTTGTCACAGGTAGTCCTCCAGGCGGGCCACCGCGTACCCCTTGTCGGTCAGGTACTTCATGAGCATCCGGATCATGTCGGGCATCGTGCCCTTCCAGTCCTCGCGTCCGCGGAAATGCGTGAGGAGGATGTCGCCCGGATGGATGTCCCGGTCCCACTCGCGGTAGTCCATACGGTCCACGAACGCCTCGGCGTTCCAGATCGGCGCGTACTTGATGCCGCAGGCCTTGGCGGCCTTGAGGGTGTCCTGGTTGTAGTTGCCGAACGGCGCCCGGAAGAGGGTCGGCCGTTTGCCGTACTTCTTCTCGATGAGGTCCTGCATGCCGCAGATCTCGTGCTTCTGCCGGGCGTAGGACAGGCCCGGCAGGTACGGGTGGTGCAGCGTGTGGTTGTTGAGGGTGACGCCCGTGGACTGCATCTTCTTGAAGTAGCCGTACTCGGGCTTGATCTCGGCGTCGGTCAGGAAGGCCGTGTACGGGATCTTCAGGTCGCTCATCATCTTCAGGAACTTCGGGTCCTTCTCGGCCCCGTCGTCGATGGTGAGGAAGACGACCTTGTCCTTGGTGGGGATGGTCGTGAAGACGGGCGGCAGCCCGAGTTCCTCCTGCTGGTCGACCTCGAAGCCCTTGCGCGCCTTGATGACCGGCTTCTTCGCGGGCGGCTTCGGCGCGGCGAGGGGCACCTTCGCGAGGCCCCAGCGGCGGGCGGCCGCCGCGCGCTGCGCCTGCTGGGCCTTGAGCTGGGTGGCGTACGAGTCGAGGGCGCGGGCCGGCGGGGCCTGGAGGGGCTGCTGGCCGGCGGCCGGGCGGACCGCCTCGTCGGCGCCGCCCGCGCAGCCCGTGGCGAGCGCGCAGCCGACGAGGGCGGCGGCCGCGGCCCGGATCGCGGTTCTGCGCCGGGCGCGGGACCGGGCCGCGCGCGTCCCCTTCGAGAAGGTTTCTTCGTTTTGTCGTACTAGTTGCATGGCGCCGGATCCTCGCAGCCCACGCCCCTGATCGAGGGCCGACACCGCGGCCGGGCGCGCGCCGTCCTCCGACTGGCCCACAATGGTCCGGGTGAGCTCCTTCTCCACCGCCGAAGCCTTCAGCGCCCTCCTGTCCCCCGAGGGCCTGGCCCTGCTCGACGAACTCCGGGACCACGACCCCGCCCAGGAGCTCGCCCTCGCCACGAAACTGCGCCGCGACCACCCCGCCGAGCTGGTCTCCGCGGCGCTCGGGCAGGCGCGGCTGCGGCAGCGGGCGGTGGCGAAGTTCGGCGCGCGGGACGCGGCCCGGATGTTCTTCACGCCGAACGGTGTCGAGCAGGCGACCCGCACCAGCGTGGCGGCCTACCGCGCGGAGTCGTTCAAGGCGCTCGGCGTGCGGTCCGTCGCCGATCTGTGCTGCGGCATCGGCGGCGACGCCATCGCTCTCGCCCGCGCCGGGATCTCCGTACTCGCCGTCGACCGCGACCCGCTGACCTGCGCCGTCGCCCGGGCCAACGCCGAGGCGCTCGGTCTCGCCGACCTCATCGAGGTGCGGGAGGCCGATGTCACGGAGGTCGACACGGCCGCGTACGACGCCGTGTTCGTGGACCCGGCGCGGCGCTCGGACAAGCGGGGCCGGATCTTCGACCCCGAGGCGTACTCGCCGCCGCTGTCCTGGGCCGTCGCCACCGCCCTGAAGGCGCCGCGGGCCGCGCTGAAGATCGCGCCGGGCATCCCGCACGAGGCGATCCCGGCGGAGGCCGACGCGGAGTGGATCTCGGACGGGGGCGACGTGAAGGAGGCCGTGCTGTGGTTCGGCACGGAGCCGGGGAGGGTGCGGGCCGCGCTGCTGCCCGGGCCGCGGGAGCTGGTCGGGCGGGGGCTGCCGGATCCTGAAGTGCGGTCTGTGGGGCGGTACTTGTACGAGCCGGACGGCGCCGTCATCCGGGCGCATCTCGTCGCCGAGGTGGCCGAGGAGGTCGGGGGCGGGCTGATCGACGAGACCATCGCGTATGTCACGGGGGACGAGTTGCGAGGTACGGCGTATGCGTCCGCGTACGAGATCACCGATCAACTGCCGTTCAACGTGAAGAAGTTGAAGGCGCTGCTGCGGGAGCGGGGGGTGGGGGTGCTGATCGTGAAGAAGCGGGGGTCGGCTGTCGAGCCGGAGGAGTTGCGGCGGAAGGTCATGCCGAAGCCCTTTGGGAAGGGGGCGGCGACTGTGTTTCTGACCCGGGCTGCGGGGGCGCCTGTGATGTTGGTGGGGGCACCTGTGCGCTGAGGTCGCGGGGCTCAGCCCCGGACCCCGCTCCTCAATCGCCGGAGGGGCTTGATTCGGCGGAGGGGCTCAGTCGGGAGAGCAGGAACTCGCGCTCCCGTTCGTTGCGGGTCAGGGTCGCCGCCCTCTCGAACTCCGCCCGCGCCTCCTCCCGCCGCCCCAGCCGCTCCAGCAGGTCCCCCCGTACGCTCGGCAGCAAGTGGTAGTCGCGCAGGGCCGGTTCGTCGCGGAGGGTGTCCACGATCGCGAGCGCCGCTGCGGGGCCGTCCGCCATCGACACCGCCACCGCGCGGTTCAGCTCGACCACCGGGGACGGGGTGCGGGCCGCGAGGAGGGCGTAGAGGGCGGCGATCTGGCGCCAGTTGGTGTCGTCGTACGTGTACGCGCGGGCGTGGCAGGCGGCGATCGCGGCCTGGAGGGCGTAGGGGCCGGGCGGGCCCGATGCCACCGCCTCCGCACGGGTGAGGGCCGCGAAGCCGCGCCGGATCAGCATCTTGTTCCAGCGCGTCCGGTTCTGGTCCCTGAGCAGGACGGGGGTGCCGTCGGCCGCCGTGCGGGCGGGCGCGCGGGAGGACTGGAGTTCCAACAGCGCGGCCAGGCCGTGCACTTCGGGCTCCTTGGGCATCAGGGCCTGGAGGACGCGGGCCAGGCGCAGGGCGTCCTCGCACAGCGCCGGGCGCAGGTAGTCGTCGCCCGCCGTGGCCGCGTACCCCTCGTTGAAGATGAGGTAGATGACCTCCAGGACGGAGCCGAGGCGGGCCTCGCGGTCGGGGCCGTAGGGGACCTCGAAGGCGACGTTCCTGGTGGCCAGGGTGCGCTTCGCGCGGACGATGCGCTGGGCGACGGTGGCCTCGGGGGCGAGGACCGCGCGGGCGGTCTCGGCCGTGGTCAGTCCGCCGAGCAGGCGCAGCGTGAGCGCGACGCGGGCCTCGGCGGACAGGACGGGGTGGCAGCTCATGAAGACGAGGCGCAGCAGGTCGTCGTCGATGTCGTCGGGGTCGGCGGCGACGCCCACGTCCTCGTACGCGAACTCCGTCGCCCTGCCGACCTCCTGGAGCTTGCGGGCGTAGTTCTCGCGCCGCCGCACGAGGTCGACGGCGCGGTGCTTGGCGGTGGCGGTGAGCCAGGCGCCCGGGTTGTCGGGGACCCCGGAACCGGGCCAGGTCTCCAGGGCTGCGACCAGCGCGTCCTGCGCCAGTTCCTCCGCGATGCCGACGTCGCGGACGATCCGGGTGACGGCCGCGATGATCCGCGGCGCCTCCATGCGGAAGACCGTCTCGACGGTGTGGGCCGTGGTCTTTTGCTGCTCTGTCACGACCCACCATCAGACACCGCGAAGGGCTCGCGGCCAAGGCGATCGGGCGGATCAGCCCTCGGCGATCTCGCGGATCTCGGACGTGACGGTCCAGTGGTCCTCGTGCACCTTCAGGAAGCGCTTGGTCCACTCCAGGCACTCGGCCTCGTCCTTGGTCTGGAGGAGCGCGTAGCCGCCGATGACCTCCTTGGACTCGGTGAACGGACCGTCGGTGACGGTGATCTCGCCCTTCTCGTAGTGCACCCGCTTGCCCTGTGAGCTCGGCGTCAGGCCGGCCGTGTCGAGCAGCACGCCCGCCTTCGTCATCTCCTCGATGAGCGCGCCCATCCGCTGCATCAGTTCCTCGCTGGGGCCCTCGGCGGGGGCGTTGTTCTCGTCGATGCGGACCATCGTCAGGTAGCGCGGCATGATGTTCTCCTCTGTGATCGATCTGCGTGTCCGGTGAGGCCGTGGTCGGCCTCTCACTCATACGTCGAACGGGCGGCGGCCGCATCGACACCACCGCCGATTTTTTCGAAGAAGTTTTTTTCCGCCCGCTGACCTCGGCGTTCACGCCGGTGCTTACGTCGCCCTCATGCGCCGCGTGCCAGGGTCGCTCCCCATGGCGTTCGACCACAACGACCACTACCACCGCCTCCTCCTGCGGCACCTGCCCGCGCACGGCCGCACCGCGCTCGACGTCGGCTGCGGCACGGGCCGTTTCGCGCGGCGGCTCGTGGCGCGCGGCTACCGGGTCGACGCGCTCGACCCGGATCCGGCGACGCTCGCGGCCGCCGAGGCCATGGGCGGCGGCCCCCGCTACCGGCTCGCGGACGCCTCGCGGGCCGATCTTCCGGCCGCCCACTACGACGTCATCAGCTGCCTCGCCTCCCTGCACCACATGCCGTTCACGACGCTCACCCGGCTGCGCGCGGCCCTCGCGCCCGGCGGCCGGCTGCTCGTCCTCGGCTGCCATGCCGGGGTCACCGCGTGGGACGTCGCCGCGGTCCCGGCGAACGCGGTGGCGCGGCTCGCGGTGTACGGCGCCGAGCGCGCCCGGGGCCTGCCCGCCGCGCCGCCCAGGGCGCCGGTCAGGGAACCGCGGATGACGCTGCCGGAGGTGCGGGAACAGGCGGCGCGGCTGCTGCCGGGCAGCGAGGTGCGGCAACTTCTGTACTGGCGCTACCTGTTGACGTACGTGGCGCCGAAGTACCCCGCAGCCATGGCCAGTTGACGTGCGATTTCCCCAAGGCTCCGGCCGGAGCCCGTCACTCGGGCCTCCGCCTCAGCGCAGGGACTCCCACAGCTCACGCGCCCCGGGCTGCTCGGCGACGACCCGGTTGGCGTCGGACGGGGCGGGCACGACCGGCATCATCACGGTCTTGACGGACTCGGAGGACAGACCGCTCAGGCTCCGTGCCAGACCGGAGAGTTCGCTCAGCGAGTCGAGTCCGGTGTCGGCCGTGAGGCTGCCGGTCGCGGCGTCGGCGACCCGGTAGAGGCGGGCCGGGTCGGTGAGCAGCCCGCTCCCGGACACCCCGTCCGCAAGGGACTTCACCAGCTGCTGCTGGAGCTTGATGCGGCCGAGGTCGCTGCCGTCGCCGACGCCGTGCCGGGTGCGCGCGAAGGCGAGGGCGCGCTTGCCGCCGAGGTGGTGCTCGCCGGCCGTCAGGTGCAGATGACTGAGGTCGTCGTCGATGTCCTCGTCCGTGGTGACGTCGACGCCGCCGAGCGCGTCGACGAGCTTCGCGAACCCCGCGAAGTCGATCTCCAGGAAGTGGTCCATCCGTACGCCGGTGAGGTGCTCGACGGTCTTCACCGCGCAGACCGGACCGCCCACCGAGTAGGCGCTGTTGAACATGACGTTGTACGCGACCGCGGTCGTCCCCCCGGACTCCGTCGGGCAGGACGGACGCTCGACGAGGGTGTCGCGCGGGATGGAGACGACGGTGGCCTCGCTCCGGTCGGCGTTCAGGTGCACGACCATCGCGGTGTCCGAGCGGGCGCCGCCGCTGTCGCCGCCGCCGAGCGCCTTGTTCGCCTTGCCGCTGCGCGAGTCGGAGCCCAGGACGAGGATGTTGAGGACCCCCGTCTCGACCGGCTCCGGCGACGCGGAGGCCGACGCCGACGGCGAGGCGGCGACCAGGTCGACGCGGGCCGGCCGGTCGTCGCCGAGCGCCTTGTCGATGTCGACGCTGCGTATGTTGCTCTCCAGGTGCCAGTACGCCCAGCCACCCGCGGCTCCGCCGAGAACGACGACACAGCCGAAGGCGATCGCCACCGCCTTCACCGTGCGCGCACGGAACCTTTTCTTGTCAGTCACACAGGGAACGTAAGTCCGAATTATTACGGCGGTAAACCACTTGGCGTCACCGATTCGGAAATCTCACGAGCTTCTCAGGCGCGCGCGACAGCCCCTCAGACGGCCTCGAACCGCCACCGGTGCACGGCCCGCGTCACCAACTCGCCGTCGGGTTCCGGGAGTTCGGGCAGGACGGCGTCGTACTCCGCGTCCCACCAGGTGATGACGAGGACCCGGTCCTGCGGCGCGCGGAACGTCTCGCGCCGCACCGGCTCCCGTTCGAGGACCTGCGCCCGGGCCCAGGTCAGCAGCTCCTCGCCGCGGCCGTCGACGGCCCGGGCCTCCCACATCAGCGCGACCGTCACGAGTACAGGTTCTCCTTGCTGACCTCGTGCACGTGGTCGTGGTGGTGGTGCCCCGGCACATGCGGCTCCGTCACCGGAAGCGACGAGTCCGCGGACAGGTCCCACGACGAGGCCGCCCGGTTCCTGGCCACCATCTCGGCGCCGAGGGCGGCGACCATCGCGCCGTTGTCCGTGCACAGCTTGGGGCGCGGCACGCGCAGCCGGATCCCGGCCCGCTCGCAGCGCTCCTCGGCGAGCGCGCGCAGCCGCGAGTTGGCGGCGACACCGCCACCGATCATCAGGTGGTCGACACCCTCGTCCTTGCAGGCCCGTACGGCCTTGCGCGTGAGCACGTCCACGACGGCCTCCTGGAAGGACGCCGACACGTCGCGCACCGGCACGTCCTCGCCGGCGGCCCGCCTGGCCTCGATCCAGCGCGCGACGGAGGTCTTCAGACCGGAGAAGGAGAAGTCGTACGCGGGGTCGCGCGGACCGGTGAGCCCGCGCGGGAAGGCGATCGCGTCCGGGTCGCCCTCGCGCGCGTACCGGTCGATGACGGGACCGCCCGGGAAGCCGAGGTTGAGCACCCGCGCGATCTTGTCGAAGGCCTCCCCCGCCGCGTCGTCGATCGTCGCGCCGAGCGGCCGCACGTCGGAGGTGATGTCGGTGGACAGCAGCAGCGAGGAGTGGCCGCCGGAGACCAGCAGGGCCATCGTCGGCTCGGGCAGCTTGCCGTGCTCCAGCTGGTCGACGCAGATGTGCGAGGCGAGGTGGTTGACGCCGTAGAGCGGCTTGCCGAGGGCGTACGCGTACGCCTTCGCGGCGCTGACGCCGACGAGCAGGGCGCCCGCGAGGCCGGGCCCGGCGGTCACCGAGATCCCGTCGAGGTCCTTCGCGCTCACCCCCGCGTCCTTCAGGGCGCGCTCGATGGTCGGCACCATCGCCTCGAGGTGCGCGCGGGAGGCGACCTCGGGGACGACGCCGCCGAAGCGGGCGTGTTCGTCGACGCTGGAGGCGACGGCGTCGGCGAGCAGGGTGGTGCCGCGGACGATGCCGACGCCGGTCTCGTCGCAGGAGGTCTCGATGCCGAGGACGAGCGGTTCGTCAGCCATGCTTCTTCTCTTCACTCACGGTGTTGGTGGTGGTCAGGCGCATCACGAGGGCGTCCACGTTGCCCGGCTGGTAGTAGCCGCGGCGGAAGCCGATCGGCTCGAAGCCGAAGCGCTCGTAGAGCTTCTGCGCCCGGGTGTTGTCGACGCGTACTTCGAGCATCACCTCGGCGACCTCGAAGGCGGTGGCGTGCCGCAGGAGTTCGGTGAGCAGCCGGGCGCCGAGCCCGGTGCCCCAGTGGTCGCGGGCGGCGGCGATGGTCTGCACGTCGGCCAGGTCCCCGGAGGCGGCGAGCCCGCCGTACCCGACGAGCCGCTCGCCCTCGTACGCGACCACGTACCGCCGCGACGACCCGACGCCGCGGGCGTGCGCGAGCTCGGACCAGAACATGCCGCGCGACCAGGCGTCGTCCGGGAAGAGGTCCTTCTCCAGGGCGAGCACGGGATCGATGTCCCACCAGCGCATCTCGCGCAGCTCAACGTCCACGGACGTCACTTGGGGGTGACCACCTTGTAGTTCTTGGGGACCTGCGCGTCGGGGCGGCGCAGGTACAGCGGCCGCGGTTCGAGCAGTTCCTCACCGGCGGCGAGCTTCTCGGCGGCGAAGGCGGCGAGCGCGGCGGCGGACACGTGCTCGGGCCCGCGGGCGTCGGGGAACGTGTCCGGGTAGAGGACCGCTCCGGCGCCGACCGCGGGCAGCCCGGCGACCTGCTCGGCGATGTCCCCGGGCCGGTCGACGGCAGCCTCGGAAACACGAGTCCGCACGTCCTCGTACCTGGCCCAGTAGACCTCCTTGCGCCGCGCGTCGGTGGCGACGACGAAGGGGCCCTCGATCTGCGCCTCGTAGGCGAGCCCGTCCAGCGTGCACACCCCGTGCACGGGAACGCCGAGCGCGAACCCGAACGTGTCGGCGGTCATCAGGCCGACCCGCAGTCCGGTGTACGGTCCCGGGCCGACGCCCACGACGATCCCGGTCACGGCGTCGAGCTTCACCCCGGCCTCGGCGAGCACCCGGTCGACGGCGGGGAGCAGCAGCTCCCCGTGTCTGCGGGCGTCGACCTGACTCGACTCGGCGACGACGGAGGTCCCGTCGTGCAGCGCGACGGTGACGGCGGGGGTGGCGGTATCCAGCGCGAGCAACAGCACGCAAACAGCCTACGGCGCTCCGGAGGCTGACACGTCCGCACTCCCGCACAACCGGAGCGGGCCCGGCCCCGGTGCTACCGTCACGGGGAGCCTTCTGGCGACGTACTTGAGAGGCAGGCACCTGGTGGCACGGAGCAGCACCGGATTCGTGACCGCGCTGACGGCGGGCGCGCTCGCCGTGGTCGGCTTCCTCGCGTACCAGGCGTCGGCGAACGCGCCGGCCGACCTCGGCAAGGCGAAGGACACGAGCCCGTCGGCGTCGGCCTCCAAGTCCCCCGAGCACAAGTCCGACCCGGCGGCGCTGCCCGCGCAGTCCGGCAAGGGCGAGCGCGTCGTCTACTCGCTGGGCGAGGACCGCGTGTGGCTGGTCACGCCGGGCAGCAAGCCGCGTACGTACGAGGTCACGCCCGGAACCGTGGACCCGGCCGTCGGCACCTACACGGTGACGTCGCGCTCCGGCACCATCACCGGCACCGACGGGGTGGCGATCGAGCACGTGGTCCGCTTCGCGACGACGAACGGCGTGGCGATCGGCTTCAGCGCGGCGGTCGACGGCTCGACCCCGAAGCCGGACCCGTCGAAGCAGACGGGCGGCATCCGGGAGTCCCGCGCCAACGGCACCCTGATGTGGGACTTCGCGACGATCGGCCGCAAGGTAGTCGTCGTCCGCTAGGTCATGCCTGAGCCCCTCGGCCCATCGAGCTTGAGCCCCTCGGCCCATCGAGCGGGGCTCCGGCCACATCAAGCCCCTCCGGCGATTGAGGAGCGGGGTCCGGGGCAGAGCCCCGCGACCTAGACGGCGTCGGGCCGCACCTTGTCGTCCCGCCGCCGAACCCGCGGCGCGACCGGCGGCGTCGAAACCGCCCGAGCCGCCGCCCCGGCCGCCAACAGCTCCCGCATCGACACCGGACGCGGCACACCCGGCCGTACGGCACGTTCCGACGCAGACATGGACGCCTCCCGAGGCCGCCGAAGCAGACGTGGTTAGGTAGACCTAACCAAGGTGGACCTCCATGTGAACACGCCGACAGCGCGTCGCGCAACATTTTGCCGACGCGCTGTCGGGATAAGTGTCGGGATACGGCCGACGGGCCTCAGCCCGCCAGCGCCCCCAGATCCGACCCGGCCCACCGCTCGCCGATCCCGTTCAGGGTCACGACCCGGATCTCGTCCGTGGTGTCCCCCGTGGCCCGGTCGATGATCACGTGCAGCCGGTCGTCGGAGAGCTCCTCGACCTTGCCGTCACCCCACTCCACGACGACGACCGAGTCCGGCAGGGACACGTCGAGGTCGAGGTCCTCCATCTCGTCGAGCCCGCCACCCAGGCGGTACGCGTCGACGTGGACCAGGGCGGGCCCGCCCGACAGGTGCGGATGCACCCGGGCGATCACGAACGTCGGTGAGGTCACCGCGCCCCGCACGCCCAGGCCCGCACCGAGGCCGCGGGTCAGCGTCGTCTTGCCCGCGCCCAGCTCCCCGGTGAGCATCACGAGGTCTCCGGGGCGCAGCTGTTTGGCCAGGCCGCGTCCCAACTCCTGCATCTCGTCCGGGGAGGTGACGGTGACGGTGACCGTGAGGACGGTGGCGGGTTCAGCCGCCGGGCTGTGCGGTGCTGCCGGTGTCTCCATAGGAACCCACGGTAGCGGCTGCGGACAGTGCTCCCGCGCGGGCCAGGAGGTCGGCGAGACGGTCCGTGACGACCTCCGGGTGCTCCATCATCACGAGGTGTCCGGCGTCCGGTACGAGCACGAACTCGGCCTCCGGCAGCAGCGCCGCGATGGCCTCGCTGTGCTCGCTCGGCGTCACCAGATCCTGCTCCCCGGCGAGGACGAGCACGGGAAGGTCCGCGAAGTGGTTCAGGGCGGCCGTCTTGTCGTGCTCCTGGAACGCCGGGTAGAACTCGGCGACCACGTCGATCGGCGTCCCCTCGATCATCCGCTCCGCGAACCGGGCGACCGCCGGGTCGACGTCCCGCGAGGCGAACGAGTACCGCTTGATGATCCCCGCGAACAGGTCGGCGGTGGCCCTGCGCCCCTTCTCGACCAGCTCCGCCCGCTGCCCGAGCGCCTTCAGGACGCCGGGCAGGACCCGCCGGATCGCGTTGACCCCGGCGACCGGAAGCCCGTAATTGACCTCGCCGAGCTTCCCCGACGACGTACCGACGAGGGCGACGCCCACGACGCGCTCGCGGATCAGCTCGGGGCACTGGTCGGCCAGCGCCATCAGGGTCATGCCGCCCATGGAGTGGCCGACGAGGACGATCGGGCCCTCGGGAGCGGCCGCGTCGATGACGGCCTTGAGGTCGCAGCCGAGCCGGTCGATGGTGACCGGAAGCCCCTGCTCCACCTGCTCCGTGCCGCGCCCCGAACGGCCGTGGCTGCGCTGGTCCCAGTACACGCAGCGCACGACGCCGCGCAGCGCCGCGCGCTGGAAGTGCCAGGAGTCCTGGTTGAGGCAGTAGCCGTGGCTGAAGACCACGGTGACCTCCGCCGGGTCCTTGCGGCCGAACAGACGCCGTCTGCGCGGGCCGCCGCCGCTCTCCGGCTCGACCTCGTCCACCTCGTAGTACAGCTCGGTGCCGTCGTCGCCCCGGGCCGTGCCGGGCGTGCCGCGCAGCGCCCCGTACGGGCCCGAGGCGTCCAGGGCGAGGCGGGCCTTGCGGCGCATGCCGCGCCCCACGGTGAGCCGCTCGATCGCGACTCCGGCGGCCGCGCCCGCGGCGACGACGCCGATCGCGGCGCCCGCGAGGCCGGCCCGGCGCCAGCTGCCCGAAGCCGCGGCTTCGGCGACGGCCGCCGTGGCCTGTGCGGTGTCCTCGCTCACGTGCCGCTCCCTCGTCGTGCGCTGCCCTGCCGGGTGTCCCGTACGGTCCGTGTTTCACACAGCCGTGCTTCACATAGCCATAGCCGGGGCGGCCACCGCGTAACCCGTGTCGAGGGTCACGCGCCGTCCGCTGCCCCGCTGTCCACATAGACGCGGGGAACGCGCGAACCGATCCGCGTGACGATCTCGTACGCGATGGTCCCCGACGCGGCCGCCCAGTCCTCGGCGGTCGGCTCGCCCGCGTCGCCCGGCCCGAAGAGCACCGCCTCGTCCCCGGCGGCCGGCTCGTCGCCGCCGAGGTCGACGACGAACTGGTCCATCGCGACCCGCCCGGCGACCGTGCGCCGCTTGCCCGCGATCAGGACAGGCCCGGTGCCGGAGGCGTGCCGCGGGATGCCGTCCGCGTAGCCGAGCGGGACGAGCCCGAGGGTCGTCGCGCCCGGTGTGACGTAGTGATGCCCGTAACTGACGCCGAGTCCACCCGGCGCGTGCTTCACGAGCGCGAGATTCGCCTTCAGGGTCATGACGGGGCGCAGCCCGAAGTCGGCGGGCGTGCCGAGCTCGGGGCTCGGCGAGATCCCGTACATCGCGATGCCGGGGCGGACGAGGTCGAAGTGGGTCTCGGGGAGCGTGAGCGTCCCCGGCGAGTTCGCGATGTGCCGCACCTCGGGGGTGACGCCCTGCGCCTGCGCGTACGACACCATCTCGCGGAACGAGGCGAGCTGCGCGGCGATCGACGGGTGCCCCGGCTCGTCGGCGCACGCGAAGTGCGACCAGAGCCCGGTGACGGTGACGAGGCCGTCCTCCTGCGCCTTCAGGGCCTGGCCCACGAGCTCGGGCCAGTCGGCCGGCAGGCAGCCGTTGCGCCCGAGCCCGGTGTCGGCCTTGAGCTGGATGCGGGCGGTGCGCCCCGACTCCCGCGCCGCTTCGGTGACTTCGCGCAGCGCCCACATGCCGCTGACCGCCATGTCGAGACCGGCCTCGATGCCCTCGCGCCAGGGCCCGCCGGGCACCCACAGCCAGCACAGGATGCGGCCGGTGATCCCGGCCGCGCGCAGCTCCAGGGCCTCCTCTGGGGTGGCGGTGCCGATCCACTCGGCGCCCGCCTCCTGGGCGGCGCGGGCCACCGGGAGCATGCCGTGCCCGTACGCGTCCGCCTTCACCACGGCCATGAACGCGGCCCCCGGCGCATGGGCGCGCAGGGACCGCACGTTGGCCTTCAGTGCGGCCAGATCGATCTCGGCGCGGGCGCGGAGCGGGGCAGTCACGTTCTCGTTCATGGTGGGCCCAGTCTCTCAGAGGGGCCGGACAACCCCTCAGGCGCTCAGGTACCGGGCTTGCGGCCCCACACGTACACGCGGTCGCCCTTCTTCAGCACGCCCCAGAGCTTCTTGGCGTCGGAGAGGCGCAGGTTGACGCAGCCGCGCGAGCCGGGCGGGCTGTAGATGTTGCCGTAGATGGCGTGGAAGGCCTGGCCGCCGCTGAAGAACTGGCTGTACGGCATGGGGGTGTTGTACAGCGTCGACCAGTGGTTCTTGTGCTTCCAGTAGATCTTGTGCCAGCCCGCGCGGGTCGCGTTCCCGGCGCGTCCGCTGCGGATCGGGACCGGCCCGTAGACGATCTTCTTGCCCTTGCTGACCCACATCAGCTGGCGCGGCAGGTCGACGCAGGCGAGGCGGTACGCGCGCGTGGGGCACTTCTTCGCCGCGTTCGGGTTCTTGCGGGCGCTGATGGCGCGCATCCGGCCCCAGGTGACCGGCCCGGCGAAGCCGATGTCGGGGCGGATGCCCTGCTTGGTCTGGAAGGCGCGGATCGCCTTGCAGTCGGCGGCGGACTGCCGGCCGTCGACCTTCAGCTTCAGCCAGCGCTCGACCTGGCGCTGGTAGGGGCCGGTCTTCTTGGTGCAGGTCGCGACGGCGGGCGCGCGCTGCACCTCGCTCGGCGGCACGAACTCGACGGTGTCGTCGGCCGCGGCGTACGGCGCCGGCTCGTACGGCTCGATCGCGTCCTCGGCGGCGCTCGGCTCGTACACGCGCGGCGGCAGCACCTGGTCCGGGGTGTCCAGCTGCCAGGGGTGGTACGCGAACGGGACGCCCGGGACGAGCGCGGTGCTCGCCGGGGCGGGCAGCGGCGGGCCCGGGTCGGCGAAGGCGGGGCCGGCCGGCAGCGCGGCGGCGAGGGCGAGCAGCGCGGCCAGGGCGCCGCGCACGGGGGTGCTGGTCATGGGCCGAGGGAAACCCGCTGCGGCCCGCCCGCGGGGGACGCCGCGCGGCCGGGTCCCCCGAAAAGCCGTTGATCGGCCCGGCTGAACCTAGGTACCGTAGACAAAAACCTAGGGGCATTAGGCAATGAAGGAAACGGGTGGTGCGCGCATGATGGCCAGAGCGGGTCTGACGACGGAGCGGGTGGTGGCGGCCGCCGCCGACCTCGCGGACACCGTCGGCTTCGAGCACATCACCATCGCCGCGCTCGCCCGCGGCTTCGGCGTCAAGGACGCGAGCCTGTACGCGCACGTCAAGGGCCTGACCGAGCTGAGCACCCGGGTCGCGATCCTGTCCGGCCTCGACCTCGCCGACCGGATCGCGGACGCGCTCGCGGGCCGGGCCGGGCGGGACGCGCTGCTCGCCTTCGGGCACGCGTACCGCGCCTTCGCCCTGGAACACCCGGGCCGGTACGCGGCGACGCAGCTGGAACTCGACCCGTCGGCCCTCGACGAACACCCGGGCCTGCGCCGCAACCTCACCTGCACCTACGCCCTGCTCCAGGGGTACGGCCTGGCGGAGCCGCACCTCACGGACGCGGGGCGCGTCCTGCGCAGCACCTTCCACGGCTTCGTCACCCTCGAACTCGCGGGCGGCTTCCGGCACCGCAGGGACGTGGAGGAGACGTGGGCGAGCGCCCTGGAGGCGCTGCACGTGATGCTCACCAACTGGCCGACGGGAGAAGCGCGTTGATCACCTCGCACACCCTGCGCGTCCCGGGCGCGACCCTGTACCACGAGACACGCGGCGCGGGCCCGGCGCTCCTCCTGCTGCCCGGCGCGGGCGGCGACGCGGCGGTCCTCGACCCGGTCGCGGACGCCCTGGCCGCCGACTTCACCGTGGTCACGCA
The DNA here is from genome assembly GCF_040679615.1 of Streptomyces sp. NPDC052225. Taxonomy (NCBI): domain Bacteria; kingdom Bacillati; phylum Actinomycetota; class Actinomycetes; order Kitasatosporales; family Streptomycetaceae; genus Streptomyces; species Streptomyces sp. NPDC052225. The sequence goes on along the minus strand of NZ_JBFAVD010000004.1, from coordinate 37,622 downwards.
CGACCCGCGCGGCTACTCGCGCAGCGCCCTGGACGGCCCGCCGGCCGAGCAGTGGGTCCCGGTCCACGCCGACGACGCGCTCCGCCTCCTCGACGCGGTCTCCCCCGGCGAACCGGCGTACGTGGCGGGCGTCTCCAGCGGCGCGATCGTCGCCCTCGACCTCCTGTCGCGGCATCCCGGGCGCCTCGCGCGCGTGCTCGCGTACGAGCCGCCGTCGTGGAGCGTGCTGCCGGACGCGGCCGAGCAGGCGGCGTTCTTCCAGGAGGTGTACGAGACGTTCCAGGCGCGGGGCTTGGAAGCGGCGGGCGCCCGCTTCCTCGCGGGCGTCGGCCCGGTGATGCTCCCCGCACCGCCGCACCAGGGCGAACTCCCTTCCCGTATACGGGAGATGAGACAACGCCTCCTGGCCAACGCACCCCTGGCGATCCAGTACGAGCACCGCAGCTTCGCGGCGTACGAACCGGACCTGGCCGCGCTGGCCGCGGCCCGCGACCGGCTGACCCTCGCGGCGGGCACGGCGACGCGCGGACATCTGCCGTACCGTCCGGCGGCCCTGCTCGCGGAGCGCCTCGGCATTCCGCTCGCCCACTTCCCCGGCGCGCACAACGCCTGGTCCACCCACCCCGCCGAGGCTGCCGACCTGCTGCGCACCCACCTCTTGGGGGACACTCGATGACATGCGAGTCGCCTACGACGTCGAGACGGTCAGGGCAGCCGAACGCGCACTGATGGCGCGGCTGCCCGAAGGAACGCTGATGCAGCGGGCGGCGGCCGGACTCGCCGCCGCCTGCGCCGAACTGCTCGGAAAGGTGTACGGCTCCCGGATCGCGCTGCTCGTCGGCTCCGGGGACAACGGCGGCGACGCCCTGTACGCGGGCGCCCGCCTGGCCCGCCGCGGCGCGGGCGTGACCGCCGTCCTGCTGTCGCCGGAGCGGGCCCACGCCGGAGGCCTCAAGGCGCTCCGCGCGGCGGGCGGCGCGGTGCTCGACGCGGAGTCGGACGCGGCGCCGGGCCTGGTGGGCCGCGCCGACCTCGTCGTCGACGGCATCGTGGGCATCGGCGGCAAGGGCGGGCTTCGCCCCCGCGCGGCCCAACTGGCCGAAGCTGCCCGGGGGTTGACCGTCTCGGTGGACCTGCCGAGCGGGGTGGACGCGGACACCGGCGAGGTGCGGGGCGAGGCGGTGCGGGCGGACGCGACGGTCACGTTCGGCACGTACAAGCCCGGCCTCCTGATCGATCCGGCGCACGAGTACGCGGGGGCGCTCCGCCTGATCGACATCGGCCTCGAACTCCCTTACGGGGACGCCCGGTTGGAGGCGCTCCAGCACGCGGACGTCGCCGAGCTGCTGCCCCGGCCGACCGGCGAGAGCGACAAGTACAAGCGGGGCGTCGTCGGTGTCGTCGCGGGCTCGGCGCGCTATCCCGGGGCGGCGGTCCTGGCGGTGGCCGGGGCGCTGCACGGCGGGGCGGGCGCGGTCCGCTACGTGGGACCTGCGGCGGACGCGGTCCTGGCCCGCTTCCCGGAGACCCTGGTCTCGGCGGGGCCACCCGCGAAAGCGGGCCGCGTCCAGTCCTGGGTGATCGGCCCCGGCCTGGGCGACGACACATCGGGCATCCTCGACGTCCTGGCGTCGAACGTGCCGGTGCTCATCGACGCGGACGGGCTGCGGCTCGCGGACCCGGACGTGATCCGCACCCGGACGGCTCCGACCGTGCTCACGCCGCACGCGGGCGAGGCGGCGGCGCTCCTCGGCACGGCCCGCACGGAGATCGAGTCCCAACGCCTTTCGTCCGTACGGCAGTTGTCGTCCCGCTACCGGGCCACGGTGCTCCTCAAGGGCTCGACGACCCTGGTCGCCTCGCCCGACGCCCCGACCCGGGTCAACCCGACGGGCACGCCGTGGCTCGCCACCGCGGGCAGCGGCGACGTCCTGTCGGGCCTGACGGGTTCTCTCCTGGCGGCGGGCCTCCGGCCGGGGGACGCGGCATCTGTGGGCGCGTACATCCATGGGCTGGCGGCCCGCCGGGCGGCTGCCGGAGCGCCCGTGTCTGCGCAGGATGTCGCCTCGGCCATTCCGGAGGTGTGGCGGGACGTCCGGCACGCGTGAGCGTCTGCCGCGTTCCGCCGCGGGGCGTCTGCAGGTCGGTGGGGGCTGGTCGCGCAGTTCCCCGCGCCCCTGAGATGCGCACTTCGTGCGCCATCTCAGGGGTACGTTCACGAAGACGCGCCTAGCCTTTATCGGGGAAATGCGGCGCGCAGCGCCTGCATTTCAGGGGCGCGGGGAACTGCGCGACCAGCCCCCACCCAGCGGCACCCGGCGACGAACACGCAGCGCCCCTCACCCCTCCGCCACCACCACAGCGGACGCGACCCCCGCATCGTGGCTCAGCGAGACATGAAACCCCCGCACCCCCAGCTCGGCGGCGCGCGCAGCCACCGTGCCCGACACCCGCAACCGGGGCTGCCCACTCTCCTCGACAAAGACCTCCGCGTCGGTCCAGCGCAACCCCGCCGGCGCGCCCAGCGCCTTCGCGACGGCCTCCTTCGCGGCGAACCGGGCGGCGAGCGACGCGACCCCGCGTCGCTCGCCGCTCGGCAGCAGCAACTCCCCCGGCACGAACAGCCGCTCGGCCATCCCGGGCGTCCGCTCGAGGGACGCCGCGAACCGCTCGATCTCGGCCACGTCGATACCGACCCCGATGATGCTCATGCCGAGCACCCTACGGAACTCACTCCACGGTCACCGACTTCGCCAGGTTCCGCGGCTGGTCCACCTCGTTGCCCCGCGCCGTGGCCAGCTCGCACGCGAAGACCTGGAGCGGGACCGTCGCCACCAGCGGCTGGAGCAGCGTCGGCGTCGCCGGTACCCGTACCAGGTGGTCCGCGTACGGGACGACCGCCTCGTCGCCCTCCTCCGCGATCACGATGGTCCGCGCCCCGCGCGCCCGGATCTCCTGGATGTTGGAGACGATCTTGTCGTGCAGCACCGAGCGGCCGCGCGGCGACGGGACGACCACGACGACCGGCATGCCCTCCTCGATCAGCGCGATCGGCCCGTGCTTCAGCTCACCGGCGGCGAACCCCTCGGCGTGCATGTACGCGAGTTCCTTGAGCTTCAGCGCGCCTTCCAGGGCGACCGGGTAGCCCACATGGCGGCCGAGGAAGAGGACGGTGTCCGCCCCGGCCAGCGACCGGGCCAGCTCGCGGACCGGCTCCATCGTCTCCAGGACCCGCTCGACCTCTTCGCCGATGCGCGCGAGGTCCCGTACGACCGCGAGGATCTCGTCGGCCCACTTGGTGCCGCGCACCTGCCCGAGGTACAGCGCCACCAGGTAGCAGGCGACGAGCTGCGTCAGGAAGGCCTTGGTCGAGGCGACCGCGACCTCGGGACCGGCGTGCGTGTAGAGGACCGCGTCCGACTCGCGCGGGATCGTCGAACCGTTCGTGTTGCAGATGGCGAGCACCGTCGCCCCCTGCTCGCGCGCGTGCCGCAGTGCCATCAGCGTGTCCATGGTCTCGCCGGACTGCGAGATCGCGATCACCAGCGAACGGGCGTCCAGGATCGGATCCCGGTAGCGGAACTCGCTCGCCAGCTCCACCTCGCACGGGACACGGGTCCAGTGCTCGATGGCGTACTTGGCGATCAGGCCCGCGTGGAACGCCGTACCGCACGCGACGATGACGACCTTGTCGACCATGCGGAGCACCTGCGTCGGGATACGCAGCTCGTCCAGCGTCAGCTGGCCCTCCGCGCCGATCCGGCCGAGCAGCGTGTCCGCGACCGCCTTCGGCTGCTCGGCGATCTCCTTGAGCATGAAGTAGTCGTAGCCGCCCTTCTCGGCGGCGGAGGCGTCCCAGTCGACGTGATACCTGCGAACATCGGCGGCGCGCCCCTCGAAGTCCGTCACCGTCACCCCGTCGCGGCGCAGCTCGACCACCTGGTCCTGGCCCAGCTCGATCGCGGAGCGGGTGTGCGCGATGAAGGCCGCCACGTCCGACGCGAGGAACGCCTCGCCCTCGCCGACCCCGACCACCAGCGGCGAGTTCCGGCGCGCGCCCACCACCACGTCCGGCACGTCCGCGTGCACCGCGACCAGCGTGAACGCGCCCTCCAGGCGACGGCACACGGCCCGCATCGCCTCCGCGAGATCCCCCGTGAACTCCTCGGCCAGCAGATGCGCCACGACCTCGGTGTCCGTCTCGGAGGCGAGGGCGTGCCCGCGCCCGGCCAGTTCGGCGCGCAGGGCGGCGAAGTTCTCGATGATGCCGTTGTGGACGACGGCGACCCGGGACGCGTTGTCCAGGTGCGGGTGCGCGTTGGCGTCCGTGGGGCCGCCGTGCGTGGCCCAGCGGGTGTGCCCGATCCCGGCGGGACCGGCCGGCAGCGGCCGGTCGACCAGTTCCTTCTCCAGGTTGGCGAGCTTGCCGGCCTTCTTGCGGGAGTCCAGCGCACCGTCCGCGACCACGGCCACCCCGGCCGAGTCGTAGCCGCGGTACTCCAGGCGTTTCAGCCCCGCGAGGACGACGTCGAGAGCCGACTGATGACCTACGTATCCCACGATTCCGCACATAGGCGGCAGCGTACGACCGCGGTCAGTGCCCCCACAGGAGCCTGTCCCGCGCGTCCTGGACGAGCCCCAGGTACTCGGCTTCCTCGCAGCGCGGCTTGCTGCCCATCTCGTACAGGTCGAGGCAGTCGTCGAGGTCCTCGCCTATGTCCTCGTCGGGCAGGTCGAGGGCCAGCTCGCTGCGGACGCGGCCCGCCCACTCGTCGCCGTCCGACGCGGCGCGGGATCTCCCCCGTACACGGGCGAAACGGGGAACGCGCAACACGGTCATGACGGTTTCCCTCCCGTCCCGCACGGGCGCCGGTGCCCCGCGGTTCCCCGGAAGGTATCGCCGCCTCCACGCCAGGTCCATACCTGTGACCGCGCTGTGTTCGGCCCGCCACGGCCCGGCGTGACGCACCCCACGCCCCGCTCCGTCCACACAGCCGTAACAATGGACTGTGATCTCTCCGGTCTCCCGGAGCACCCACCGGCAGAAGCCGGAGGTGACTCCCTACGTCGACCTCACCCGAACCGAGTGGAGCGCGCTGCGTGACAAGACGCCGCTGCCGCTGACCGCCGAGGAGGTGGAGCGGCTGCGCGGTCTCGGTGACGTCATCGACCTCGACGAGGTGCGCGACATCTATCTGCCGCTGTCCCGGCTCCTCAATCTGTACGTGGGCGCCACCGACGGCCTGCGGGGCGCGCTCAACACGTTCCTCGGCGACACGAACGAGAAGGCCGCCCAGACCGGCACCCCGTTCGTCATAGGGGTTGCCGGTTCCGTCGCCGTCGGCAAGTCCACCGTCGCCCGTCTCCTCCAGGCCCTGCTGTCGCGCTGGCCGGAGCACCCGCGCGTCGCCCGCGTCACGACCGACGGCTTCCTGCTGCCCACCAAGGAGCTGGAGGCCCGCGGCCTGATGTCGCGCAAGGGCTTCCCGGAGTCGTACGACCGCCGCGCCCTGACCCGGTTCGTCGCCGACGTGAAGGCCGGCAAGGACGAGGTGACGGCCCCCGTCTACTCGCACCTGATCTACGACATCGACCCCACGCAGACGCTCACCGTGCGCCGCCCCGACATCCTCATCGTCGAGGGCCTGAACGTGCTCCAGCCCGCCCTGCCCGGCAAGGACGGCCGCACCCGCGTCGGCCTCGCCGACTACTTCGACTTCAGCGTGTACGTGGACGCGCGCGAGGAGGACATCGAGCGCTGGTACCTCAACCGCTTCCTGAAGCTGCGCTCGACGGCCTTCCAGGACCCGTCCTCGTACTTCCGCAAGTACACGCAGGTCTCGGAGGAGGAGGCGCTCGACTACGCGCGCACGACCTGGCGCACCATCAACCGGCCCAACCTCCTGGAGAACGTGGCCCCCACGCGCGGCCGCGCCACCCTCGTCGTGCGCAAGGGCCCCGACCACAAGGTGCAGCGGCTGCGGCTCCGAAAGCTCTGAGCGCCCGTTACGGTTACGCGCATGCTGCATCTGCGTCTGATCACCCCGCCGGACAAGACGGACGACGTGGTGCGTCTGATCGAGAAGACCGTCGGCACCACGCATCTGGCGGTGGTGCCGGGCGCGGCCCGCAACCCCGCGGGCGACGTCGTCATGTGCGATGTCGCCCGCGAGGCGGGTGACGAACTCATCGGCGGGCTGCGCGAGTTGGAGCTCGACAAGTGCGGGTCGATCGCGGTCGAGAACATCGACCTGTCCCTGTCGCTGCGCGCCGACAAGGCGGAGGACGAGGCACCGGGCGAGGGCGCGGACGCGGTCCTGTGGGAGCAGCTGGCGGACGCCACGCACGAGGAGTCGACGCTCTCGGTGACCTACGTGGCGTTCCTCGCCGTCGCCACGATGCTCGCCGCGTGCGGTGTCATGCTCGACAACGCGATCCTGATCGTGGGCGCGATGGCGGTGGGGCCGGAGTTCGGCCCGCTGGCCGGGATCTCCACGGCGCTGGTGCAGCGCGCGCCGGTCCTGGTCTGGCGCTCGCTGTGGGCGCTGCTCGCGGGCTTCGCCCTGGCGATGGTGGCGACCGCGGGGTTCAGCTGGCTGATGGACACCTTCGGCCTGTTCTCCAGGTCGATGGTCGAGGGCGACCGCCCGAACACGGCGTTCATCTGGCAGCCGGACTGGATGTCGTTCGTGGTGGCGTTCCTCGCGGGCATCGCGGGCACGCTGTCCCTCACGTCGGCGAAGTCGGGCGCCCTGATCGGCGTGGCCATCTCGGTGACGACGGTCCCGGCCGCCGCGAACGCCGCGGTCGCCTTCAGCTACAAGGACTACGCCCAGACGTGGGGTTCGACGGGCCAGCTCCTGGCCAACCTGGGCGGCATCGTCCTGTCCGGCACGCTGACGCTCCTGGCCCAGAAGCTCTTCTGGGCCAGGAAGCGCAACAAGATCTAGCCCAGCGCCGACTTCACGACGTCGGCGAGGCGTCCTGCGACCGAGCGGGCCTGCTCGATGTCCGCGGCCTCGACCATCACACGCACCAGCGGCTCGGTGCCCGACGAGCGCAGCAACACCCGGCCGGTGGAACCCAGTTCGCGCTCGGCGTCCTTCACGGCGGCGGTCAGCTCGGCCGACGTGGCGACCCGCGACTTGTCGACGTCGGGGACGTTGATGAGCACCTGCGGCAGGCGCTCCATGACGCCCGCGAGGTCCCGCAGCGTCCGGCCGGTCTGCGCGACCCGGGCCGCGAGCAGCAGGCCGGTCAGCGTGCCGTCACCGGTCGTGGCGTGGTCGAGCACGATGACGTGGCCGGACTGCTCGCCGCCAAGCGCGTAGCCGTGCTCCTTCATGTTCTCCAGGACGTACCGGTCGCCGACCGCGGTCTGCACGAGGTTGATGCCCTCGCGCTCCATGGCCAGCTTCAGGCCGAGGTTCGACATGACGGTCGCGACAACGGTGTCGGCGCGCAGGGCGCCGCGCTCGCGCATCGACAGGGCGATGACGGCCATGATCTGGTCGCCGTCCACCTCGGAGCCGGTGTGGTCCACGGCGAGGCAGCGGTCGGCGTCCCCGTCGTGCGCGATACCGAAGTCGGCCTGGTGCTCGACGACGGCGGCCTTGAGGAGGTCGAGGTGCGTGGAGCCGCACCCGTCGTTGATGTTGAGCCCGTCGGGATCGGCGCCGATCGTGACCACCTCGGCGCCGGCACGGGTGAACGCCTCGGGCGAGACGCGGGACGCGGCGCCGTGCGCCTCGTCGAGGACGATCCTCAGCCCGTCGAGCCGGTTCGGCAGAACGCCCACGAGGTGCGCGATGTACTGGTCGAGCCCCTGGTCGTACGACTTCACCCGGCCGACGCCGGCACCTGTCGGGCGGTCCCAGGGAGCGCCGGTGCGGTGCTCCTCGTAGACCGACTCGATGCGGTCCTCCAGGGTGTCGTCCAGCTTGTGGCCGCCGCGGGCGAGGAACTTGATGCCGTTGTCCGGCATGGCGTTGTGGCTCGCGGAGAGCATCACGCCGAGGTCGGCTCCCAGCGCACCGGTGAGATACGCCACCGCGGGGGTGGGCAGCACACCGACGCGCAGGACGTCGACGCCCGCGCTGGCCAGGCCCGCGACGACCGCGGCCTCCAGGAACTCGCCCGAGGCCCGCGGATCACGGCCGACGACCGCCACCGGACGGTGCCCCTCGAAGGAGCCCGCTTCGCCGAGTACGTGCGCCGCGGCGACCGAGAGGCCGAGCGCGAGCTCGGCCGTCAGGTCCGCGTTGGCGACACCGCGCACGCCGTCCGTGCCGAAGAGTCGTCCCACTTGGTGTCCTCCACAACTTCATGTCGTCCATAAGCCGAACGCCCCGGCGGCACGGAAGGTGCCGCCGGGGCGAACGGGAAAAACAAGCAGGCAGCGAGATTTAGCGCTTGCTGTACTGCGGGGCCTTGCGGGCCTTCTTGAGACCGGCCTTCTTGCGCTCGACCGCACGGTCGTCACGCTTGAGGTAACCGGCCTTCTTGAGCGCCGGGCGGTTGTTCTCGACGTCGGCCTCGTTCAGGGCGCGGGCGACACCGAGACGCAGGGCGCCGGCCTGGCCGGAGACGCCGCCACCCGAGATGCGGGCGATGACGTCGTAGCGGCCGTCGAGCTCGAGCACCTTGAAGGGCTCGTTGACTTCCTGCTGGTGGACCTTGTTCGGGAAGTAGTCCTCGAGCGTGCGCCCGTTGACCTTCCACTTGCCGGTGCCGGGCACGATGCGAACGCGCGCGATGGCGTTCTTGCGGCGGCCCAGGCCGGCGGCCGGCTGCGGGTCGCCGAAGCGGGCGGGGTTGGACTCCGAGGTGTACTCGCCCTCGACAGGCGCGTCCGACTCGGTGGTGTAGCTCTCGACGTCGACGATCTCTTCGACCGGCGTCTCGGCGGTGGTCTCGGCCACGATGCTCCTCAGATTCTTTTCTGTCTTTGGGGGTGTGGCCGGAACTACTGCGCGACCTGGGTGATCTCGAACGGCACCGGCTGCTGGGCAGCGTGCGGGTGCTGGTCGCCCGAGTAGACCTTCAGCTTCGAGAGCATCTGACGGCCGAGCGTGTTCTTCGGAAGCATGCCCTTGATGGCCTTCTCGACGGCCTTCTCGGGGTTCTTCGCCAGAAGCTCGTCGTAACGGACGGAGCGCAGACCACCCGGGTAGCCGGAGTGGCGGTACGCCATCTTCTGGGTCTTCTTGTTGCCGGACAGGTGAACCTTGTCGGCGTTGATGATGACGACGAAGTCGCCCATGTCCATGTGCGGGGCATAGGTCGGCTTGTGCTTGCCACGGAGGAGGGTCGCGGCAGTGGTGGCCAGACGGCCCAGGACGATGTCCTGCGCGTCGATGACGTGCCACTGGCGAGTCACATCGCCGGGCTTGGGGCTGTACGTACGCACTTAGCAGCCTTCTTCTTCAGTGGATGGGTGCTGAAATTGGCATCACTGAAGCGATCGTGCAGCTGGGGACGACAGTGCCGGGTTCAGCGCCCGTATGCCGCCCACTGGTAACTGCTCCAGGGAACCCGTGTACGGGCGACTCACATGAGAATGAGCGAACCAATACACATAACGACTAGGCAGACTACCCGCGCCGCCCCGTACGGGTCAAAACGCGGTCGTCCCGGGAGCCGGGGACCGTGGTCGGTCCTGCCGTGCCGGAAGCTTCCAGGTTAGCCGGGGCGCGGCGCGCACCACGAAGCCCGACGGTGACGACCAGGCCGCACAGGGTCGCGCAGTCCAGGAACGCCCGGCGCACCCCGGTGTCGAGCCAGGGCCAGGTGATCCCCGGCACCTGCGGCAGCAGCGCCGCCCACAGCCACGGGTCGCGGGCCGCGGCACCGCGCTCCAGGGCCCCCGCGAGCAGCAGCGGCACGGCGACCAGGAGGTAGTGGTCGTACGACGGCCGGGAGACGAGAAATGCGGAGAGCATCAGGAGCACCGCGGTCTCGCAGACCCGCTGCGGCCCCGCGTCGCCGCGGCCCCACCGCCGCCAGGCGCACCACACCCCGGCCGCCGCCCCCGCCGCCGCGAGGGCGGTCGCCGCGCCCGCGGGAACGCCGAGCCGCGCGAGGACGGCGCCGGGCGATGCCTCGTAGAGCCGTACGAAGCCGTCGTCGCCGCGCAGCAGGAAGGGCAGGGTGCGGGTGAAGAAGCCCGCCGGGTCGGGCATCGCGAGGGCGGCCGCGGCCGACGCCGCGGCGGGTACGAGGACGAGGGCGGCGAGCCCGCGCCACTGCCGCGCGAACACGAAGAGGAGCGCGACCGGGGCGAGCAGCGGCTTCAGGGCGAGGGCGGCGCCGACCACCGCGCCGGCCGCGAGCCAGCGGCCCCGTACCGCGCACAGCAGGGCGCAGGGCAGGGCGAGGGCGGCGGTCACGGTCCAGTTGCCGAGGTGCACCAGGTGCGCGAAGGGCGCGAAGCCGGCCGCGAGCGCGAGCAGCCCGAGCACGGCGAACCGGCTGCGCCACACGACGCCGTGCACCCGCAGCGCGCACGCCCACGCGCCGACGAGCCCCGCCGTCACGAGCACGGGCACCGCGAGGCGCAGCACGCCGGCCGGCAGCAGCGCCTGCGGCACGGCGGCCAGCACGGCGCTCGGGAAGTAGAGGAAGTGCGGATCGGCGTACGGGGATCCGCCGTGCAGCCAGCCGTCGGCGGCCCGCACGACGATGCCGTTGTCCATGCCGCCGCCGGGTGCCTTGAGCGCGGCGTGGACGGGAAGCGCGGCGAGCACGATCCCCAGGGCACCCCACGCGGCGCCCGGAGCGGGCCTCAACAGCCAACCGATCACAGGTGATTTGACCGCATTCATACGGCTCACGGTAGGGGCGGAAGGCGACGCGGGCAGCGACGCCATGCCTGTCACCGCGCACCTCTAAGATGCGCACCATGAGTTTCGGGCAAGGGGGACCCCAGTGGGGCCCGAGTGGCAACGGAAACGCGCCGGACTGGGCGGCCCTGGCCGAGGCGTCCGAGGCGCGGGCGCGCAAGAAGCGCTGGCTCCTCATCGGCGGCGCGGCGGTGGCGACGCTCGCCGTCGGCTCGGCCGTGGCCTGGGGCATCGTCTCGGCGAACAAGGACAGCGAGGCCGGCAACAAGCCCGCCGAGCAGCTGCCGAGCACCGCGGACATCCCCAGTGAGGACCGGACCCCCGGCCCGTCCTTCGCGGAGACGTCGGCGCCGCCGCCGCTCGACCCGAACGACTTCATCAACAGCGCCGACAAGGACAAGGCCCCGCTCGGCGCGGACACGCTCTTCCCCGGCACGACGCTCACCATGGGCGACCGCGTCTACAAGAAGGGCGCGACCAGCAGCACCAAGGACTGCTCGTCCGTGGCGCAGAAGGGCCTGGCCGCCGTCCTGAAGAGGAACGACTGCACGCAGGTCATCCGCGCGACCTACTACAAGGCCGGCTCCGCGGTGACCGTCGGCGTCGCCGTCTTCGACACGAAGGCGCAGGCCGCCAGGGCCAAGGAGCAGTACGAGGACGGCACCATCGTCTCGCTCCCCGGCTCCGGCGTGCCCACGTTCTGCCGTACGACGGTGTGCCGTACGACGGCGCGCGCGTTCGGCCGCTACGCGTACTTCACCAACGGCGGCCGCACGAACGGCACGGACGCCACCAAGAAGGACACCGCCCTGTTCACGCTGGGCGACGACCTCCAGGAGTTCACGTTCCAGCAGATCTACCGACGCGGCCAGGTCCAGGCCTCGGCGGCGGCGACGGCAGGCTGACGGCGCGCAGCGTCATCGTCTCCTCGACCGACTCGACGAGCCCGGCCGCGTCGTAGCCGTGGCGGACGACGACCGACACCTGGGGCGCGCTCTTGAACACCCAGGTGCGGTACGACCAGAAGCGGAACAGGGTCGCGACGCCGATGCCGCCGAACTTGAAGAAGTTGCTCCACAGGGCGTCGTGCAGGCCGAGCCCGTACGTCGCCCCGAACAGCACCCCGTTCTCGATGAGCAGGCCGACGGCGCTGAAGAACGCGAACAGCGCCGCCTCCCGCCGCAGGCTGCGCCCCGACTCCTGGCCGCGGTACGTGAAGTACCGGAAGCCGATGTAGTTGCCGACGATCGCGATCGCGGTGGCGGCGACACTGGCGCGCACCGTCTGCAGGTCCGTGGCCCAGCGCAGCAGATTGAACGCCGCGAGGTTCACGACGATGCCGAGCAGGCCGACCACGCCGAACTTGGCGATCTCGGCGTACAGCCTGCCCAGTGCGGACGGGGCGCCCCCGTGCCGGCCCCCCATCAGCGGTAGCGGCGACGCAGGCGCAGCGGGATCATCGCCGACTCGATCTGCGTACCGAGGCTCATCTTCGACTCGCCCTCGGTGCGCTCCTCGAACCGGATCGGCACCTCGACGACCTGGCAGCCCCCGCGTACGGCCTTGTACTTGAGCTCCACCTGGAAGCTGTACCCGGCGCTGTCCAGCGACGTCACGTCGACCGCGGCCAGCACGTCGGAGCGCCACATGGTGAACCCTGCGGTGAGGTCGGAGATCTGCTTGGTGCCGAGAATGGTGCGCGCGTACCCGTTGGCGAACCGCGACAGGGCCTTGCGGTGCCAGCCCCACTCCTCGTCGAGCGAGCCGCCGTCGACGTACCGGCTGCCGATGACGAGCCCCGCGCCCGACTCCCGGGCCGCGGCCAGCATCCGCGGCAGCGCCTCCGCCGGGTGCGAGCCGTCGGCGTCCATCTGCACGACGTACGCGGCCCCTTCGGCGACGGCCGCGCTCATCCCGGCCGCGTACGCCCGCCCGAGCCCGTCCTTCTCCACCCGGTGCAGCACGCTCATCCGGCGCCGCCCGTCGGCGTTGTACTTCTCGGCGAGCTCGTCGGCGATCCGCCCGGTGCCGTCCGGACTCGAATCGTCGACGATCTTCAACTCCAGCCCCTCGACGGGCTGCCCGAGCACCAGCTCGGCGATCCGCGGCAGGTTGGCCGCTTCGTTGTAGGTGGGCATCACCACGGTGACCGTGGCGCCGCCGGATCTCCCCGGATCCGCGCTGCCGTTTCCGTACGTCATCTGTCTCCCTCCCCACCGGGGGCCTCCCCAGCCCCCGGAAACTCCAGCCCTGCCCGGCCCCGTCGGCCGGGTCAGGTGTGCAGCTTGCGGTCCCCGGCGTCGTCGCCGTCCGAACCGCTCCCCTTCGCCGACCGGGTCCGCTCAAGGAGCAGCACCTGAAGGTTCTCCAGCTTCTTGGTGCGCACGACGCGGAAGCTCCGGTCGATGGCGGTCCTGGTCGGCTTCGGCATACCGGCGTACGGGTCGCCGTTGTAGGTGGTCGCCACCAGCCAGAGCCGCTCGGTGCGGGCCAGGCAGGAGGCGGGCCTGGGGCACTCGGCGGCGCCGAACGACCCCAGTTGCTGCGGTGTGCGGTACATCAGGACGTCCTTGGGGCGCCCCGGATCGTCCCGCAGCTCGTAGTCGATGGCGCGGCGTTCGGCCATCACCCCGTTGAAGGCGATGCCGTCGCCCTTGCGCTGGTCCTTGGCGACGATCTGCGCGGCGGCCCTGAAGTCCGGCTCGCCGAGCGGCAGTTGACGGGCGTCACGGATGCCCGGCAGCGCCTGCCAGGCGAGCCCCGCGACGGCCGCGAACGCCAGGACCATGCCGAACCCCTTGCGCACGGCCGCCCCCGCGCCCGCCTTCGCCCCGGCCACCGGGCCCGCGATCCGGCACACCGCGACCGCGCCGAGCAGCACCCACGCGGGCATGGTGAAGAGCAGGTAGCGGGGCAGGAACAGGTGGAGCTTGGCCGCGGTGACGTAGGTGAGCAGCGGCGGCAGCACGATCCACACCGCGAGCGGCAGCGCCCTGCGGCCCGCGAAGCACAGTCCGGCGCCGGCAAGGACCATGATCGGCACGGCGACCTGCCAGGACCCGAAGAGGTTCTTCGGGAAGTCCACGAGGTCCTGGAAGACCGGGTTGTTCCAGGCGATCTGACCGCTCTGGCCCGAACCCTGGATCGCCATCGGCAGGACGAAGCACATGCCGAGCGTGGCCGCGGCCGCGTACGCCCACCCCACGATCCGGTCGCCCGCCCGGCGCGCGATGAGGATCATCACGAGGTGCGGGGCGAGCACGGCGAGCGAGGCGAGGTGGCTCCAGCCGACCAGCGGCACGGACAGCGTGTACCCGACCCACACCTTGAACGTGGGCCGGTCGAGGGCCCGCGCGAGCAGCAGCGTCGACAGCAGGACCGCGGCGACCGCGAAGGCGTACGGACGGATCTCCTGGCCGTAGCGCGTCGTGCTCGGCAGCACGGCGAGAACCAGCCCCGCGACGAGCCCGACCCGCGTCGTGAACAGGCGCCGTCCGAGCAGCCCGAGGAGCCCCGCCGACAGCGCCATCGCGGCGGCACCGGGGATGCGCAGGGCGGTCGGCGAGTCACCGGCGACCATGACCCACAGGTGCATGCACACGTAGTACGGCGTGAAGACGACGTCGATCGTGCGGATCAGGACACTGAGATCGTGGATCGACAGGCTCGCGGCCCACCAGGTGGCGTGCTCGTCGCGCCACAGCTGCCGGTCGCCGATCCCGCGCACGATCGGCACGAGTGCCACGAGCGTGGGCAGTACGAGGACCAGGGCCGCGGCGAGCCGTCCGTCGGAGCCGCGGCCGCCCTGCTGCTGCTCGCGGCGGCGCGCGGCACGCCCCTCGGCGGGCGCCGCCGGCTCCTCGAAGCGCTCCTCCGGCCGGACGCTGTGGACACTCATTGCTTCACCCAGATCCGGTAGGCCTTCTCGCCGCCGGGCGTACTGAAGGGGACGACGGCCGCGAGCCGGTAGTGGCTGTTGCCCTTGAGGCCCCTGCGCACCGCGTCATAGGTGTCGGTCGTGACCCCGCCGTGCAGCACCATCACGTCGAACTTCCCGTCGCGCACGGCGTGTTCGAAGGCGTCGGGCCCGGAGTACTGCTTGCCGTCCTTGGCCCGGTACTCCATGACGTACGTGTTCTGCCACTGGCTCCAGTCGGTCTTGTCCCGCAGGTAGTAGCCGGGGACCTCCTGCTCCTCCGCGAGGTAGAAGCCCTTGTGGTCGACGAGCGGGCGCAGCGTGTTGATCATCTGCGTCGAGTCGGGCCAGCTGTAGGCCTGCTGGGCCTGCACCATGCCGAACACCAGCGTCAGGACGTAGAGCATGATGCCGAGCTGCGGGTGCCGGAAGTGCGGGCCGACCAGGCGGGACAGGCCGAGACCCGCGAGCGGCGCCGCGAACAGCAGGCCGAAGCCGATGTGCTTGTAGAGGGAGATCTCGGTCTGGAGGTGGATCTGGTACGCGGGGGCGAGCAGCGCGGTGCCGGTGAGCACGATGCCGAGCCCGGTGCGCCGCCAGCGGCCCGAGGTCGACCCCGCGATCCACGGCATCTCGCCCATCCGCCCGCGCAGCGCGTACGCCACGGTGCCGGCCAGCGCCGCGAGGAACAGCAGCCCGCCCCACTGCGCGCTGTGTTCCAGCATGGTCCGCGCCGTGTCGGTGCCGTGGGCCCGGTCGGTGGTGGTGGCGCTGATGCCGCCGAGCGGCCCGGACAGCACGTACCCGGCGCCGAGCAGCGCCCCCGTGCCGAGCCCGAGAACGGCGCCCCGGGCCAGGGCGCCGATGCCGCGGTGCCGGTGCGCGGTGAGCACGGCGAGCAGCACGAGCGTGGGCAGATAGAGCCCGGAGGCGTACTTCACGGCGAAGGCGAGCGCGGCGGGCGGCGCGGCGAGCAGCACGGCCGCCGCGTTCATCCGGTCGGTCCGCACGACCAGCCACGCGGACAGCGCGAGCAGGAAGACCGCCATCGCGTCGTACGTCGCCAGGTTGCCGAGCACCGAGGTGGCCTGCACGACGGAGAACAGCGCGGCGGCGCCGAGGCCGGCCCGCAGGTTGAAGAGGCGTCGCGTGAACGAGTACAGCAGGCCGGTCGCGCCCAGCATGAACAGCAGGCTCATCAGGCGCACCCCGGTCAGCCCGAACCGGTCGTCGACCAGGGCCGCGAGGACCGGATACAGCTTGGGGTGCCCGGAGAAGTAGCTCGCGAAGTCGACGGGCAGCTTCGTGCCGTGCAGCAGGTTGTCCAGCTCGTAGTGGCCCGAGGCGATGTACAGGGCCTCGTCCTGGAAGGCGGTACGGCGCAGCCGCAGCGAGAGCCCCGCCTGGATGAGCAGGATGCACAGCAGCACCCCGCGGCCCAGCAGCTTGCTGCGCCGGGTGTCCACGGACCAGGCCGACTCGGGCACCGCGGGCAGCGTGTACCCGGGCTCCGGTTCGGGCGCGGGCTCCGGCTCCACCGGGTACGGGCTGTACGCGTCGTAGGCGTCGAAGGTCTCGGCGTACGGGTCGTAGGTCGGGTGGTACGGGGCCTGCGACGCCTGCTGCGGGATGCCGACGTTCACATACCCGGGCTCGGCCGCGTACTGCGGTGCTCCCGGGTACGCGTACGTGTTCTGCGCCTCGTACCCGTACACCTCGTGGTAGTCCCCCGCCTCCTGGGCGGGCCACCCCCACGAGGTCTGTCCCTGGCGGTCGCTCATGGCTTGGTCACGTCGAATCCGAAGCGGGCGTCGGCGGCCTGCTCCTTGAAGGTCTTCTGCGACAGGGGGCCGCTGGTGATGCGCCAGTCGGCCTCCTTGTCGAAGTTGAACCACACGAATCCGATGAAGTCGTCGCGGCCCGCGACCCCCTTGAACAGGTCACGCATGTCGGCGGGTTTGCGCTCCCCGGCCTGCGCCGCGGTCTCGGCGATGATGAACGGCTTCTTGGTGAAGGCCCGGATCTGGCTCACGGTCGGGCCGTAGAGCGTGCTGAACGTGGCGGGGCCGCCGCTCGCGTAGTAGCCGATGACGCCGACCCAGTCGACGTAGTTGTCACCGGGCCAGTACGGGGCGAGCTTCACCTTCGGCATGGGGTTGACGACGTTCGGGCTCCACACCCAGATGACCTGAGTGGCCCCCACCTCGTCGAACACGTCGTGCACGTGCTTCCACGCGGCCACGAACTCCTTCGCCGTGGCCTTCTTGGTGCCCCACTCGTACCAGAACCCGTTCATCTCGTGCGCGAAGCTGATCGCGACGGGCAGGTTCAACTCCTTGACGGAGGCCGCGTAGTCCCGCAGGTACGCGTCCTCCTTGCCGGCGGCGATCTCCTTCAGGGACACCTTGAACGGCTCCCAGGCGATGAAGGACAGCGCCCCGTAGTCCCACGAGTTCTGGACCAGGCGGGTCTCGTAGCGGTCGCCCCAGGCCGAGTAGAACTCGACGAGGTTCGGCTTCTTGCCCGCGGCCTTCGCGAACGACTCGATGGCCGTCATCTTCGCGGGCGCGCCGTCCGCGGCGACCCCGAGGTACTTCTTCGCCGGCTTGAGCAACGGCCGTACGTCATACGGCGGTTCGGGCTTCTCGGAGGGCGAGGCCGCGTCGGCCGAAGCGGCCGGGTCCTTGCCCTGGCTGCGCGCGTACTCGTCGCGCCCGGTGTCGGAGAAAGTGCTGCACGCGGAGACGACGGCGAGCACCGCCGCGACCAGCAGCATCCGTATGACGGTCTTCATGCGGGGGCGACCTCCTGGCGCCGCGGCTGCACGAGCACCCGGCCGACGACCATCGCGTAGAACAGTCCGGCGGACAGCATCAGCGCGAAGTCCGGCGGGTACAGCGTCAGGACCCGCCAGGCGGCGACGGCGACCCAGGCGACGGCGGTGCCGCCGGTCCAGCCGATCATGCCGACCCAGTAGCGGCGCATCCCGTTCTTCTTGGCGCCCTGCGACCCGGTCGGCTTCCAGCCCATGGGCCGCCCGCGCAGCACGTCCCACACGGCGAAGACGTGCGACCAGCCGTACATCAGCCGCACCGACCAGGCCTCCAGGCGGTACGGCGCCCGGTGCCACAGCGGCAGGACGAGCGTCACGTACGCGACGCTCGGCAGCACCCACATCGACGCCTCGGCCCGCAGCAGGTCCGGGCGCAGGATCAGCAGGGCGAGCGGGATGACCGGCATGAGGAAGGTGGCGAGGGCGGTCTGGAGGTAGTACAGGAACCCGGAGACGTAGCACAGCCGGGTCTTGAACTTCATGTCCATCTCCCAGAACCGCTTGCTGGTCAGCAGTTCCAGGGACCCCATGCACCAGCGGTACTGCTGGTTGTGGAAGGCACCGGCGGTGTCCGGGCAGACGCCCGCCGACAGCGCGACGGGCACGTACCGCAGCTTCCAGCCGAGGGCCCGCAGGTCGAAGCCCGTGTACATGTCCTCGGAGTGCTCGATCAGCGTGATCCCGCCGATCTCGGCGAGCGCCGCACGCCGGTACACCGCGCACGAGCCGACGCAGATGGACCCGTCCTTGTCCTCACGGGACGTCTGCACGGACCGGTAGAACTGCTCCTGCACGGCGCCGGCGCCGCGCTCGATCCAGTTCTGCCGGTCGACCGCGCGGAAGAACTGCGGCGACTGCACGATGCCGACCTTCGGGTCGTCGTCCATGTGCGGCAGCAGCTCGTCGAGCAGGTCGTGCCGGGGCGCGAAGTCCGCGTCGAGAATCAGGATGTGATCCCCGTAGGTCATCTGGAAGGCATGGTGCAGATTGCCGGCCTTCTTGAACCACCCGCGGTTGGGCCGCACCACGTAGTGGAACCCGAAGTCCCCGGCCATGGCGCCCACTTCACCGTCGTCGGCGTCGTCGAGCACATAGACGTTCACGACCCCGCGGTAGGTGTCCGCGAGCCGGCTCACATGCACCCAGGTGTTGTGCAGCACCTCCAGCGGCTCCCCGCACACCGGCAGGAACACGTCCACGCTCGGGAAGTGCGCGGGGTGCCAGCGCCGCACGAGCGCCCGGTGCCCCTTGATGTCGAAGTCCTTGCTCAGCCCGTCCAGATAGAGCGAGATGAGGTAGTCCGCGACCACGAAGGCGAGCATCGGCATGGTCAGCCAGAACCACGGGCTGGAGGCCGTGAACAGGAACTGGCTCATCGCCAGGCACGCGAAACTGATCAGCGAGCCGACGGTCAGCATCCACAGGTGCCGATGGGCGTACGAGTACTTCTCCGCGTCGTCCGGGGGCTGCGGCAGCAGCCCCTGATTGCGCGAAACAGGCCCGCGTCTCCGGTTGTTGGAGCCGCGGGCGGTCCCCACTGCGCTCATGCATACCCCCCGGGCCGAGACCGGCCCGTCCTGCCCCCACGTCCGTCCGGCCACCCCATGTGAATCCCTGGCCAGACCCGCGAGCATAGCCGAGATACAGGGGTTAAATCCGAACAGGCGTGTTACCTGAGGGTTTCATCTCTTCTCGTCCCGGCCGTACAACCATCGGCCCTCTTCGACTGTCTGCGCTTCAGCAGCAGCCCGCCCCCGGAAGGGTCCGCCTGTTGCGCGCCTCAAGGTTCCGGGCGGCGAGCAACTCGTCGGCGGGGTACCCGACTTCCTCCAGGGTCAGCCCGTGCGGCCGCACCACGTGCACCGCCGAATCCCGCACCCCGGCCGCGAGCACCTTCCCCGGCCACTCAGGGCCGCGGTGCCCGTCACCGACGAACAGCAGCGCCCCGATGAGCGACCGCACCATGTTGTGGCAGAAGGCGTCGGCCCGCACGGTGGCGGTGATGATCCCGTCCTCGTCCCGTACAAGACTGAGCTCCTGCAACGTACGAATCGTGGTCGCACCCTCGCGCCGCTTGCAGTACGCCGCGAAGTCGTGCTCCCCGAGCAGCCGCTGGGCGGCGGCGTTCATGGCGTCCACGTCCAACGGCCAGTCGTGCCACAGCACATGCCCCCGCAGCAGCGGGTCGACACCGCCCGGATGATCGGTCACGCGGTACGCGTACCGCCGCCAGATCGCCGAGAACCGCGCGTTGAACCCGCTCGGCGCCTCGGCCACCGACCACACCCGCACGTCCCGGGGCAGCCGCCCGCCGAGCCGCTTCAGCAGCTTCTCCGCGTGCTCGCCCCACACCTCCACCGGCAGATCCACATGCGCCACCTGCCCCCGCGCGTGCACCCCGGCATCGGTCCGCCCGGCCACGGTCAGCTCGTACGTCGTCGAGGACCGGGTCACGGTCCGCAGCGCGTCCTCGATCTCCCCCTGCACGGTCCGCCGCCCGCCGGCCTGCTTGGCCCACCCGGAGAAGTCCTTGCCGTCGTACGACAGATCGAGCCGCACCCGCACGAACCCGTCAGCTACTTCATCACTCACCCGAAGATCCTCTCAGCAACGCGAAGCGGGCCCGCCCCCGAAGGAACGGACCCGCTCGACACTCAAGGCACGAGGCCTCAGGCGTCCTTGGACTCCTCGGCGGCCTCAGCCGGCTTGGCGTCCTCGACGACCTCGGCGGCCGGAGCGGCAGCCTCGGCGTCCTTGGCGGCACGCTTGGTGGCGGCCTCGGCCTCACCAGTGGCCTGCTGCGCGACCGTCAGGGCCTCGACCAGCTCGATGACAGCCATGGGCGCGTTGTCGCCACGGCGGTTACCGATCTTGGTGATACGGGTGTAACCACCCGGACGGTTCTCGTAGCGCGGGGCGATCTCGGTGAAGAGCGTGTGGACGACGCCCTTGTCCGAGATGACCTGGAGCACCTGACGGCGGTTGTGAAGGTCACCCTTCTTCGCCTTGGTGACCAGACGCTCCGCGTACGGACGCAGACGACGGGCCTTGGCCTCGGTCGTCGTGATCTTGCCGTGCTCGAAGAGCGACTTCGCGAGGTTCGCGAGGAGCAGCTTCTCGTGCGCAGCGCTGCCGCCCAGACGGGCACCCTTGGCGGGCTTCGGCATGATGTTTCTCCTAGGTGTCTGCTCCGGCCGTATCAGGTACCGAAGTCAGTGTCCGAGCGGACGGGTTCGTCCGTCGGAGATCCGGGGGACGCGTCACACGTCCCCCGGAGGCCGGGGACCGATCAGTACTGCTCGGTCTCCACGAAACCCGCGTCCGCGTCGTCGTCGGCGCCGAAGGCGTCGGCGGCGGCGGTCGGGTCGAATCCGGGCGGGCTGTCCTTGAGGGCCAGGCCCATGCCGGCCAGCTTCGCCTTGACCTCGTCGATCGACTTCGCACCGAAGTTGCGGATGTCGAGCAGGTCGGCCTCGGAGCGGGCGACGAGCTCACCCACGGAGTGGATGCCCTCGCGCTTGAGGCAGTTGTACGACCGAACGGTGAGCTCGAGCTCCTCGATCGGCAGCGCCAGATCGGCGGCGAGCGCGGCGTCCGTCGGGGACGGACCCATATCGATGCCCTCGGCGTCGATGTTCAGCTCGCGGGCGAGACCGAACAGCTCGACCAGCGTCTTACCGGCGGACGCCATGGCGTCGCGCGGCCGCATGGCCTGCTTGGTCTCGACGTCGACGATCAGCTTGTCGAAGTCGGTGCGCTGCTCGACACGCGTCGCCTCGACCTTGTACGTGACCTTGAGAACCGGCGAGTAGATCGAGTCGACCGGGATACGGCCGATCTCCTGGCCCACCTGCTTGTTCTGCACGGCGGAGACGTAGCCGCGACCGCGCTCGACGGTCAGCTCCATCTCCAGCTTGCCCTTGCCGTTGAGCGTGGCGAGGACGAGGTCGGGGTTGTGCACCTCGACACCGGCCGGGGGCGCGATGTCGGCGGCGGTGACCAGACCCGGGCCCTGCTTGCGCAGGTACATCACGACCGGCTCGTCGTGCTCCGAGGAGACGACCAGCTGCTTGATGTTGAGGATCAGGTCGGTGACGTCTTCCTTGACGCCCGGCACGGTGGTGAACTCGTGCAGGACACCGTCGATACGGATCGACGTGACCGCCGCACCCGGGATCGACGACAGAAGCGTGCGACGGAGAGAGTTGCCGAGGGTGTAACCGAAGCCCGGCTCCAGCGGCTCGATCACGAACCGGGACCGGAACTCGTCGACGACCTCTTCGGTCAACGAGGGACGCTGAGCAATCAGCATTCTGCGATTCCTTCAGTCGTGGGCACCCACTATTTGATGCCCGACTAGTACTACAAGGGTACGGGCGATACAGCCCCGAAGAGCCGTACCGCCCGAAACCTCAGACCAAGCTACGTACGAACGCCTGACAGGTCAGACGCGACGGCGCTTGGGCGGACGGCAGCCGTTGTGCGGCGTGGGCGTCACGTCCTGGATCGAGCCGACCTCGAGGCCGGTCGCCTGGAGCGAACGGATGGCGGTCTCGCGACCGGAACCCGGGCCCTTGACGAACACGTCGACCTTGCGCATGCCGTGCTCCTGCGCGCGACGGGCAGCCGACTCGGCGGCCATCTGCGCGGCGAACGGCGTGGACTTGCGGGAGCCCTTGAAACCGACGTGGCCGGCGGAGGCCCACGAGATCACGTTGCCGGTCGGGTCCGTGATGGACACGATCGTGTTGTTGAACGTGCTCTTGATGTGAGCGTGCCCGTGGGCGACGTTCTTCTTTTCCTTGCGGCGCACCTTCTTGGCAGCGCCCTGACGACCCTTGGGGGGCATGTCGTTCTCCTACAGGGAGGTGGTCGGTCCTACAGCGAAGACCGCTGGTGAGCGTCCGCTGAGGACTACTTCTTGCCCGGCTTCTTCTTACCGGCGATGGCGCGACGCGGGCCCTTGCGGGTGCGGGCGTTCGTGCTGGTGCGCTGGCCGCGGACCGGCAGACCACGACGGTGACGGAGACCCTGGTAGCAACCGATCTCGACCTTGCGGCGGATGTCGGCCTGGATCTCGCGACGGAGGTCACCCTCGGTCTGGAAGTTCTGGTCCACGTACTCGCGGATCTTGACGAGGTCTTCCTCGCTCAGGTCGCGAACACGGACGTTGCGGTCCACACCGGTGGCGTCCAGCGTCTGCTGGGCGCGCGTGCGACCGATACCGAACACGTACGTGAGGGCAACCTCGACGCGCTTGTCGCGCGGGAGGTCAACACCTTCAAGGCGTGCCATTCAAGGCTCCTGTTGATACTCGGAGGTCTGTAGCAGAACCACTCCCAGTCGCCGTTCCCACTGAGCTCAGCGGGTTGGTACGCACTGGGTCCCCGGCCTCCGACCGAGGGTGTCGCCACGACGAGACGGACTCGTCGCCGGCGGGCTCTGCATATGTACTCAATGTGCTGCGTCGCGCGAGATCTACGAACGAACTGCAGTGAACGGGTCTACGTCAGCCCTGGCGCTGCTTGTGGCGCGGGTTGTCGCAGATCACCATGACCCGGCCGTGACGGCGGATCACCCTGCACTTGTCGCAGATCTTCTTGACGCTCGGCTTGACCTTCATGGGTGAGGTTCTCCGGGTCAGTTGCCGGCGGCCCGCAGAGCGGGACTGGGCAAGATCTACTTGTACCGGTAGACGATCCGGCCACGCGTCAGGTCGTACGGAGACAGCTCCACCACGACCCGGTCGTCAGGGAGGATGCGGATGTAGTGCATGCGCATCTTGCCGCTGATGTGTGCCAGGACCTGGTGGCCGTTCTGGAGCTCCACCTTGAACATGGCGTTCGGAAGAGACTCGACGACAGTGCCTTCGATCTCGATGGCACCTTGCTTCTTGGCCACGCTTCGCCCTTCGAATCGACTACCTTGATCGACTCTCGTTGAACCGCTTCCCGACGTGCAGGCATGCGGATACACGAGAGCCGACGAGTCAGTCTACGTCAGTACCCCGGGAAAGACGAATCCACGAATTCTGCCCCACCGGGAAGATCCTTACGCAACCGACGCCCCGAGTTACGCCGACGGGACCCGGCCCCCGACGCCCCGACGCCCCACTCACCCCAAGGGGTCCGGCGCCGCCGTCACACCCAGCTCCGCCAGCTTCGCCTTGCCGCCGTCCGGAGCCGTGAGCACCAACGGCCCCTCCTCCGTCAGCGCCACCGAGTGCTCCCAGTGCGAGGACCAGGAGCCGTCCGTCGTGATGACCGTCCAGTCGTCCTCCAGGACCTCCGTGCGGGGGGTGCCCAGGGAGACCATCGGCTCGATGGCGAGGCAGAAGCCGGGGACCAGCTTGGGGCCCTTGCCGCGGCGGCGCTCGACGTAGTTCAGGAGGTGCGGGTCCATGTGCATCTCGGTGCCGATGCCGTGGCCGCCGTAGTCCTCGACGATCCCGTACTTGCCGCCGCCCGGCTTCGGCTGGCGGCGGATGTACGTCTCGATGGCGCGCGAGATGTCGACGAGCCGGTTGCCCGCCTTCATCGCGGCGAGCCCGGCCCACATCGACTCCTCGGTCACCCGGGAGAGCTCGATCAGCTCGGGCGCGTGGCCGGACCCGACGAAGGCGGTGTACGCCGCGTCGCCGTGCCAGCCGTCCACGATCGCGCCGGCGTCGATGGAGATGATGTCGCCGTCCTCCAGGACGACGTCGTCGCTCGGGATGCCGTGCACCACGACCTCGTTCTTCGAGGTGCAGATGGTCGCGGGGAAGCCGCCGTAGCCGAGGAAGTTCGACTTCGCCCCGTGCTCGGCGATGACCTTGCGGGCGACCTCGTCCAGATCCCTGGTGGTCGCGCCGGGCACGGCCGCCTCACGGGTCGCGGCGTGGATCGCCGCGACGACAAGCCCCGCCTCCCGCATCTTGCGAATCTGGTCGGGGGTCTTGATCTGCACCATGGGGGCCTGCGCTCTCCGTCATCCGGTAAAAGAAGGGGACCTACCAACACTAAGGCCGCGGTACCCCTGACGGGGAACCGCGGCCTCAGTCACGTACAGCGAAGAGCGGGACGACTAGCGCCCCAGGGCCTCCATGGCCCGCGCCGTGACCTCTTCCACCTTGCCGAGCGCGGAGATCGTCACGACGAGCCCCTGCTCCCGGTAGTAGTCGATGATCGGCTCGGTCTGCGTGTGGTAGACCTCGAGCCGCTTGCGCACGGTCTCTTCCTTGTCGTCGTCGCGCTGGTACAGCTCGCCGCCGCAGACGTCACAGACGCCCTCGGCCTTCGGCTGCTTGTACGCGACGTGGAAGACGTGCGCCGAGTCGTTACGGCAGATGCGGCGGCCGGCGATGCGCTTGACCACCTCGTCCTCGGGGACCTCCAGGTCCAGGACCGCGTCGAGCTTCACGTCGTCCGTCTTGAGGGCGACGTCGAGCGCCTCGGCCTGCGAGACGTTGCGCGGGAAGCCGTCGAGCAGGAAGCCGTTGACGGCGTCCGGCTGCTCCATGCGGTCCTTGGCCATCCCGATGGTGACCTCGTCCGGTACCAGCTGGCCCGCGTCCATGTAGGACTTGGCCTGCTTGCCGAGATCCGTGCCCTTGCTGATGTTGGCACGGAAGAGGTCGCCCGTGGAGATGTGCGGGATCGACAGGTTCTGGGCAAGGTACGCGGCCTGCGTTCCCTTGCCAGCACCGGGCGGCCCGACGAGGACGATTCGCATCAGCGGAGGAACCCTTCGTAATTGCGCTGCTGGAGCTGGCTCTCGATCTGCTTCACCGTCTCCAGACCAACACCCACGATGATCAGGATGCTGGTGCCGCCGAAGGGGAAGTTCTGGTTTGCCCCGAAACCAACCAACGCCATCGTCGGTACGAGAGCGATCAGACCCAAGTACAGCGAACCCGGCCAGGTGATCCGGTTGAGCACGTACGAAAGGTACTCAGCGGTCGGTCGGCCAGCCCGGATGCCCGGGATGAAGCCACCATACTTCTTCATGTTGTCCGCGACTTCCTCGGGGTTGAACGAGATCGCCACGTAGAAGAAGGCGAAGAACACGATCAGGAGGAAGTACGTGACGATGTAAATCGGGTGATTTCCCTTGGTCAGGTGGTCGTCGATCCACAGCTTCCACGACGAGTCGCCGCCCGCGAACTGCGCGACGAGTGCCGGGATGTAGAGGAGGGACGACGCGAAGATGACCGGGATCACACCCGCCTGGTTCACCTTGAGCGGGATGTACGTGGACGTACCGCCGTAGGACCGGCGGCCGACCATGCGCTTGGCGTACTGCACCGGGATACGGCGCTGGGCCTGCTCGACGAAGACCACCAGGCCGACCATGACGAGGCCGACGAGGATGACGGTGCCGAACTCGATCCAGCCGTCGGCCAGCGAACCACCCTGCTTGATGGCCCACAGAGCGGACGGGAAGGTGGCGGCGATCGAGATGAACATCAGGATCGACATGCCGTTGCCGATGCCCTTGTCGGTGATCAGCTCGCCGAGCCACATCATCACGCAGGTGCCGGCGGTCATCGTGATGACCATCGTGATGGTGATGAAGATCGACTGGTCGGGCACGATCTCGCTGGCGACGGGGCAGCCCTGGAAGAGCGCGCCCGTACGAGCGGTGGCGACGAGGCCCGTGCCCTGGAGGATGGCGAGCGCCACGGTCAGATAACGCGTGTACTGCGTGATCTTCGCCGTGCCGGCCTGCCCCTCCTTCTTGAGGGCTTCGAGGCGAGGGATCACCACGGTGAGCAGCTGCAGAATGATGCTCGCGGTGATGTACGGCATGATGCCGAGCGCGAAGACCGTGATCTGGAGCAGCGCGCCACCGCTGAACATGTTGACCAGACCGAACAGGCCGGTACTGGAACTGGCCTGGTCCATGCACGTCTGGACGTTCGAGTAATCGACGCCGGGGATGGGCACGTGTGCGCCGAGCCGGTAGATCACGACGATGCCGAGCGTGAAGAGCAGCTTCTTGCGCAGGTCGGGCGTCTTGAACGCCCGGGCGAACGCGGTGAGCACGGTGCCTCCTGCGACCCCCGCGCGCGTGCGTCAGAGGTGACGGTCTTGAGGATTCGACGAATAGGTAACGGTCGAAGTCCAGGATTGGTGCCGGGGGCACTCAAAGCCGGGAAATCAACAGCGGACGCCACCTTACCGGCGGACCCGCCCCCCTAGGAACGACCAACCGGGGATACCCCTTTTGTGGGGTATCCCCGGTCGGGATCGCTCACGTCATCGAGACGTCCGAGTGACTCAGACGAGCTCGGTGACCGTACCGCCCGCGGCGGTGATCTTCTCCTTGGCGGAGCCGGAGACGGCATCGACCGTCACCTGCAGCGCCACGGAGATCTCGCCCTGGCCCAGGACCTTGACGAGGCTGTTCTTACGGACAGCACCCTTTTCCACCAGACCCTCGACGGTGACTTCGCCACCCTCGGGGTACAGCGAGGCGAGCTTGTCCAGGTTCACGACCTGGAACTCGACCTTGAAGGGGTTCTTGAAGCCCTTCAGCTTCGGGAGACGCATGTGGAGGGGCATCTGGCCACCCTCGAAGCGCTCCGGAACCTGGTAACGGGCCTTCGTGCCCTTGGTACCACGACCGGCCGTCTTACCCTTCGACGCCTCACCACGACCAACACGGGTCTTGGCGGTCTTGGCGCCGGGGGCCGGACGGAGGTTGTGGATCTTCAGCGGGTTGTTCTCCGCCATGATCAGACCTCCTCAACCGTCACGAGGTGGCGGACGGTGTGCACCATGCCGCGGAACTCGGGGCGGTCCTCCTTGACGACCTGCGTGTTGATGCCCTTGAGACCAAGGGAACGCAGGGTGTCACGGTGGTTCTGCTTGCTGCCGATGTACGACTTGACCTGCGTGATCTTGAGCTGCGCCATTACGCACCAGCCCCGGCACGCGCACGGAGCAGAGCCGCGGGGGCAACGTCCTCGAGGGGCAGACCACGGCGAGCCGCGATCTCCTCGGGGCGCTGCAGGCCCTTCAGGGCCTCCACGGTCGCGTGCACGATGTTGATCGCGTTGTCGGAGCCGAGCGACTTCGACAGGATGTCGTGAACGCCGGCGCACTCGAGCACGGCGCGCACCGGACCACCGGCGATAACACCGGTACCCGGGGACGCGGGCTTGAGCAGCACGACGCCGGCAGCCTTCTCACCCTGGATCGGGTGGGGGATGGTGCCCTGGATACGGGGGACCTTGAAGAAGTGCTTCTTGGCCTCCTCAACACCCTTGGCGATGGCGGCCGGCACCTCCTTGGCCTTGCCGTAACCGACACCCACGGTGCCGTCACCATCGCCCACCACGACCAGCGCGGTGAAGCTGAAGCGACGACCACCCTTCACAACCTTGGCGACACGGTTGATCGCGACAACGCGCTCAACGTATGCGGTCTTCTCGGCGGCAGCGCCACCGTCGCGACCCTTCCGGTCCCGCCGCTCGCCGCCACCGGCACCGCCACCGCGGCGCTGGGGTCCAGCCATTGGAATTACCTCTCTCTGTTTCCGCTAGCTACGGAACCGACTCAGAACTTGAGTCCGGCTTCGCGGGCGGCGTCCGCCAGGGCAGCGATGCGCCCGGCGTACTGGTTTCCACCACGGTCGAACACGA
The DNA here is from genome assembly GCF_040679615.1 of Streptomyces sp. NPDC052225. Taxonomy (NCBI): domain Bacteria; kingdom Bacillati; phylum Actinomycetota; class Actinomycetes; order Kitasatosporales; family Streptomycetaceae; genus Streptomyces; species Streptomyces sp. NPDC052225. Next base: position 9,405 of record NZ_JBFAVD010000004.1, on the reverse strand, counting down.
CAGCCTCGACACCGGCGGCCTTGGCGCGCTCGGCAACCAGGGCGCCGACCGACTTGGCCTGCGTGGACTTGTCGCCCTCGCCACCGCGGATCGAAGCGTCCAGGGTGGAAGCCGACGCGAGGGTGTGACCCTTCACGTCGTCGATCACCTGGGCGACGATGTTGCGGTTCGAGCGGGTGACGACCAGGCGCGGACGCTCCGCCGTACCGGAGATGCTCTTCCGGATACGGATGTGGCGACGCTTGATGGCAGCACGCTTGTAAGCGTCGCCCTTCAGAATCTTCTGCCCGTATGCCATGGCTTACTTACCCGCCTTTCCGACCTTGCGGCGGATGACTTCGCCCTCGTACTTGACACCCTTGGCCTTGTACGGGTCGGGCTTGCGCAGCTTGCGGATGTTGGCCGCAACCTCGCCGACCTTCTGCTTGTCGATGCCCTCGACCGAGAACTTGGTCGCCGATTCGACCTTGAACGAGATGCCCTCGGGCGCCTCGACCAGGATCGGGTGGCTGTAGCCGAGCGAGAACTCCAGGTTGGAGCCCTTCGCCAGGACGCGGTAACCGACACCGCTGATCTCGAGCTTCTTCACGTAACCCGTGGTCACGCCGGTGATCATGTTCGCCACCAGCGTGCGGGACAGGCCGTGCAGGGCCTTGTTCTGACGCTCGTCGTTCGGGCGGGTGACGTTCAGGACGCCGTCCTCACCCTTGGCGATCTCGATCGGCGCCACGACGGTGTGGCTCAGAGTTCCCTTGGAACCCTTCACCGTGACCGTCTGGCCGTCGATGGTGACGTCCACGCCGGCGGGAACCGTGATGGGGAGCTTGCCAATACGCGACATAGCTGTTTCCTCCGTTCCCTTCCGCTACCAGACGTAGGCGAGGACTTCCCCACCCACGCCCTTCTTGCCTGCCTGCTGGCCGGTCAGGAGACCGTGCGACGTGGAGATGATCGCCACGCCCAGGCCACCGAGGACCTTCGGCAGGTTGGTGGACTTCGCGTAAACACGCAGACCCGGCTTGGAGATGCGCTTGATGCCGGCGATCGAACGCTCACGGTTCGGGCCGAACTTCAGCTCCAGGACGAGGTTCTTGCCGACCTCGGCGTCCTCGACCTTCCAGCCGGTGATGAAACCCTCCTGCTGGAGGATCTCGGCGATGTGCGACTTGATCTTGCTGTGCGGCATAGCCACGGTGTCGTGGTACGCCGAGTTCGCGTTCCGCAGACGCGTAAGCATGTCTGCGATCGGATCAGTCATGGTCATGAATTGGCCTTCGGCCTCTCTCGCCGGGGTTTCCTGTATGCGCCATCCCTCTCCCCACACAGAGGCAGGACGGGTGCGGCACGGGGACCTACGGCGTAGTAAGTCGGTCAGGGCGGCAGAAGCGCCCAACCCTCCTAGCCTAAGCCATGAGAGCTGGGGCCACTGCCGACCCTTTACTTACCGAGAGTCCTGAGCAATCCCCTACGCCCCAAGGGGCAGTAGGTGATTACCAGGAGCTCTTGGTCACGCCCGGCAGCTCGCCACGGTGAGCCATCTCACGAAGGCACACGCGGCACAGGCCGAACTTGCGGTACACGGAGTGCGGGCGGCCGCAGCGCTGGCAGCGGGTGTACGCACGCACACCGAACTTGGGCTTACGAGCAGCCTTGGCAATAAGAGCCTTCTTCGCCATCTCGCTTACGCCTCCTTGAACGGGAAGCCGAGGTGACGCAGAAGGGCACGGCCCTCGTCGTCGTTGGTCGCCGTGGTGACCACGGTGATGTCCATACCCCGGACGCGGTCGATCTTGTCCTGGTCGATCTCGTGGAACATGACCTGCTCGGTGAGACCGAAGGTGTAGTTGCCACGGCCGTCGAACTGCTTGGGAGACAGACCACGGAAGTCGCGGATGCGCGGAAGCGCGAGCGACAGGGTGCGGTCCAGGAACTCCCACATGCGGTCGCCACGGAGCGTGACGTGGGCACCGATCGGCTGACCCTCGCGCAGCTTGAACTGCGCGATGGACTTGCGGGCCTTGGTGATGGCCGGCTTCTGACCGGTGATCGTCGTCAGGTCACGGACGGCACCGTCCATGAGCTTCGAGTCACGGGCGGCGTCGCCGACACCCATGTTCACGACGATCTTGACGAGACCGGGGATCTGCATGACGTTCTCGTACGAGAACTCTTCCTGCAGCTTCGCCGCGATCTCCTCGCGGTACTTCGTCTTGAGACGCGGAGTGGTGGTGGTCGTCATCAGATGTCCTCACCCGTCCGCTTGGCAACGCGGATCTTGTTGCCCTCGTCGTCGAAGCGGTAACCGACGCGCGTGACGACCTTGTTGCCGTCCTTCTCCACGACCAGCTGGACGTTGGAGACGTGGACGGGGGCCTCGGTGGTCACGATGCCGCCGGCCTGCGAGCCGGAGGCCGTGGGGCCGGCCTTCGTGTGCTTCTTGACCCGGTTGACACCCTCGACCAGGACGCGCTCCTCGCGCGGGTAAGCGGCAATGACCTTGCCCTGCTTGCCCTTGTCCTTACCGGTGATGACCTGAACCAGGTCGCCCTTCTTGATCTTCATGCTTACAGCACCTCCGGCGCGAGCGAGATGATCTTCATGAACTTCTTCTCGCGCAGCTCACGGCCCACCGGGCCGAAGATACGGGTGCCGCGAGGGTCGCCGTCGTTCTTCAGAATGACGGCGGCGTTCTCGTCGAAGCGGATGTACGAGCCGTCCGGACGGCGGCGCTCCTTGACGGTGCGAACGATGACCGCCTTGACGACGTCACCCTTCTTCACGTTGCCACCGGGGATCGCGTCCTTGACGGTGGCGACGATGACGTCACCGATGCCCGCGTAGCGGCGACCCGAACCACCGAGAACACGGATGGTGAGGATTTCCTTCGCACCCGTGTTGTCGGCGACCCGAAGTCGCGACTCCTGCTGGATCACGTCTATCTCCTGATCGTCTGCCGGTTCCCGGCAGGGGTTCGCACGCGAACCCCTGCCGAGCCTGGCGGAACTGTCCTGCGGAGTTTCCCGCAGGAATTACATGGCCTCTCGAAGCCGAAGTGCAGCGGGGGCCTCGGCCCCCGCCGGACTACTTCGCCTTCTCGAGGATCTCGACGACGCGCCAGCGCTTCGTCGCGGACAGCGGCCGGGTCTCCATGAGGAGGACACGGTCGCCGACACCCGCGGCGTTCTGCTCGTCGTGCGCCTTCAGCTTGTTCGTACGGCGGATGACCTTGCCGTACAGGGCGTGCTTGACGCGGTCCTCGACAGCGACGACGACGGTCTTGTCCATCTTGTCGCTGACGACAAGACCCTCACGGGTCTTGCGGAAGCCGCGGGCGGCAGTCTCTTCAGTCACAGTCTTCTCGCTCATCAGGCGCTCTCCACCGTCTCGATGCCCAGCTCGCGCTCACGCATGAGGGTGTAGATCCGCGCGATGTCCTTGCGGACGGCCTTGAGCCGCCCGTGGTTCTCGAGCTGACCGGTCGCCGCCTGGAAGCGGAGGTTGAACAGCTCTTCCTTGGCCTCGCGGAGCTTGTTGAGAAGCTCCTCGTTGCCCAGCTCGCGCAGCTCGGACGCCTTGGTCCCGGCCGACATCACGCCTCACCTGCTTCGCGCTTAACGATCTTGCACTTCATCGGCAGCTTGTGGGCTGCGCGAGTCAGGGCTTCACGCGCGATCTTCTCGTTGGGGTACGACAGCTCGAACATCACGCGTCCGGGCTTGACGTTGGCGATCCACCACTCCGGCGAACCCTTACCGGAACCCATGCGGGTCTCGGCAGGCTTCTTGGTGAGGGGACGGTCCGGGTAAATGTTGATCCAGACCTTGCCACCACGCTTGATGTGGCGGGTCATCGCGATACGCGCGGCCTCGATCTGACGGTTGGTGACGTACGCCGGCGTGAGCGCCTGGATGCCGTACTCACCGAACGCAACCTGCGTGCCACCCTTGCTCATACCCGAGCGCTTGGGGTGGTGCTGCTTGCGGTGCTTGACCCGACGGGGGATCAGCATGGTGGTCAGGCCTCCGTTCCGGTGCTCTCAGCAGCCGGAGCAGCGGCAGCCTCAGCCTTGGGGGCCTCGGCGGCCGGAGCCGTCTGCTGTGCGGGCTTGCGGCCGCGGCCGCCACGCTCGCCACCGCGGCCACCACGGCCGGCGGGACGGTCGTTGCCACCACGGGCCGGGCGGTTACCCGCACGGGCCGCGGCGTTCTCGGCGCGAACCTCGGCGATGTTCTTGACGTCGCCCTTGTAGATCCAGACCTTCACGCCGATGCGGCCGAAGGTCGTCTTGGCCTCGAAGAAGCCGTAGTCCACGTTGGCGCGGAGCGTGTGCAGGGGCACGCGGCCCTCGCGGTAGAACTCCGAACGGGACATCTCGGCACCGCCGAGACGACCGCCACACTGGATCTTGATGCCCTTGGCGCCGGCCTTCATCGACGACTGCATGCTCTTACGCATGGCGCGACGGAAGGAGACGCGGGAGGACAGCTGCTCCGCGACGGCCTGGGCCACGAGCTGAGCGTCGACCTCGGGGTTCTTGACCTCGAGGATGTTCAGCTGGACCTGCTTGCCCGTGAGCTTCTCGAGGTCACCGCGGATGCGGTCGGCCTCGGCGCCACGGCGGCCGATGACGATGCCGGGACGAGCGGTGTGGATGTCCACACGCACGCGGTCACGGGTGCGCTCGATCTCAACCTTCGAGATGCCGGCGCGCTCCATGCCGGACGTCATCATCCGACGGATGGCGACGTCTTCCTTGACGTAGTCCTTGTACAGCTTGTCGGCGTACCAACGCGACTTGAAGTCGGTCGTGACACCGAGCCGGAACCCGTGCGGGTTTACCTTCTGGCCCATTACCGGGTTCCTTCCTTGCTGCTGACGACCACGGTGATGTGGCTGGTCCGCTTACGGATCCGGTAGGCACGGCCCTGAGCACGCGGACGGAACCGCTTCAGGGTCGGACCCTCATCCACGAACGCCTCGCTGATGAACAGCGACGAGGCGTCGGTGTGGTCGTAGTTGTGCGCGGCGTTGGCAATGGCGCTGTCCAGCACCTTGCCGACCGGCACGCTCGCGGCCTGCGGGGCGAAACGCAGGACCGCCTGAGCCTCCGTGGCATCCATGCCACGGATGAGGTCCACCACGCGGCGGGCCTTCATGGGCGTGACGCGGATGTACCGCGCCTGGGCCCTGGCTTCCATGGTTGTCCCTTCGGTGTTAGTCATAGTCGATTCCACCCCGCCTTAGCGGCGCTTCGACTTCCGGTCGTCCTTGACGTGACCCCGGAAGGTGCGCGTCGGCGAGAACTCGCCGAGCTTGTGGCCGACCATCGACTCGGTGACGAACACCGGGATGTGGGTCTTGCCGTTGTGCACCGCGATCGTGTGGCCCAGCATGCTGGGGATGATCATCGAGCGGCGGGACCAGGTCTTGATGACGTTCTTGGTACCGGCTTCGTTCTGAGCGTCCACCTTCTTCACGAGGTGGCCGTCAACGAAGGGTCCCTTCTTGAGACTGCGCGGCATCTAAACCCGCTCCTAGCGCTTCTTGTTCGTCTTGCGGCGGCGGACGATGTACTTGTTCGAAGCCTTCTTCGGCGAACGAGTACGACCCTCCTTCTGACCCCACGGCGAGACCGGGTGGCGACCACCGGAAGTCTTGCCTTCACCACCACCGTGCGGGTGGTCAACCGGGTTCATCGCCACACCGCGAACGGTCGGACGAACGCCCAGCCAGCGCTTACGGCCGGCCTTGCCCCAGTTGATGTTCGACTGCTCGGCGTTGCCGACCTCGCCGATCGTGGCGCGGCAGCGCACGTCGACCAGGCGGATCTCGCCGGAGGGCATACGAAGGTGGGCCATCGAGCCCTCCTTCGCCAGCAGCTGCACGGAGGCACCCGCGGAGCGGGCGAACTTGGCGCCGCCGCCCGGACGGAGCTCGATCGCGTGGATCGTGGTACCGACCGGGATGTTGCGCAGAGCAAGGTTGTTGCCCGGCTTGATGTCGGCCGACGGGCCGTTCTCGACCCGGTCACCCTGCGACAGGTTGCGGGGGGCGAGGATGTAGCGCTTCTCGCCGTCCGCGTAGTGCAGCAGCGCGATGCGCGCGGTGCGGTTCGGGTCGTACTCGATGTGCGCGACCTTCGCGGGCACGCCGTCCTTGTCGTGACGACGGAAGTCGATCACGCGGTAGGCGCGCTTGTGGCCACCACCCTGGTGGCGAACGGTCACACGACCGGCGTTGTTACGGCCGCCCTTGCTGTGCAGCGGGCGGACCAGCGACTTCTCCGGCGTGGACCGCGTGACCTCGACGAAGTCGGCGACGCTGGAGCCACGACGGCCCGGCGTAGTCGGCTTGTACTTGCGGATTCCCATTTCTCAGTCCTCGTCCGATATTCGGACCAGGGCGCTCCGTTAGGAGGCCTGGCCGAAGATGTCGATACGGTCGCCCTCAGCGAGGGTCACAATCGCGCGCTTGGAGTCGGCACGCTTGCCGAAACCGGTGCGGGTGCGCTTGCGCTTGCCCTGGCGGTTGAGCGTGTTGACGCCGGTGACCTTGACCGAGAAGACCGCCTCGACGGCCTGCTTGATCTGGGTCTTGTTGGCGCCGGGCGCGACGACGAAGGTGTACTTGCCCTCGTCGAGAAGCGCGTAGCTCTTCTCCGAGACGACCGGCTTGACGAGAACGTCACGGGGGTCCGTGAAGCTCTTGCTCAGCGGGGTCTCGACGGTGTTCTTGCCCTCGGTGGCGTGGCGCTTCGCCTTGGCGACGCGCGCGGCCTTGGCGGCCTTGGCGGCCTTCGAGGCGATGCTCGGGTGACGCGTAGCCATCAGGCTTCGCTCCCTTCGGTGTCAGCGGCCTTGGGGCCAGACACGAAGGACTCGAAAGCGGCCTGGGTGAAGACCACGTCGTCCGAGACGAGAACGTCGTACGTGTTCAGCTGGCCCGGCTCCAGGATGTGGACCTGGGGCAGGTTGCGAGCGGAGAGCAGCGAGGCCTCGTCGGCGCGGTCGATCACGAGGAGCAGGTTCTTGCGCTCCGAGATCTTGCCGAGCAGCGACTTCGCGGCCTTGGTGGAGACTCCGCCGTCGACCACGCCGGTGACGACGTGGATGCGAGCGTTGCGGGCCCGGTCGGTGAGGGCGTGGCGCAGGGCCGCGGCCTTCATCTTCTTCGGGGTCCGCTGCGAGTAGTCACGCGGGGTGGGGCCGTGAACGACGCCACCGCCCGCGAACTGCGGCGCGCGGGTCGAACCCTGGCGGGCGCGGCCGGTGCCCTTCTGGCGGTAAGGCTTCTTACCGCCACCACGGACCTCGCCACGACGCTTGACCTTGTGCGTGCCCTGACGGGCCGCGGCCAGCTGCGCGACGACAACCTGGTGGAGCAGCGGAACGCTGATCTTCTCTACGTCGAAGATCTCGGCCGGGAGCTCGACGGTCCCGGTCTTGTCGCCGGAGGGCGACAGAATGTCAATGGTGCTCATAGTCCTCAGGCCCCCTTGGCCGCGGTGCGGACCAGGACGAGGCCGCCGTTCGGACCAGGAACCGCGCCCTTGATCAGGAGCAGGCCCTTCTCCGCGTCAACGGCGTGAACGGTCAGGTTCTGGGTGGTGACCCGCTCGTTGCCCATGCGACCCGCCATGCGCATGCCCTTGAAGACACGGCCGGGGGTGGCACAGCCACCGATGGAACCGGGCATACGGTGCACACGGTGGGCACCGTGCGACGCCTTGCCACCCTTGAAGTTGTGGCGCTTCATGACACCGGCGAAGCCCTTGCCCTTGCTCTTGGCCGTGACGTCAACCTTGACGCCCGACTCGAAGACCTCGGCAGTGATCTCCTGGCCCAGCGTGTACTCGCTGGCGCCGGAGGTGCGGAGCTCCACCAGGTGGCGGCGCGGGGTCACGTCAGCCTTGGCGAAGTGGCCCTTGAGGGGCTTGTTCACCTTGCGCGGGTCGATCTCGCCGAAGGCGATCTGGACCGACTCGTAGCCGTCCACATCGTTCGTACGGACCTGGGTCACGACGTTCGGGCCGGCCTTGACGACGGTGACCGGAACAACACGGTTGTTCTCGTCCCACACCTGCGTCATGCCGAGCTTCTCGCCCAGGATGCCCTTGATCTGCTTAGTCATCTTCAGATCACCGGCCCTCAGAGCTTGATCTCGATGTCGACACCGGCCGGAAGGTCGAGTCGCATCAGGGAGTCAACGGTCTTCGGGGTGGGGTCGAGGATGTCGATGAGGCGCTTGTGCGTGCGCATCTCGAAGTGCTCGCGAGAATCCTTGTACTTGTGCGGCGACTTGATGACGCAGTACACGTTCTTCTCGGTAGGCAGCGGCACCGGGCCCGCGACCGACGCACCAGTACGCGTCACCGTCTCGACGATCTTCTTCGCCGAGGAGTCGATGACCTCGTGGTCGTAGGCCTTGAGCCGGATGCGGATCTTCTGTCCCGCCATGGCTACTTAGTAGTCCTGTCTCTCGTAACGCTCTGGAACCTGAGGGCCCTGTTTCACACTTCCTCCGACCCACGCGGTCGGGCGTGTCGCAGTCCCGCTGACAGAAATATCCGTACGGATTTCCCTGCTAAGGGTTCTGCGGCCCGAGGCCACATAGGTGCTGGGGGAAGAAACCCACCAGGTGCCTGGTCTCGCCCCTCACTGAGCTTCCCGGAAGATTCCCGTACGTCCGCCCAAGCGCTGCCGCAAGCGACAGATAGGGCGACGAGTACTGTGGGACTCGCTTCCGGTCCTCCCGGCGGGAGGCGCGCAGCATCGGCACTCAACCGAGCAACCCCGACAGTCTGCCATACGGGGCATGTCCGGGGCCAATCGAGCCGAAGAGAGTACCCGGTGAGTGACGAAGGTCAAACCCGGGGTGTCGACGGCGCGCACCGAGGGGGCTTGCGCTCAGGCCACCCACAGCGGTGATGATGGGCCGCATGTCTGAGCACGGGGGCGCGGCGGACCAGCCGCCTCGAATTCCAAGATCACGTCTCGCGGACTACGCGGAGATGGCCGAGGCCCCGGCCGCACCGGCCGCGGAACCCGGGCCCACGCCCGAGGAGGCCGAGCCGACAGCGGCCACGGACTCCGGGCCGTCGGTGAGCGAGGATCCGGTGCCGTCGGTGGCCGAGGATCCGGCGGCGTCGGTGGCCGAGGATCCTGAAGTGGCGGCGCGCAGGCGGGAGTTCGCCGCCCTGATGGGCGAGTTCCGGCGCACCGCGGTCCTGGTGCCGCTGGGCGGCCCGGAGGAGCCCGGCGGCGAGCAGGCCATGCTGACGGCCGACTTCAACGGCATCCGCTTCATCCTGGCGTTCTCCGACGAGCAGGCCCTGGCCCGCTACGCCAAGGCCCGGGGCGAGTACGCGCGCGAGTGGACGTACCAGACGGTGCTCGGCGCGAAACT